>NZ_JAGPYR010000005.1:0-443025 GCF_020312125.1 Pseudomonas sp. P135
TAATGACTTTCAGGTGAAGATCCGCGGCTTGCGTATCGAAATCGGCGAAATCGAGGCCGCCCTGGCTAAACACCCGGCGGTCCATGAAGCGGTGGTCACTGCTCGCGAAGACATACCCGGCGACAAACGTCTGGTGGCTTACTACACGCAGTCTGCCGAGCACACTGCTGTCGATCTCGAAACCCTGCGCGGTCACCTGCAGCAAGTGTTGCCGGAGTACATGGTTCCGGCCATTTATGTGCTGCTTGAAGCGATGCCACTGACCTCGAACGGCAAGCTGGATCGCAAGGCGCTGCCGGCACCCGACGGTGACGCGCTGATCAGCCGTGGCTACGAAGCCCCACAAGGCGAAATCGAGGAGCAGATCGCGGTAATCTGGCAAGACCTGCTGGGCGTCGAGCAGGTCGGGCGTCATGACCACTTCTTCGAACTCGGCGGCCACTCACTGCTGGCCGTCTCTCTGATCGACCGTCTGCGCAAGCAGGACCTGAATCTCAACGTAAACACCGTATTCACTGCGCCCAGCGTGCGTGAAATGGCCTTGGCCATCAGCCAGGAAAAACAAGCCCTGTTCCGGGCGCCGGCCAACCGCATTCCGGCCCATTGCACGCAGTTGACGCCAGACATGTTGCCGCTGGTGGAACTGAGCGTCGCTCAGATTGAACTGATCGCCTCCGCGGTTCCCGGCGGAGCCGCCAATATCCAGGACATCTACCCGCTGGCACCGCTGCAAGAAGGCATTCTGTTCCATTACCTGCTGAGTCTTGAACGCGACGCCTACCTGGTGCGCTCGACGATCGAGTTCGACAGCCGTGCGCGCCTTGACGCCTTTCTTGAGGGCCTGCAAACGGTTATCGACCGCCATGATGTCCTGCGCAGTTCAGTGCATTGGGTCGGCCTGCCGCAAGCGGTGCAAGTGGTGCACCGCCAGGCGCAATTGCCGATCCATACCCTCACCCTGAGGCCGGATGAAGACGCACTCAGCCAACTGGATCGTCTAAGTGATCCAGGTCGTCTGCGCCTTGATCTGCGACAGGCCCCGCTGCTGCTGGCCTACATTGCTCGCGACCCAGACTCGGAACGTTGGCTACTGGCGCTGATTGATCACCACATGATCAGCGACCATGTCACCCTGGAACTGATACTCGAAGAAATTCGCCTGTTGATGCGAGGCCAGAGCGCAGACCTGCTGCCACCGCAGCCTTATCGGGAGTTTGTCGCACAGACCCTCGCCAGCCCTTCAAGTGCCCACGAAGCTTACTTCACACGCCGCCTGGCTGATGTTGATTCACCCACCGCTCCGTTCGAACTGCTGGAAGTTCAGGGCGACGGCAATGACGTCGAAGAGTCCGAACTGGCATTGAGCAGTGACCTCTGCGCACGTATCCGGACTCAGGCCCGGGAGCGCGGCATGTCCCCGGCGGTGCTGTTCCATGTCGCCTGGGCTCAGGTGCTGGCACGTTGTACCGGTCGCGATGATGTGGTGTTCGGCACCGCGGTCACCGGCCGTCTGCAAGGTACGTTAGGCGCCGAGCGGGCCATGGGCATGTTCATGAACACCCTGCCGGTTCGCGTGCAACTGGCCACGCAAAGTGTCCAGGAACTGGTCATGGCCACCCACCGTGATCTCAGCGAGTTACTGAGCCACGAGCAGGCATCATTGGCCCTGGCCCAGCGCTGCAGTAGCGTGTCCACGGGTGTGCCGTTGTTCTCCAGCCTGCTCAACTACCGGCACCAGAACGAGGACAGCCAGTTGCAATGGCCGGGCCTGCGCCTGCTCGACAGCGCCGAGCGCACCAACTATCCGCTGTGCTTGTCGGTCAACGATTACGGCAGTGACCTGGGCCTGTTGATACACAGTGTGCAACCTGCGGATCCGCAACGCCTGTGCGCCATGATGCAGTGTGCGTTGGAGCAATTGACCGACGCGCTGGCGCACACACCACAGAAGGAAGTTACGCAGCTGGATGTGCTGCCCGCCGCCGAGCGCAACCTGCTGCTGGAGACCTTCAACCAGACCCGCCAGGACTACCCGACGGACCTGTGCATTCAGCACCTGTTCGAAGCACAGGTCCGCACGCAACCGGATGCCATCGCCGTGGCTTTCCAGGCGCAGCGCCTGAGCTATGCCGAACTGAACCGCCAGGCCAACCGTCTCGCTCATCACCTGATCGGCCTGGGCATTGTTCCGGATGATCGGGTGGCGATCTGCGTCGAACGCGGTGTGGAAATGATGGTCGGCCTGCTCGGTGTACTCAAGGCCGGTGCCGCTTATGTGCCGCTGGACCCGGCTTACCCTGCCGAGCGCCTGGCCTACATGATCGAAGACAGCCAGCCAGCGGCGTTACTGACCCAGCGTCACTTGCAGGAATATCTGCCGACCCTGACCTTGCCACTGGTGTTGCTCGACGATGATCAGCGCAAAACCTTTACCGAGCGTGACGATAACCCTGTGGTGGAAGCCCTTGGCGTGCGCAACCTGGCGTATGTGATCTACACCTCGGGCTCCACCGGTAATCCGAAGGGCGTGATGATCGAGCATCGCGGTCTGGTCAACTACAGCGTCGATGCTGCACGCCTGTTCGGCCTGTCCCAGAGCGACACCGTGCTGCAACAAAACACCCTGAACTTCGACCTGTCGGTGGAAGAAATCTTCCCGGCCTTGCTGGCGGGGGCCACCCTGACGCCGAGCCGCGAGATCTTCGGCAGCGAAGGGACTGAAAACCACGGGATTAATCCGACTGTCCTGCACTTGACCGCCGCACACTGGCATACGCTGGTGGCCGAGTGGCACAAGCAACCGCAGGTGGCGGCTCAGCGCCTGCAGCATGTGCGCCTGATCAACGTCACGGGTGACGCACTGTCGGCGCAGAAGCTCAAGCTCTGGGACGAGATGCGCCCTGCGCACACTCGCCTGATCAACACCTACGGGCCAACCGAAGCGACGGTATCCTGCACCGCGGCCTACGTCAGCCATGACGCCGTGGCCGGCAGCGAAGGCAGCGGCAACGCGACCATCGGCAAGCCGATGGCCAACACGCGCATCTACCTGCTTGATGCCCACCAGCAGCCGGTACCGTTTGGCGTGGCCGGCGAGATTTTCATCGGTGGCGACGGCGTGGCGCGGGGTTACCTGAACCTTGAAGAGGTCAACGCCGAGCGTTTCCTCACGGACCCGTTCAGCAGCAGCCCTGATGCCAGAATGTACAAAACCGGCGATCTGGCGCGCTACATGGTCGACGGCCGTATCGAGTACCTGGGTCGTAACGACTTCCAGGTCAAGGTTCGCGGTTTCCGCATCGAACTGGGTGAAATCGAAGCCCGCCTGGGCAATTGCGCCGGGGTCAAGGAAGCCGTGGTGGTCGCTCGGGAAGATAACCCGGGAGACAAGCGCCTGGTGGCCTATGTGGTTGCCGAGCCGCAAAGCCAGATCACAGCCGCTGACCTGCGCGCCGAACTGGCACCGCAACTGGCCGAGTACATGCTGCCAAGCGCGTTCGTGCTGCTTGATGAACTGCCGCTGACGCCGAACCGCAAGCTGGACCGCAATGCCTTGCCAGCCCCGGATGCTGATGCGCTGATCAGCCGTGGCTACGAAGCACCGCAAGGTGAAATCGAGGAAAAGATCGCGTTTATCTGGCAAGACCTGCTGGGCGTCGAGCAGGTCGGGCGTCATGACCATTTCTTCGAGCTCGGTGGCCACTCACTGCTGGCCGTCTCTCTGATCGAACGTCTGCGCAAGCAGGGCCTGAATCTCAACGTAAAGACTGTATTCACTGCGCCTACCGTGCGTGAAATGGCCTTGGCCATCAGTCAGGACAAACACGTTCTGTTCCAGGTACCCGCCAACCGCATTCCGGCCCATTGCACGCAATTGACGCCAGACATGTTGCCGCTGGTGGAACTGAGCGTCGATCAGATTGAACTGATCGCCTCCGCCGTTCCCGGCGGAGCCGCCAATATCCAGGACATCTACCCGCTGGCACCGCTTCAGGACGGCATCCTGTTCCATTACCTGCTGAATCGTGAGCGCGACGCCTACCTGATGCGCTCGATGATCGAGTTCGACAGCCGTGCGCGCCTTGACGCCTTTCTTGAGGGCCTGCAAACGGTTATCGACCGCCATGACATCCTGCGCAGCTCGGTGCATTGGATCGGCCTGCCGCAAGCGGTGCAAGTGGTGCACCGCCAGGCGCAATTGCCGGTCCATACCCTCACCCTGACGCCGGATGAAGACGCACTCAGTCAGATGGACCGGCTAAGTGATCCAGGTCGTCTGCGCCTTGATTTGCGACAGGCACCGCTGCTGCTGGCCTACATTGCTCGCGACCCAGACTCGGAACGTTGGCTACTGGCGCTGATTGATCACCACATGATCAGCGACCACGTCACCGTGGAACTCATACTCGAAGAAATTCGCCTGTTGATGCGAGGCCAGAGCGCAGACCTGCTGCCACCGCAGCCTTACCGGGATTTTGTCGCACAGACCCTCGCCAGCCCTTCAAGTGCCCACGAAGCTTACTTCACCCGCCGCCTGGCTGATGTTGATTCACCCACCGCTCCTTTCGAACTGCTGGAAGTTCAGGGCGACGGCAATGACGTCGAAGAGGCCAGACTGGCATTGAGCAGTGACCTCTGCACACGTATCCGGACTCAGGCCCGGGAGCGCGGCATGTCCCCGGCGGTTCTGTTCCATGTCGCCTGGGCTCAGGTGATGGCCCGTTGTACCGGTCGCGATGACGTGGTGTTCGGCACCGTGGTCACCGGCCGCCTGCAAGGTACGGCCGGCGCCGAGCGGGCCATGGGCATGTTCATGAACACCCTGCCGGTCCGCGTGCAACTGACCACACAAGGCGCCCAGGAACTGGTCATGGCCACACACCGTGATCTCAGCGAATTACTGAGCCACGAGCAGGCGTCACTGGCCCTGGCCCAACGTTGCAGTAGCGTGGCCACAGGGGTGCCGTTGTTCTCCAGCCTGCTCAATTACCGGCACCAGGGCGAGGACAGCCGGTTGCAATGGCCGGGCATGCGCCTGCTCGACGGCACCGAGCGGACCAACTATCCGCTGTGCTTGTCGGTCAACGATTACGGCAGTGAGCTCGACCTGATAATACACAGCATGCAGCCCGCAAATCCGCAACGCCTGTGCGCCATGATGCAGTGCGCGCTGGAGCAACTGACCGACGCGCTGGCGCACACACCGCAGATGGCCGTTACGCAGCTGGATGTGCTGCCTGCCGCCGAGCGCAACCTGCTGCTGGAGACCTTCAACCAGACGCGCCAGGACTACCCGACGGACCTGTGCATTCAGCACCTGTTCGAAGCACAGGTCCGCACACAACCTGATGCCATCGCCGTGGCTGTCCAGGGGCAGCGCCTGAGCTATGCCGACTTGAACCGTCAGGCCAACCGTCTCGCTCATCACCTGATCAGCCTGGGCATTGTTCCGGATGATCGGGTGGCGATCTGTGTCGAGCGTGGCGTGGAAATGATGATCGGCCTGCTCGGTGTGCTCAAGGCAGGGGCGGCTTATGTACCACTTGACCCGGCCTATCCGGCCGAGCGCCTGGCATACATGATCACCGACAGCCAGCCAGCGGCGTTGCTCACTCAGCGCGGCTTGCAGGAGCGCTTGCCCGCATTGTCCATGCCGCTGGTATTGCTCGATGACGAGCAATACCAGGGCTTGGCCGAGTGTGATGACAACCCGGTCGTACCGACCCTCGGCGTGCGCAACCTGGCGTATGTGATCTACACCTCGGGCTCCACCGGTAATCCGAAGGGCGTGATGATCGAGCATCGCGGCCTGGTCAACTACAGCGTCGATGCGGCGCGGTTGTTCGACCTGTCTCAGAGCGACACGGTGCTGCAGCAGAACACCCTGAACTTCGACCTGTCGGTGGAAGAGATCTTCCCGGCACTCCTGGCCGGCGCGACCCTGGCACCAAGCCGCGAGATCTTCGGCAGCGAAGGGACTGAAACCCATGGCATTCAACCCACCGTCCTGCACCTGACCACTGCGCACTGGCATACGCTGGTTGCCGAATGGCACAACCAGCCGCAGGCTGCTGAGCAACGTCTGCAGCATGTGCGTCTGATCAACGTCACAGGTGACGCATTGTCGGCGCAGAAGCTCAAGCTCTGGGACGAGGTGCGCCCGGCGCACACTCGTCTGATCAACACCTATGGGCCGACCGAAGCGACGGTGTCCTGCACTGCGGCCTACGTCAGCTACGACGCTGCGGCCGGCAGCGAAGGCAGCGGCAATGCGACCATCGGCAAGCCGATGGCCAACACGCGCATTTACCTGCTCGACGCTCATCAGCAGCCAGTGCCGTATGGCGTGGCCGGTGAAATCTACATTGGCGGCGACGGCGTGGCACGCGGTTACCTGAACCTTGAAGAGGTCAACGCCGAGCGCTTCCTCGCTGATCCGTTCAGCAAAAGCCCTGATGCCAGGATGTACAAAACCGGTGACCTGGCACGCTACATGGCTGACGGCCGGATCGAGTACCTGGGCCGTAACGATTTCCAAGTCAAGGTGCGCGGTTTCCGCATCGAACTGGGCGAAATCGAAGCCCGTCTCGGCAATTGCAAAGGGGTCAAGGAAGCGGTGGTGATCGCTCGGGAGGACAATCCCGGTGAAAAACGTCTCGTGGCCTATGTGGTTGCCCAGCCGCAAACCCAGATCACAGCCGCTGAACTGCGCGCCGAACTGGCACCGCAACTGGCCGAGTACATGCTGCCGAGCGCGTTCGTGCTGCTTGATGAACTGCCGTTGACGCCGAACCGCAAGCTCGACCGCAAGGCCTTGCCGGCTCCGGCTGACGATGCCTTTGCCAGCCGCGAGCACGTGGAGCCTCAAGGGGCTACCGAGATTGCGCTGGCGCAGATCTGGCAAAACCTGCTCGATCTGGAACGGGTGGGCCGTCATGATCAGTTCTTTGAACTGGGCGGCCACTCCTTGCTGGCGATGCGCCTGATTTCCCAGGTGCGTCATCAATTGGGCGTCGAACTTGGTCTGGCTGCACTGTTCGCCCATCCCGAACTGAGTGCCCTGGCCGTAGCCATCGCTCAGGCCGGACGCAGCAAATTGCCGGACATCGTACCGGTGGCACGCGATCAGGCGTGGCCATTGTCATTCGGCCAGCAACGTCTGTGGTTTCTCGCCCAGATGGAAGGCGCCAGCGCGGCCTACCACATACCTGCCGGCCTGAGCCTGCATGGCAACCTGAATCTCAAGGCATTGCAACGGGCGTTGGAGCGTATCGTGGCGCGCCACGAAGGTTTACGCACCACGTTCATGCAGGGCGATGACGGACAGCCGGTGCAACGCATCAGCCCGGCGGACACCGGTTTCAACCTGCAAATGCACGATCTGCAAGGGTTGGCGGATGCCGAGGAAAAACTTCAGGCACTGGCCAGCGAAGAGTCGCTGCAAAGCTTCGATCTGCAACAGGGCCCGTTGATTCGTGGCCGCCTGATTCGTATGGCCGAGGACCATCACGTATTGTTGCTGACCCTGCACCATATCGTTTCCGATGGCTGGTCGGTTGATGTGCTGACCCGCGAATTGTCCGCGCTCTATGCCGCATTCAGTCAGGACCAGGACGACCCGCTGGCGCCGCTGGAGCTGCAATACCTGGACTACGCCGTGTGGCAACGTCGCTGGCTGAGTGGCGATGTGCTGCAACAGCAAAGCAATTTCTGGCAGCAAACCCTGGCAGATGCTCCGGCGTTGTTGATGTTGCCCACCGACCGTGCGCGTCCGGCGCTGCAGGACTATGCCGGTGCAGCACTGCCCGTCGTGTTCGACAAAGA
Organism: Pseudomonas sp. P135; assembly: GCF_020312125.1. Taxonomy (NCBI): domain Bacteria; kingdom Pseudomonadati; phylum Pseudomonadota; class Gammaproteobacteria; order Pseudomonadales; family Pseudomonadaceae; genus Pseudomonas; species Pseudomonas sp. P135. Next base: position 7,825 of record NZ_JAGPYR010000005.1, read on the forward strand.
CCTTACCCGAGGTCTCAAGGCATTGAGCCAACGCCGCGGCAGCACCCTGTTCATGACGGTCATGGCCGCGTGGGCCGGCCTGCTGGGACGCCTGGCTGGCCAGGATGATGTGGTCATCGGTACGCCAGTAGCCAACCGTACTCGCAGCGAAGTCGAAGGGCTGGTGGGCCTGTTCGTCAACACTCTGGCCATCCGCGTCGACCTCAGTGACAAGCCCACGGCAGAGACGCTGCTGGCGCGGGTCAAGCAGCAGACTCTCGATGCCCAGGCGCATCAGGACTTGCCGTTCGAACAAGTCGTGGAAGTCATCAATCCGCTACGCAGCCTGTCCCACAGCCCGATTTTCCAGGCCATGTTGTCGTGGGAAAACAACGAGGCGTCTGATCTGACGCTCGGCGACATGACTCTGAAAAGCATCGAATTGGCCGCTGATACTGCCCAATTCGACCTGACGCTGGACATGGCCGAGGTGGATGAGCAACTGGTCGGCACGCTGGAGTACGCCACAGCGTTGTTCGACGAGAGCACCATGCGGCGCTATCTGGGCTACTTCCAGCGTGTGCTGGAGGCCATGGTCGCCGACGACCAGCAGGTGCTGGAGCACGTAGCCTTGCTGGGTGCCGACGAACGTGAACATTTGCTGGCAGGCCTCAACGCAACAGAGGCGCCCTTCCCTCAGGATCGCACGATTCATCAGTTGTTCGAAGAAAGGGTTCAGGCGCAGCCCGACGCCATCGCCGTGGCCTTCGGGGCGCAGCGCTTGAGCTATGCCGAATTGAACCGTCAGGCCAACCGTGTGGCTCACCATCTGATCAGCCTGGGCATCAAACCGGATGATCGGGTGGCGATCTGCGTCGAGCGTGGCGTGGAAATGCTGATCGGCGTGCTCGGTGTGCTCAAGGCCGGTGCTGCTTATGTGCCACTGGATCCGGCTTACCCCGCCGAGCGTCTGGCCTACATGATTGAAGACAGTACGCCGTCGGCACTGTTGGCCCAGCGTGATGTGCAGGCGCATCTGCCGACGCTGGACTTGCCGCTGGTGCTGCTCGATGAGGATCAGCGCACCACCCTCTCCGAGCGTGGCGACAACCCGGTGGTGGAAACACTCGGTGCGCACAATCTGGCGTACGTGATCTACACCTCGGGCTCCACCGGCGTGCCGAAAGGCGTAATGGTCGAGCATCGCGGATTGTTCGCCGTCAGCGCGGCGTGGGAGCAACTGTACGCACTGCACGCGCCACTCAATCACTTGCAGATGGCCGGGTTTTCCTTCGATGTGTTCAGCGCCGACCTGATCCGCTCTCTGGCTTTCGGCGGCACACTGGTACTGTGCCCACGCGAGACATTGATGGACCCGCCTGCGCTTTACCGCCTGTTGAGCGAGGAGTCGATCGGATTTGCGGATTTCGTGCCAGCCGTACTCAACGCATTGCTGGGCTGGGTGGAAGAGACGGGGCACGACCTGTCGTTCATGCGCACAGTGGTCTGTGGTTCGGATATCTGGACCGCGCACAGCGCCCGGCAACTGCGCAAGCTTTGTGGCGATCACGTGCAGATCGTCCAGGCCTACGGTGTCACTGAAGCCAGTATCGACAGCACCTGCTTCGAGTTCGAGGCAACCAGCCAGGTCGACGGGGTCTTGCCGATTGGTCGGGCATTGGCCAATACGCGGATTTATCTGCTCGATGAGCTTGGCCAAGCGGTTCCGCCGGGTGTCGCGGGCGAGCTGTATATCGGCGGCGCGGGTATTGCTCGCGGCTATCTGAATTTGCCGCAACTGACTGCCGAACGCTTCATGGACAACCCCTTCGTGGCGGGCGAACGGCTGTACCGCAGCGGCGACATGGCGCGCTACCGGGCTGATGGCAATATCGAATTCCTCGGCCGCAACGACTCCCAGGCCAAGCTGCGTGGGTTGCGTCTGGAGCTGGGCGAAATCGAAGCACGCCTGGCCGAGGTTGCAGGTGTGCGCGAAAGCCTCGTCGTGATTCGCGAGGACAGCGGCGGCACGCCGAAACTGATCGCGTATTTTGTGGAATATGCCACTCGCGACGAGTCTGGCCCTGCCCTGACCCCGCGCGCGCTGCGCCAGCAACTGCAACTCAACCTGCCGGAATACATGATCCCGGCAGCGTTCGTGCGCATGGCCGCATTGCCGCTGAGCGCCAACGGCAAACTGGATCGAAGAGCGTTGCCCGAGCCGGATGCCGACGCCTTCGATCAGCATGATTTCGAAGCAGCCGATGGCCCGCTGGAGACGGCAATCGCCGCAATCTGGGCCGATGTGCTGGGCGTCGCACAAGTCGGCCGTCATGATGACTTTTTCGCGCTCGGCGGTCATTCATTGCTGGTCATGCGCGTACTGGCTCAGGTTCGTCAGCAATTGAATCTGGAGGTTTCACCGTCAGTGTTTTTCGCGGCACCGGTGCTGCGGCAGTTCGCCGAGCGGCTGGGCAACACGCAGGACAACGCTCGCGTGGCGATCAAGCCTGTGCAACGTTCGGGTGCGCTACCGCTGTCGTTTGCCCAACAGCGCCTATGGTTACTCGCGCAACTGGAAGGTGGCAGCGCCGCTTACCATATTCCGGCGGGACTGCGTCTGCGTGGCAACCTTGATCAGGCTTCGCTGCAACGCGCACTGGACCGTATCGTGGCCCGCCATGAGGCGCTGCGCACGACCTTTGTCCAAGAGCAGGGACAGCCTGCGGAGCAGCGTATCTCTGCCGCAGAAACAGGTTTCAGACTGCAACTGCAGGTACTGGCCGGGCAGACCGATGCCGAAGACAAGCTGCTCGCCATCGCGGCACAAGAGGCCAGCGAGCACTTCGACCTCGTCAATGGACCACTGGTGCGCGGGCGTCTGGTGCGCATGGCCGATGACGACCACGTGTTGCTGGTGACCATGCACCACATCGTCTCCGATGGCTGGTCAACCGGGGTGTTGAATCGCGAGCTGGGTGCCCTTTACGACGCCTTCCGCCAGGGTGCGGATGATCCACTGCCGGCCTTGCCAGTGCAATACGTCGACTACGCACTGTGGCAGCGTGACTGGTTGAGTGGCGACGTGCTGCAACAACAGCGTCAGTACTGGCAGCAGGCCCTGGCTGGTGCGCCGGCCTTGCTGACCCTGCCGACCGACCGACCACGTCCGGCGCAACAGGACTACAGCGGGCAGACGCTGGAACTGGTGCTCGATACACAATTGACCCGTGGCCTCAAGGCCTTGAACCAACGCCACGGCAGCAGTCTGTTCATGACCGTCATGGGCGCCTGGGCCGCGCTGTTGGGACGGCTGTCCGGTCAGGATGACGTGGTGATCGGTACGCCGGTGGCCAACCGTATGAGCGCCGAGGTGGAGAACCTGATTGGCTTCTTCGTCAACACCCTCGCTATACGGGTCGACCTCTCAGGCACGCCGAGCGTCGAAGCGCTGGTACGGCAAGTCAAACAGCGAACTCTGGCTGCCCAGGCAAATCAGGACCTGCCGTTCGAACAAGTGGTTGAAGTGGTTCAACCGCAACGCAGCCTGTCCCACAGCCCGATTTTTCAGGCCATGCTGTCATGGCAAAACAACGAGGACACCGCGCTGGTGCTTGGCGACCTGACCCTGCAAGGCGTCGCAGTGGCCGGTGATACGGCAAAGTTCGACTTGGCGCTGGACATCGGCGAGGTGGACGGGCAACTGATCGGCACGCTGGAGTACGCCACGGCACTGTTCGACGAAAGCACCATGCGTCGGTATCGAGGCTACTTCCTGCGCTTGTTGGAGGCTATGGCGGCCGATGATCAGCAAGTGCTGGAACAGGTACCGTTGCTCGACACTGCCGAGCGCGAGTACCTGCTGAAGGATATCAATGCCACAGAGCGCACCTACCCTGTCGGTCAGTTGATGCATCGCTTGTTCGAGGCCCATGCCGAAGCTGCACCGCAGGCAATTGCCGTCCGCCAGGGTGAGCAGACACTGACCTACGCTGAACTCGACAGCCGCGCCAATGCCCTGGCTCAGCACCTGCGCAAACACGGTGTGGGACCGGGAACCCGGGTGGCGATTCTGCTGGATCGTTCGGTGGAATTGCTGGCCAGCATGCTGGCCACCCTCAAATGCGGCGCGGCTTATCTGGCGCTGGATCGTCTGGCCCCTGAAGAGCGCCTGCGCTTCATGCTCGAGGACAGCGAAGCCATCATGCTGCTGAGCCGTAGCGACCTGACGGCACCTGACATGACGCCAAGGCTGGATCTGGACACACTGGAGCTGTCAGCGCTGAACCAAGAGCCAGTCGTGCCTGCAACTGAAGTCGCAGGCGAGACCCCCGCGTGCATCATCTACACCTCTGGCTCCACCGGTGTGCCCAAGGGCGTGATCGTGACCCACAACGGCATTGTGCGGCTGGTTCAGGACAACGGCTACTACGACTTCTCCGCCGAGGACCGTGTGGCGTTTTCGTCCAACCCGGCGTTCGACGCCAGCACTCCGGAAATCTGGGGTGCATTGCTCAATGGCTGCCAGTCGGTGATTATCGAGCCGCAGGTGCTGCTTGAGCCGGTGGCCTTCGCCGCCCTGCTCAAGCGCCATGGTGTAACAGCCATGATCAGCTCGACCGCCCTGTTCAACCTGTATGCCGGGTTGATTCCCGAGGCCCTGGCAGGCCTGCGTATGATCATGTGTGGCGGCGAGCGCGCTGATCCGGCCTCGTTCCGTCGGGTCCGGGAGCACTCCGCTCAGGTACGCCTGTTCAACGGCTATGGCCCGACCGAGGGCACCACCTGTGCCACCAGCTACGAAATCTTCGATGTACTGCCTGACACCCTCAGCCTGCCGATTGGCAAGCCCAACGCCAACGTGCGGGTCTATGTGCTTGACGCCCGGCGCGAGCCGGTGCCGATGGGCGTGGTCGGCGAGATCTATATCGGTGGCACAGGCGTCGCACTCGGCTACCTGAACCGCCCGGAGCTGACCGCTGAACGTTTCAGCGAAGACCCGTTCAGCCAGCAGGCCGGCGCGCGACTCTATCGCACCGGCGACCTGGCGCGCTGGTTGCCGGACGGTAACCTTGAATACCTGGCGCGTAACGATGGGCAGGTCAAGGTCCGCGGCTTCCGCGTCGAGCTTGGCGAAATCGAAAGCGTCCTGCATTTGTGCGACGGCGTTCGCAACTCCGTGGTGGTGGCGCATGAAGCCAGCCCGGGTGACACCCGTCTGGTGGCTTACTACACCGTGCATGCGGGCGTTGATGCACCTGATCCGGAGGATCTGCGTGCGCAATTGAGTGCCGATCTGGCGGAGTACATGGTTCCGAGTGTGTTCGTACGCCTGGATGCCTTGCCGCTGACGCTCAATGGCAAGGTTGATCAGAAGGCGTTACCGGTCCCCGACCTGAATGCGATGTTCGAGCGAACCTACGTTGCGCCGGAAGGTGCCACCGAACAGGCCCTGGCGGAAATATTCCAGGAACTGCTGGGCCTTGAACGCGTGGGTCGTCATGACGGCTTCTTCGAGCTTGGCGGTCATTCGCTGCTGGCTGCGCAACTGGTTTCCCGTGTGCGTCAGCAACTGAACGGTGACATGGCGCTGCGCCAGCTGTTCAATCACCCGACCGTGGCCGAGCTGGCGAAGGTGGTCGACGGCCTGCAAACGGTCGATTCCGACAGCATCGAACCCATCGAGCGTAACGCGCCGCTGGCACTGTCCTTTTCCCAGCAGCGTCTATGGTTCCTCGACAGGCTCGACCCTGGTGCCAGCAGTGCTTACCACATGCCGATGTCGCTGCTGCTGCGCGGCGAGCTGGATCACCGCGCGCTCAAGGCTGCGCTCGACCGTCTGGTTGCACGTCATGAAAGCCTGCGCACCACCTTCGAGCTGCACGGTGAACAGCCGGTGCAGGTCATCGCTGCGGCGGACAGCGGTTTCGCCCTGGCAGAAGACGACTTGCGCTCGCAGCCTTATGAACAGGCCAGCCTCAACGCTTCACGCATCGCCGACAGCGAGGCCGCTGCGCCGTTTGACCTGCGCCAGGGCCCGCTGATTCGCGGGCGTCTGCTGCGCCTGGCGGATGATGAGCACATGTTGCTGATCACCCAGCACCACATCATCTCCGACGGCTGGTCGGTGGGGGTGCTGATCAACGAGTTCACCGCCCTCTACCAGGCCTTCACTGAGCAGCGGTCGGACCCGCTGCCGGCCCTGTCAATCCAATACGCCGACTACGCCGCCTGGCAACGCCGCACCTTCACAGGCGAGCGCCTTGCCGAGCAGGCCGATTTCTGGCGTGAGCACCTGGGTGGCGCGCCGACGCTGCTGTCGCTGCCCACCGACCGGCCACGTCCGGCGGTGCAAAGCTACCGCGGCGGCGCTGTACCCGTGACGATCGACGCAGCGCTTCATCAGCGTCTGGAGCGCTTCTGCCAGGCCCATAACGTCACCTTGTTCATGGGCCTGCTCAGTGCCTGGTCGGTGCTTATGGCCCGTCTGGGCAACGAACGCGATGTGGTGATAGGTGTGCCGAGCGCCAACCGTGGCCGCACCGAAACCGAGAACCTGATCGGTTTCTTCGTCAACACCCTGGCCCTGCGCGTTGATCTGACGCAGAACCCGAGCGTGGCGCAACTGCTGGAACAGGTCCGCCAGACCACGCTGGCGGCCAATGAGCATCAGGACATTCCATTCGAGCAAGTGATCGAAGCCTTGCAGCCGCCACGCTCGATGAGTCATAGCCCGCTGTGTCAGGTCGCCCTGTCGCTGGATAACACCAGCATCGGCGGCGAGTTGAAGCTGCCGGGCCTTAGCCTGCACCCCGTGCTACAAGCCCATGAAACCGCGCAGTTCGACCTGATGCTGACCCTGGCTAGCGAAAACGGCGCCCTGAACGGGGTCATCGAATACGCCAGCGATCTCTTCGATCGCTCCACCGTCGAGCGTTTTGCCCAGCATTTCCATACGCTGCTGGAAGCGATGGTCGAGGATGTCGCGCAACCTGTGCTCGGCCTGCCGTTGCTCAGCCCGGCGCAGCGCCTGGCCTCGCCAGCGCTACTGCAGCCCAAGGCGGTATTCGCCTCGGGGCTGATGGTGCATCAGCGCTTTGAACAGTTCGCCGCCGCCCATCCGCAGAACATCGCGCTGGTCTTTGGCCGGCATGAGGTGAGCTACCAGGCGCTCAATCGCCGAGCCAACCGCCTGGCCCATGAACTACTCGCCCAAGGCGTGCGTCCCGATGACCGGGTGGCGATCCTCGCAGAGCGTGGTACGCAGATGATCTGCGCAGTGCTGGCCGTGCTCAAGTCCGGTGCGGCCTACGTACCGCTGGACCCGACTTACCCCACCGAGCGTCTCGGCTACCTGCTGACAGACAGTGCGCCGGTGGCGTTGCTGGCCCAGTCGGCCTGCCTTGACGTGCTGCCGGCACACAGCGTGCCGGTACTGACCCTCGGCGCGGACAACGACAGTGCCGATTTGGCAGATGAATCACTGGACCGCAACTCTGAGCCTGCTGCGCTGGGACTGTCTCGCGAGCATTTGGCGTATGTCATTTACACCTCAGGGTCGACAGGCCTGCCCAAAGGTGTGCTGGTCGAGCACGGCAACGTGGCACGCCTGTTCGACGCCACCGCCGGGCAATTCAACTTCGGGCATGAGGATGTCTGGACGCTGTTCCACTCCTTCGCCTTCGACTTCTCGGTCTGGGAAATCTGGGGCGCGCTGTGCTACGGCGGCAAACTGGTCATCGTCCCGAGTGAGGTGGCGCGTTCGCCGGATGACTTCTATGCGCTGGTCTGCGAGCAGCAGGTCACCGTTCTGAACCAGACGCCAAGCGCTTTCCGCCAGTTCATCCAGGCCCGCGAACGCAGCCCGCAGGAGCATGCGCTGCGTGAAGTGGTGTTCGGTGGTGAGGCTTTGGACTTCCGCAGCCTGCAGCCCTGGACCGCACGCACACCGCTGTCGCGTACCCGTCTGGTGAACATGTACGGGATCACGGAAATCACCGTGCATGCCACCTACTACCCGATCAGCCAGTCGGAAATCGACACCGCCATGCCAAGCCTGATCGGCCCGGCACTGGACGACCTGTGCCTGCGTATCCTCGATGACTATCAGCAGCCGGTACCGGTGGGCGTCAATGGCGAGATTTATATCGGCGGCGCCGGCGTTGCCCGGCATTACCTGAACCGCACGGAACTGAATGCCGAACGTTTTATTGCCGACCCGTATGCCATGCAAAACGGCGCTCGCCTCTATCGTACCGGTGACGTTGCGCACTACCGCAGCGACGGCGGTGTGGTCTACGTCGGCCGTAATGACTCGCAAATCAAGATTCGCGGCTTTCGTATCGAATTGGGCGAGATCGAGGCGCAATTGCTCGCCTGCCCGGAGGTCCGTGAAGCAATGGTTATCTTGCGTGAGGATCGCCCTGGCGACAAACGCCTGGTCGCCTACCTGATTGCCGAGGACGGCGCTGCTCCCGAGTCAGCGCTGCTGCGCAGCCAACTGGCCAGCGTGCTGGCCGAACACATGCTGCCCAGTGCCTTTGTGACCCTTGAAACCTGGCCATTGACCACCAACGGCAAGCTGGACCGTGCCGCCCTGCCCGCGCCGGACCAGTTCGCGACGGTGAGTCGTGACTACGAAGCACCGCTAGGCGCTATCGAAACGACCCTGGCCGCTGCCTGGCAGGAATTGCTCGGGGTTGAACGTGTCGGTCGTCAGGATCACTTCTTCGAACTGGGTGGTCACTCCTTCCTCGTCATCAGCCTGATCGAGCGCTTGCGTCAGATCGGCTTGTTGCTGGACGTGAGTACGGTGTTCTCGGCACCAACCCTGCAAGCCATGGCCGCGGTCCTGGCGGGCGGTACTGCGGCGGAACGGGTCGCCCCGGCGAACCTGATTCCCGTCGATTGCACGGCGCTGACCCCGGACATGCTGCCGTTGGTGAAACTGACCCGGCAGGAACTGGAGCATATCGTTGCCGATGTGCCAGGCGGCGTCGCCAATGTTCAGGATATCTATCCACTGTCATCGTTGCAGGAAGGCATCCTGTTTCACCATCTGTTGCAGTCAGAAGGCGACGCCTACCTGATGCGCACCCTAGCGACGTTCGACAGCCGTGCGTTGCTCGACAAATTCCTCGGCGCGCTGCAAGTGGTGATCAACCGCCACGACATCATGCGCAGCTCCCTGCGCTGGCAGGGTCTGCCGCAGCCGGTGCAGGTGGTGCATCGTCAGGCACAGTTGCCAGTCATTCAGCTCGACACCGCGCCGGGTGAAGACGCCTTGCAGATGCTGCGCGAACGCACCAATACCTACCATATGCGCCTGGACCTGCAACAGGCACCGCTGATAGCCGCGTATATCACTTACGATACCCGGCAGGAAAAGTGGCTGATGGCACTGCTGGACCATCACCTGATCAGTGACAACGTTACCCTGCGCCTGATCATGGGCGAGATCCAGGCAGTGATGGACGGACGCGCCGACGCCCTGCCGCCATCCCAGCCGTACCGCAACTTCATCGCCCGGGCCGCGTGTGTTTCCCAGGCCGAACATGAAGCCTACTTCCGTCAACTGCTGGGCGATGTCGATACCACCACTGCGCCCTACGGCGTGCTCGATGTGCGTGGCGGCGATGCAACAATCCTGCGTTCGGTGCAGGATCTGAGCGACGATCTCAGCGCGCGGATCCACAGCACCGCACGGGCCCAGGGCGTACCAACCTCGGTGCTGTTCCACGCGGCATGGGGGTTGGTGGTGGCCGCCACCAGCGGCCGTGACGACGGGATTTTCGGTACCGTGCTTTCGGGACGTTCCCAGGGCACCTCCGGCGCCAACCATGCGCTGGGGATGTTCATCAATACCTTGCCGATGCGTATTCGCCTGCAACAAAACAGCGTGCGCGATATCGTTCAGGATGCCTACCAACAGCTGAGCGGGCTGCTGACCCACGAGCAGGCGCCTCTGGCCCTGGCGCAGCGCTGCAGCGCAGTGGATGCATCGCTGCCGATGTTCACCGTGATCCTCAATTGCCGTCACGGTGATCTGGTGAACACTGCCGGGGAAAACATCGAGGACATGGGCGAGGAGCAGGAAGGTGTTCATTTCCTGGGCTCCGAAACCCGTACCAACTACCCGATCGAAATTGCCGTAGCCAATGAGGCCAATGGCTTTTCGCTGACCGCGCAGTCTATAGATGGCATCGATCCGCACCGGATTGCCGCCTACCTCGGTCAGGCGGTTGCCGAGCTGGTCAACGCCCTTGAGCAGGATCCGGCACGCCTGGCGAGCAGTCTTGAAGTGATTCCGCAAGCCGAGCGGCAGCTGCTGCTCAATGACTTCAACGACACCGCCAGCGACTTCGCACCGGCCGTGCCGATCCATGCCCTGTTCGAAGACCAGGTCCGCCGTAATCCTGATGCCGTAGCGCTGGTCTACGAAGACCGCCAACTGAGCTATCGCCAGCTCAACCGCCGCGCCAACCACGTGGCCCGGCAGTTGCTGCAACTCGGTGTGCAGCCGGACGAGCGCGTGGCCATCTGCGCCGAACGCAGCCTGGACATGATTGTCGGCCTGCTGGGCGTGCTCAAGTCCGGTGCCGCCTACGTGCCGATTGACCCTGCCCACCCTGCTGACCGTATGGCCTTCATGCTGCAGGACAGTCAGCCGCGCGCGCTGCTGACGCAGGGCGCGCTCAGCCTGCCGGTCGGCGACACGCCGTTGATGCTGCTGGACAGCGCTGAATCGCTGCTCGCGGCGGATGATCAGGCGTTCGACGCCAATCCCGTGGTCGACGGCCTGACGGCGGAAAACCTGGCCTACGTGATCTACACCTCAGGCTCGACCGGCCAGTCGAAAGGTGTCATGGTCGAGCACCGCTCGGTGTTCAACTTCTGGAACGTGCTGACCCGCACGACCCATCAGCATTGCCCGACACCGGCCACTGTGGCGCTGAATGCCGGCTTCTTCTTCGACATGTCGATCAAAGGCATCTCGCAATTGTTCTCTGGCCACAAGCTGGTGATCATCCCGCAACTGCTGCGTGCCAACGGCAGCGAACTGCTGGACTTCCTCGAAGCGCATCAGGTTCATGCCTTCGACTCCACCCCGTCGCAGCTCGACACCCTGCTCTCGGCCGGTCTGCTGGAACGCAGCAGCTATCAGCCGGTCAGCGTGCTGCTGGGTGGTGAGGCGATCAACGCCAGCACCTGGGAGAAACTGCGTAACTGCCCGACCATCCGCTTCTACAACATGTATGGCCCGACCGAGTGCACAGTGGACGCGACCATCGATCTGATCCGCGACCTGGGTGAAAAACCAAGCATCGGCCGGCCTATTGCCAACGTCCAGGTGCATGTTCTGGATGCGCGTGGCGAGCCGGCACCACTGGGCGTCGCCGGGGAAATTCATATCGGCGGTAGCGGTGTGGCCCGTGGCTACCTCAACCGTGACGAGCTGAGTGCCGAGCGTTTCATCGTTGACCCGTTCTCCGATGTCGCCAACGCCCGGCTTTACAAAACCGGCGACCTGGGTCGCTGGCTGGCAGACGGCACGCTGGAATACATGGGCCGCAACGACTTCCAGGTGAAGGTTCGCGGTTTCCGTATCGAGCTGGGTGAAATCGAAAACGTTCTGCTGGCCGTACCAGGCATCCGCGAGGTGGTGGTGATTGCCCGCAACGACAGCCAGGGTGATTCGGACAGCCAGCGCCTGGTCGCTTATGTCTGTGGTGAATCGGTGGCAGCCGAACACTTGCGCAGCGAATTGCTCAGGCATCTGCCGGAGTACATGGTGCCCAGCGCTTTCGTCCAGCTGGACGCCCTGCCGCTGACCGCCAACGGCAAACTCGACCGCCGTGCGCTGCCGGCCCCCGGTCAGGATGCGTTGGCCAGCAAGGTTTACGAGGCGCCGCAAGGCGAAACCGAAGAGGCCATCGCCGAGATATGGAAAGCCTTGTTGCATCTGGACCAGGTAGGTCGCAACGACGGCTTCCTTGAACTGGGTGGTCATTCGTTGCTCGCCGTGCAGTTGCTGTCGCGACTGCGGCGCAAACTTGGTACACGAATCACCTTGCGTGAACTCTTCGACGCCCCGACCGTGCGTGGCCTGGCTTCACTGGTCAACGCCGCAGCGCCAGGTGAAGCACAATCGATTCCGAGGGCCAATCGCTCTGGCCGTCTGCCGCTGTCCTTTTCCCAGCAGCGCTTGTGGTTCCTCGATCACCTGGATCACGCCGCGGGTGCGGCCTATCACTTGCCGATGGCGTTGCGCCTTACAGGGGCACTTGACACCGCTGCCCTGGAGGCAACGCTGGATCGCCTGGTTGCCCGCCACGAAACCCTGCGCACGCGTTTTGAACTGGTGGACGGTGAACCGGTGCAGAAGATCGCTCCGGCCGATAGCCGCTTTCCGTTGTTGAAACAGGATCTGCGCGACCTGTCCGGTGACGAGCGCACTTCGACCCTGGCCCGTCTGGGTCAGGAAAATGCCACGCAACTGTTCGATCTGACCAAGGGGCCGATGCTGCGCGGGCATTTGCTGCGGGTTGCGGATGCTGAGCATGTGCTGTTGATCACGTTGCATCACATCGTCTCCGACGGCTGGTCCAACAGCGTCCTTGCTCAGGAAGTGAGCGCGCTTTACGCCGCCTTCAGTCAAGGCCAGAAAGACCCGCTGCCCGCGCTGCCACTGCAATACGTGGACTACGCCGCCTGGCAACGGCAATCCCTCGACGGCCCCGCCCTGCAGGCCCAGATCGACTTCTGGCGCAAGCATCTGGAAGGTGCGCCGAGTGTGTTGAATCTGCCACTGGACCGTCCGCGCCCGGCCATCCAGAGCTATACCGGCGGGATGGTCGAGCATGTGTTTTCGCCAGCATTGAGTGCCGACTTGCGTGCCTTCAGCCAGGCTCAAGGCAGCACGCCGTTCATGGTTCTGCTGGCAGGATGGTCGATGCTCATGAGCCACCTGAGCGGGCAGACCGATGTGGTGGTAGGTACGCCTGTCGCTAACCGCCAGCATCCCGAGCTGGAGCCAATGATCGGCTTCTTTGCCAATACGCTGGCATTGCGTGTGGCAACCGACCGAGAGACGCGTTTGAACGACATGCTCGACCGGATCAAGAGCCTTACGCTGGCTGCCTACAATCATCAGGACTTGCCGTTCGAGCAAGTGGTGAGCGCCTTGCAGCCAACCCGCAACATGAGCCACAGCCCGTTGTTCCAGGTGATGTTGAGCCTGGATAATACGCCGCCTTCGCTGTTGCAATTACCTGACCTGGAAGTCGAGTTGCTGGACAGCGAGCATCACACCACTCAGTTCGACCTGTCGTTGTCACTGGTGGATTCCAGCGAAAGCCTGAGCGGCGGCCTGCAATACTCCAGCGACCTGTTCGACAAAACCACTGCGCAGGCCATCATGCAGCTGTTTGCAAGAGTTCTGGAGAACATGGTGAGCGACGCTCGGCAGTCGATTGGCCAAGTGCTGGACAACACGCCAGCGCTGCCGCGTTCGGCGCATACCGCGACTATCGCTGCGACGGTCGAAGACGAACAGCCTGAAGCCCTGCCTTACGAAGCGCCCGAAGGCGAGACCGAGATCGCCCTCGCCAACCTCTGGAAAGAGTTGCTCAAGCTGGAAAAGGTCAGTCGCCATGACGACTTCTTCAAGCTGGGCGGTATTTCGCTGATGGCGGTGCAAATGGCCTCGCGCCTGCGCAAGGTGCTCGGCAAACCGATCGCGGTCCGCGATCTGTTCATCGAGCCGACCATTGCCGGTTTTGCCAGAACCCTGGACGGCCAGGCACGCCCCGGCCAGCACAGCAACCTGGTGCCGGTCCGCCGCACTGGCTCGCAAAGACCGCTGTTTCTGGTGCACCCACTGGGCGGCGAAGTGCAGTACGTGCGCGATCTGGCCGCGGCAATCGACCCGCAGGTGCCGCTGTATGGCTTGGCCGCCAGTGGTCTGGCGGCTGGAGAGACGCCGCTGTTTGAGGTGCCGGCCATGGCTGCGCGTTACCTGGCGGCGATTCGCCAGGTACAACCGAAAGGGCCTTACCGGATCGGCGGCTGGTCTGCAGGTGGTCTTATCGCTTATGAAATGGCCCGCCAGCTGCAATCCAGCGGTGAAAAACTGGAGTTCCTGGGCATCATCGACACCTCCGCGCGTCTTGAGCAGCAAGCGCCGGAGGCATTGAGCGAAGGTCAATTCCTGATGGACTGGCTACCAGAGCAGCTCGACCCCGAAGTATTCCGGCAGCTCACCGAGCTGGCCGGCACGGATGCCATCGATGAAATGCTGGCACTGTGCATGGCACACCGCCTGCTCCCGGAGGAACTGCCACAGGACGTCGATGCCACCTTGTTACGCAGCCATCTTGCTGTGGCCCATGCAACCCATATCGCCATCGGTAACTATGTCAGCCCGCCTGCCCCACTTACGGTGACACTGTTTACCGCCAGTGCAGAGGAGCGCGACGATCCGCTGCTGGGCTGGACGGCCTTGCTCGATTCCCCGGTGAACGTTACTGAGCTTCCCGGCACCCACGAAACGCTGGTCAGGGCGCCTCAGGTCAGCGCACTGGGCCAGGCGATCTCCCGGGCGCTGAACAAGGAGCCCAACCAGGAGCCCCGCAGAGAAGAGGTTTTACGTTCGATAACCGCGCCAGCTGAGTAGTAACCGCCAGGTTGCGCAGGATGTCCCGGTATCCAGTGACAGACTTTTCCTGCGCAACTCAGCTTAATTGGAACCTAGAGCTGAATCGTTTTTTGTGAAGACTTTCATGCGTGATGCCGGATTCTAGTGATGTTAAGGCGCGAAGGATTTGAGCGTCCTGAGGGCGGAATTCACAGTCTGGTCGACAGAATTGCACGCAACTTCTGATCTTCAGGAATGGACATATGAACCGACAAGTGAATGCCAAAGATGAAGTGAAAACGCACATTTATCTGGAACTCGGGAAGCTGGTGTCTAGCGTCGGAGATGACATGTTTCTGAGCAACATGTACCAGTTAATCAATACATCGCTGGCTGTAAGCCGTGTGGAACTGAGCGAGTGGACCGTTGATGACAGTCAGGCGACGGTGACCGATGTACAGCTGCTGGGCTACGCGGGCGCTGAGTTGAATCCGCAGATGCAAACGGTGTGTCCGACCCGTGCCAGACACCGCAGCGACCATCCACTGGTCAAGCGCGTGCTGGAGGTAGACGACGACCTGCTGATTCACCTGAACGCCCGGATGAAAAACCAGCAAGGCAATGACTGTCTCGGAACCTCCCACCAGTGCAGCATGATTTCGCGCAAGGCCAATCGCTGTTGTGTGATCTCACTGCACCGTCCGCAAGCTGACAAGGATTACTCGTTGCAAGAGCTGTCTTTTTTGAAATACCTCTCGGAGGCCCTGTTGCCTTTGTCGGAACGGCATGCCCGCGTACATCGCCAATCCGGTATGAAAAACGCTGGTGGCATGCTGTCTCACGGCTCGGTTCCCATTGAGTACAAGTACCTGCAACGCGAGTTCAACGAACGCTTGCTTGCCTGCGACGTCTCGCTATCGGCACGCGAGAAGGAGGCCTGTCTGGAATTCCTCGCGGGCGGCACAGTCCCTGAGATCGCCGAAAAACTCTGCGTCAAGAGCAGTTCCATCGAAACCTACCTGAAACGTTCCGCCGCCAAGCTGGGCATCAGCGGTCGACATGGACTGGCCAAATGGATGATAGGCGCAGAATGAACAGATCAATTGGCCCCTGGCTGTTTACGGCACTGTCCTTGAGCGGCTGCTCGTTGATTCCGGACTATCAGCGCCCGGCGGCACCGGTTGCCGCGCACTACCCACAATCCTCAGCCTATGCGCCAGCACTCTCTGGTCCGCTGGCGGCGGACATGGGCTGGCGTGACCTGTTCCGCGACCCGACGCTGCAACAGCTTATCGAAAGCGCCCTGCTCAACAATCGTGACTTGCGCGTTGCAGCGCTCAACGTCGAGGCCTATCAAGCGCAATACCGCATTCAGCGCGCCGATCTGTTTCCCGCGATCAGCGCCACAGGCAGCGGTACCCGGCAACGCCAGCCCGCCAGTATCACGCAGACCGGCGGCCCGGTGACCAGCGGTACTTATTCGGCAACGCTGGGTATCAGCTCTTACGAGCTTGATTTGTTCGGACGCATACGCAGTCTCAGCGATCAGGCCTCGCTCACCTATTTGTCCAGCGAAGAGGCCCGGCGCAGCACCCAACTAAGCCTGGTGGCGAGTGTCGCCACTGCCTACCTGACCTGGCGTGCCGACCAGGAGCTATTGGCCTTGACTCAGGACACGCTGATGTCCTACGAAAAGAGCCTGAAGCTGACCACTCGCAGCCAGCAAGTCGGCGCTTCTTCGTCACTGGACCTGGCCCAGTCGCGCACATCGGTGGAGAGCGCACGGGCAAGTCTGGCGACGTTCCAGCGCCAGGCCGCTCAGGACCTCAATAACCTGACTTTACTGGTGGGCACGGAGGTTGCGGACAGCGCGCCCAGCCGTCCGTTGTCCTCCGAATGGCTCGCTGAAGTGCCGGCGGGGCTGCCTTCTGATCTGCTGCAACGACGCCCGGACATTCTTGAAGCCGAATACCAGTTGCAGTCGGCCAACGCCAGCATCGGTGCTGCGCGAGCGGCATTCTTCCCGAGCATTACCCTGACGGCCAACGCCGGTACATCCAGCACCGAACTGTCCGGCTTGTTCAAAGGCGGTTCGGGAGGCTGGGTGTTTTCACCGCAGATCGATATCCCGATTTTCAACGCCGGCAGTCTGCGAGCGAGCCTGGATTATTCGAAAATCCAGAAGGATATAAGCGTTTCTAAGTACGAAAAATCGATACAGACCGCCTTTCAGGAGGTCGCCGATGGTCTGGCAGCGCGTCAGACCTACAAGCATCAGCTGAAGGCGCAGAGCGATCTTGTACAGGCCAACCAGGAGTATTACCGCCTTGCCGAACGACGTTACCGCATTGGAGTCGACAGCAGCCTGACACTCCTCGACGCCCAACGCTCTTTATTCAGCGCTCAACAAACCCTGATCACCGACCGACTGTCGCAACTGACCGCCGAAGTCAATCTCTACAAGGCGCTGGGCGGCGGTTGGACAGAGCGTACATCAACACCTTTGTGAGGAACTGAAGATGGGCATATTCGAACCTGGAGCACATGTACGCCTTCGCTCGGGCGGCAGAATCATGGTGGTCAAGCATGAACCCGCGGTTACCCCGCTCCCGGACACTCTGCTCGTGCTGTGTGAGTACCGGTCAAAGAATCGCCTGGTGCAGGGCTTTTATTCGGAGCGGGATCTGATTCCTGCGCGCCGCGAGCCAATGCCCAATCATGGTTGAGAGCAACCCGGCCTGGCGGGTTGCGTCGCATCAGCAAGCACTTGCGCGCCGGTATTCAGTTCAGGCATTTCAGCCATGGCTGATACCGGCCCTCAATGGATCTGATCAAGCGCCCTGCAGGTAATTCAGTTTGCCATGCGGTACTTGATCGGACAGGTAAAACCTCAAGAGCCCGGGCCGGGGTACTCCAAAGCCCGGGACTGGCGTTGCTCATTACAACAAAACGCCAACGCCTTATTCGGGCGTTCCGGATATACCTACACCAACCTCCCCGGATTCCTCTTCAATACCCGAATCGCTGGATAGTTTTGGCGTGTGCGTCAGGTGCGGCTTTATGTCGTTGGCGGCCCATATGCGCTGGACGCTGGCTGGCGATATGCCGACCAGTTTCGCCATGCTTCTACAGCTCCATCGGGCGTGGCCGATACGCGGCTGGGTGACTTCATCAAGGGTTTGTTTCAAGGCTTCGGCTGGCAGGGATGCCTTGCGGCCTCGTCCAGGAAGATCCACCAGGCCTGACAGGCGTAGCTCTCGAAAACGCTTGCACCAGCGGGTGACTGAAACAACCGATAGCCCGGTCAACCTGGCAATCTCGGTACGAGAACAGCCTTGTGCAGCGAGCAAAATCACCTGCGCCCGGCGGCCTTCGCGAGGGCTGATCGTCGCTGACTTCAATCGTTGACTCAACTCGACTTGTTCCTCGTCACTGAGCACTATGTCTCGATAGCTCACGTGACGACTCCAACAGTGACTAACCACATAAGCACAATCAACGTTAGATACATATTTAAAAGGCGGCGCAGTGACGGAGCACTAACGGGGGGCTGCTCAGGTGAAAATCGTTGTTGCAGCGACATTATACAAAGCAATAATCGCGAACAGTCCGATGATCAGTGAAACCAATCGATTGACTCGATTGCCCGCTATTATCGACGGTAGTTTTCGACCAAAAATGGCACCCAGCGCAACCCATGTCATACCGACAGGAAGAACCACGAGGGAAAAAACTGTCATGAATGAAAGGTAGCTTTCCACGTGCAAAAACGTCCCTGCGGGGGCTATGAGTGTGGCGAAAAACAGCCCTTTCGGATTGTTGAGTGTTGCCAAAAACAACGCGGAGACCGAAATCGGAGAGGGCTTTCCGTCGGGGTCCTGGTGAATCGAAAACCACAGTTTCAGGGAAATGTAGAACAGGAACATCACGGCCAGAACCTTGGTCGTCACCACCACCCAACCATAGTGTTCGATCAGAGCATCAATGGATAACCCCCACGCGCTAATCTGAATCACATAAGCCGCCCATTCGGCAGCGACCAGCTTCAGCGAATACGTACTCAGGCCACGACTGATCCCGGACTGCAGCAGCAGCGAATTGGTCGGCCCCGGCACCAGCAGCACGGTGAGCATTGCAATTGCAACGTAATACATGGTCATGCCCTGTACTCCAAAATAGTTTTCCAATTCACCAGGTTTTCAAACATTAAAACGACAGGCGCATGGGCCAGCGCTTACACCTTCAGGAATTCCCTGAAGCGGGCACCGATTGTTAATCCGCTAGTGACCTTATTTCTAAACGTACGCCCATTTCATTGATCA
Source organism: Pseudomonas sp. P135 (assembly GCF_020312125.1). Classification (NCBI taxonomy): domain Bacteria; kingdom Pseudomonadati; phylum Pseudomonadota; class Gammaproteobacteria; order Pseudomonadales; family Pseudomonadaceae; genus Pseudomonas; species Pseudomonas sp. P135. The sequence goes on from NZ_JAGPYR010000005.1 coordinate 26,761, forward strand.
GACGCTTGCAAGGTGTGCGTTATCGATTTGACGTCGGCTGAAAACTGTCCTTGATCGCTTATTGCCAATACATCCTCGTTCTACCCTTAAACACCTTCCACACCGCCCCGCTCTCCGATGACCACTCTGTCGCCGGCTTTAAGCCCCGAACGTATTTCGACCCTGACCTGGTTATTGATACCCGGCCCTACGTAGGCTGTTCTGATCTCGTTACCTTCACCCAGCACCCTTACACTGTAGGTGCCGTCGTCCCGCCGATCACCCAGTGCGGCGACAGGGATCGTTAATACGCCCTCCTTCGCCTCCAGCACAATTCGCACGTTAGCGGTCATGTTGATGTAGAAGCGGTTTTCAAGGTTGAGGACATCGAAAAGAGCGTTGTAGAAGACGGCTTTGCCGCTTTCGGCTGTTGCTCCGGTCTGGCTTGCAGCGTCCACAGGACCCGGCTCGATCGCCTTGAGGGTGGCGTTATAGCGTGTGTCAGGATCGCCCGGGATAGTGAAGTAAATCGCAAGACCGGGTTTGATCTTGAGCACGTCGGCTTCGGAAACCTGCGCCTTCACGGTCATGGTGTCGAGTTGCGCCATCTTCAGAATGACCGGTGCCGTCTGGTCTGCAATGACTGTCTGGCCCTCCTGAGTGACGATGGCGAGGACCTGACCATCCATTGGTGCGAAGATTCGTGTGTAGTCGAGTTTGATGCGTGCGGCTTCTTCCTGCACGCGGGCCGTGTGTAATTGTGCGGTGAGCGACACCAGGTTGGCGCGTTGGGTCTCCAGCTCGAATCGGGCCTTGTCCTGATCCGCTTTGGAAACCGCCGTCGTAGCGCCCAATTCCTGATATCTACGATCATTCGACTCGGCAAGTTTCAACCTGTGCAGTGTCGCGTCCCGCTCAGCCGTGAGTTGTTCGATCTTGACAACCGCCTGGCGCAGAGCATTTCTGGCGGGCAGTGGATCGATCTCTGCCAACAGCTGGTTTTTTTTGACCTGGTCACCTGGTTTGACTTTCAGGGACTGCAATTGCCCGGAAACCTGGGCGCCAACGTCCACTTGATTACGCCCCTGAAGCACACCCTGTGCGGATACGGCGTACTCAATGTCCGTAACTTCTGCTGCGGCTGATAGAAAGGCAGTCTCTTCTTCTCCGCTGGCGCCCTTATAGAAGGCATAGCCTGCCAGCGAAACCGTCAGATCGATCAGGACGATTCTCAAAAGGATTTTGCGGACATTCAATTTCCGGAAAAAGCCGACCATGCTCACGGTATTCCCCGCTCAATGGGCGTCCCGGATCTCGGATGAATCAACGGATCAACACTTAAATAAAGGGCGTACATGAGAGTCTCTACTTCGATACTACAGCTGTCCTGCGAGGCAGGCGTTCATCCTGCAGCCATGTACTAATGGAAACATCAGGGCCTGTGTGCGTCTGTCCCCGCATTCCGGGACATTGTCGCGGGGCGTCGCCGATTGCTCTATCCGGCTTTTCCGGATGGCGGCCTGGACGAGAACCGATTCCTGTGCGGGCACTGTGGACGGTGCCGCCGGACGGCTGTGTCTGAAACGCAAAAGCGAAATATATTTTGAGCACGCTACAGCGGCCGCGAGAGGCAATAGCGCAGGCGTGAAAACTTTATTTTCGAGACACCCGGCCCGTCATGTATGTCGCTGTAAACGTCGTGCCTGAGTAGTTGCACCGGTGATGTTTCGAAACGGCCAGCCGTAAAAGATCTTTTATTCTGAGACGTTGCACTGAATGTCCTCTTATGGTTTTTGCCAAGTACTAGGTGAACACAGTGGGCGCTGGCGAACCGGCCTGTAGCGAGACGTTTGTCCCCCTTTTCCCCTACAGACTGAGCAGGGTCCCTATGTGTAAATTCTTTAAGGCGCTAGTAATATTGTCCTACAATCAGACAGTATACTCATTACTAGGCAATAAGAGGGCTGCCCTGTATGCGAGGTTGCTTTTGGTTCGGCTGGAGACTAACGCCATGGGGGCAAATGTGTAATGGAAGCCAATCTACAAATGACGGGAAATCAGTCAGCGTATTTTTTGGAACTGGGGAAGTTAATCGCAAGTGTGGGTGATGCAGGATTCGCTGCGAACATGTATCAAATCATCGCGGCCACCGTCCCCATCGATTTCCTTGACCTGAGCGAATGGACGATCGACGAGAATGAAGGAAGCGTTATCAGCATCCAGCCTCTGGGGCAAGAGAACGCCGATCACAAACCGATGAGCCTGACTGTGTCGCAGAACCAGGAGATGCTGCTCGCTCGAATGCTCAATGTGGACGACTTTCTGCTCGTTCATCTGAAACCACTCTGCAGCGTTGGACAGGCCAGCTCTGGTTCGTCGGGTACGTATCACTGCAATCTCGTGTCGCGCAAGTCGAACAGGCGCTATGTCATTTCCTTGCACCGCGATCAGCACCAACGTGACTTTTCACTTCACGAATTATCGTTCTTGAAAAATTTTTCAGAGGCATTGCTGCCCCTGCTGGAGCGACATGCCCAGACGACCCGTACCTTGTGCAATGCGCACGCTGACAACGAAGCCATTACACAGGGCGGCCAGCAGCTTCACCGTGAATTCAACGAAAAGCTGAGCCAGTCGGAGGTCCGGTTGTCATTGCGTGAAAAAGAAATCTGCCTTGGCATTTTGGCGGGTGCGACGGTTCCAGAGCTGGCTGACAAGCTGCACGTCAAGAACAGCTCTATCGAGACCTACCTCAAGCGCGCCGGAGCGAAACTTGGCGTGAAGGGGCGACACGGTTTGGTCAAGTGGATGACAGGCGTATCTCAAATAGCGTGAGCCAGCCTCCACCGCAGAGCGTTGTTAGCCGTTCGATCGACTGGCGGCTGAAGTCAATCTGCACCAGGCGGTCGGCCCAGGCAGCTCCGAGACGACGCTACCCGGCCGCACTGTCAGCCAACGGGCCATCCATCGGCTAAACAGACTGAATCTACTGTTCTGCGGCAAACAGAATTAAACAATGGCTTGTAGAGAAACCAACATAAAATAAAATAGAAAACAAGCGCGTCCTGATGAAGGGTGTTATTGCTCGCATTTCCTATGCACTAACGCAAGGGCTTATTCACTTGCTATCCAGCCCAATAAATAGTAGGTCGCGACGCGCCGGGGCACTCACGCGCTTCTTCCCGATGCGCAGCACATCCAGTAATGCGACGCGGAATGACACGCAGCCCTATAGAAGCAGTAGTGTGAGATACCTCTCTTTTCGATTAATCTTTTTTCATTGCAATTCAGGCGTGAAACATGAACTATATGGTTAGTATTCGGTCATAACGGTCAGCGTAGCTTAATTCAAGCTTTTTGTGACCTATATGATCACCTTAATATAAAAAACGGTGCTGCACGACCCGTATCGCCACGCCCCGTGCGCATACGCCGACAACATGGATAGGGATAGGAGTTGATCGTCATGCCAACGTTACTGCCTGCTTTTACACCGCCACTTCAGGCTGCAGGGTGGCGCCCTCCAGGGCGACTGTCATCAGCCAGTCCGCTAGTTATCCAGAGTGATTCGCATTTCCCGGAGGCGTGCAGGAAATGCCAAACTCAATAAAAATCGATAAAAGTCGCCACTGTTAAACAGTGCAGTGTGTAGGGTTAGCGTTCTCGCTTTTCGTAACGCGCTTGACTTTTTATTATTGTACGCTCCTGGACACCGTTCCTATTTAACTTTCAACCTATTGCTGAACCTTTATAAACTTTGTATGACGATCTACATACAACCTGTTTGCCCACAGGACTCAAAGAATACAAAACACTTACTTATTCATCTGCTGAATCAAGGCTGCGCCTTGGCGTGTCTCTTTATAAACGGAAAAAGGAACCCCGATGAACATGCAACAGCTTTTCCCGCATCTCGGCAAAGTGATCTCCGGTATTGGAAGCCGTCAGTTCGCCCGCTTGCTCCACGAGATGATTACCGCTTCGCTGCCCGTGGATGCGACCCATGTCATTCAGGGACTCAGTCGATCTACGAATGAAGTAACCGGCACTCACGCCATCGGTGTCTTTGGTGGAAATCTGCACCAGGTGCTCAACCCAGGGATCGACAGCAGACGTCTGGAGCCTGTTCTGTTGAGCCCGACGGAGCTGGCAGACACTCGCGTCGACAGATCCATCAGGTTCGAGTCACCCGCCTACAACGCGCAGGAGAAGCCAGGTGAGCTGCACCCTCATGCATCTCTCCCCCAGGTACATCTCGCCTACCCGGGCAAGGGTGAATATGTACTGTCGGTTTATCGGTCACCCTCTGCCAAGGCATTCACCAGTCAGGAGCGCGCCCGTCTCAAGGACCTGTCCTGGGTCGTGTTGCCCATTGTGAAGCAGCATATCGCGACTGTGACGCCTACCCTTATTTCGACAATCCCCTCGCCTGTCACAAAAAGCCTGAAAAACAAAGATGCCATGGAAGGCCTGCGTCAGCGTTTCCTCGGTCGCCTCGAGGCCTCTGCACTGAGCCTGTCTTCGCGCGAAACCGAAGTGTGTGTCGGTCTGCTGGCCGGTCTCACAGTACCGCAACTGGCGGACAGGCTTGATTTGAAAGTCAGCACGGTGGAAAGCTACTTCAAACGCGCGGCGGTAAAAATGGGCATCGCCGGTCGCAGTGCGCTACTTCGCTGGTTGCATGCCGAGCATCACGTGCAGCACTCCATCCCTGTAGAGATGTTTCAGGCAGCTGTCTGAGCAGAAGGCGTCCAATTGCTGTTCCACGTTCGGGGATTCTCCCGCCATGCAGCGGTACGGTCTGTAGATCGGTTGATACCCGTCGCGACCGCGACCGCCGCGCCATCGGGCGTATGCCAGAGATCATCACCGCATCGCTCGACTGATCAACGTCGAGTGTAAACGACCACCCTGTTCAGGCATGTGCGCATCGCCATTCCTTGCGCCCATAAAAAAACCCGCCGAAGCGGGTCGTTTTTCTATCAATACCATTCCAACATCCTGTCAGTAGCCATCCCGGCAATGGTGATCATCCTTGACCTCCGAAGCGCCTCCTGCGCAACGGTTGATGGGTATAGATTGCTACTTCGCGAGCGAGTCGTACAGGGCTGATCCACTCCGGCTCGTGTAAGCCTTTCGCTATAGGTTCAACTACGGCGCGGTGACCTCACCCCTGTTCAAACTCGATCAATACCTTGCCGATGTGCTGCGCGGCAGCGAAATACGCGTAGGCCTCGGGGGCATCGGCGAATTTGAATGTCCTGGCGACTACCGTTGCAATTCCATTGGCCTCGATGGCTTGAATAAGAACTCAGCCAGCGCCACTCCGCCGGTCCCCAGACACAAAACGAGTTCAGCCGGTTTGACCTGGCTGACGCCCTCGCCTACCGCGATGACCTCACCCACGCTTTCGGACATGGGAATGCGCTCTGGTAATTGTCTGGGGCCGTATCTGCCACGCTGGATTTGAACATCCCGGATGATGAGGCTCACCAGGCGCGGCGCCACGATAGTCTGCCCCGGTCCGGCGATTGGCTCGGGCCGCGTGTTCTGCAGCGTGTCGCCTGCACGATACCTGCTCAGCGCTATCGATGTGGGTGCCTGCCGATATATCGACACGTTCAAGCATGGCTCGACAATCGCCGCTCATTACCAGAAACTTGGCAGCTCAGGTCTGCTTGTGTCGGAATTCTGCCTCGGTACGATGATCTTTGGCACCCCGGCCCGGCAATACGCTGCAGTACGAATAGTTCGACCTCATTACTGCCCGTGCCCCTCACGCAGTTATCCACTTCATCGATATCGCCAACGGAGCACGTTAATGTTTCACGTCATGTTCAGCATGCCCTGCCTGTACGTCATCGCCCGATTCCTATGGCCGATGCCCTGGGCGTTATCGGCGAAAATCGCCGTTGCGGTGCTGCTTGTCCTTGCCTCGCAATACCATCTGTATTGCCGGTTTTCCTCCGGCAGCGTGTTCTCGCCGGAGTTTCCACGCTACATCGTGATGCTGTTCAACTGGGCGTTCGGCGCGATCCTGTTGCTGGCGGTACTGCAAATCATTGTCGACATCGGCACATTGCTGACGATGCTGGTGCGCTGGCAGACGCTGAGCATTCCGGCCAATCTGCGGTACTTCATCGGTGTGGCAGCTCTGGTGCTGGCGGCAGTCGGTGTCCAGCAGGCCGTGCGCCTGCCGCCGGTGAAAGACATCCAGATCGCGATTAAAAACCTGCCTCCGCAATTCGACGGCTATAAAGTGTTGCAACTGACGGACATGCACATCAGTCGTCTGTTCGATGCGCCGTGGACGCGTGAGGTCGTCAAGCAATCAAATGCGCTGGGTGTCGATCTGATCGTCATCACCGGCGATCTCATTGACGGCTCGCTGAGCAACCGGAAGCAGGATATCGAGGCCCTGCGCGATTTGCGTGCGCCGGACGGCGTGTACGTCATTCCCGGCAATCATGAGTACTTTTTTGATAACCAGGCGTGGATGCAGCACTTCGTCTCTCTGGGCATGATCCCGCTCGCCAACAGCCACACGCTGATCGAGCACGACGGTGCGCGCATCGCTCTGGCCGGCGTCACTGATGTCACGGCGCCGAAAACCGGCTTCCCTGCGCCAGATCTGCAGAAAGCCATAGCAGGCATCGCGAAAGACACTCCGATCATCCTGCTCGACCATCAACCCAGAAACGCGGAGGAAACAGCGACCCACGGCGTAGCGCTGCAACTCTCCGGGCATACCCATGGCGGCATGATCTTTGGCCTTCACTGGCTGCTGGCCCTGGCCAACGGCGGATTTGTGTCGGGGCTTTATGAGGTGGGCGGGATGCAACTGTACGTCAACAACGGCACCGCACTCTGGCCGGGGTTTGCCATTCGTCTTGGCAAACCTTCGGAATTGACCCGGATCACGCTTCGGCGGGCGCTTTAGCGCCCCATCAGCGGGGCGCTAGCTTTATGCACTGAAGATTCGCTCCATCCGTTCACGCGCAGGTCCTGTGAGGCGCTTTATACCGAACAGTCGAGCAACCTCCAGGGCCTTGTCTTCGGCATCGACATTCGCCGCTGCAATGCTTAATTCTTCAGCAGCAACCTCTTCTATGGCTCGTGTGTCCTCGCTTGAGGCCGGAATCCGGTACGTCGTCCATCCGGCCACGTCGCCCTCCGCGTGCCAGACGAATACCTCGTCAAACCCCGCTTGCTGGACATAATGGTGCTGTTCCGCCAACTCCAGCACGCGGTCTCTGATAAGCCGCCCCGACCGTTGGAAACCATGTACACGCGCAATGCGCTGGACTAAAACTGCATCGAGAATCGGCGCTTCCTGGCGCAGCACCTCTTCAATGAGCTGGCGAAGTACCGGCGTGTAACCAGGCAGGTGAAACTGGTCGGCCTGGATCAATGGCGCAAGGGCAGAAAGGTCGGCTATGCGATAGATGCCCTTCTGCCCCCCTGCCTCAGGTGGAAGGCCATGAGACCGCGCTATGCGAATCTCACCCGTCTCCGCCGACAACTCACTGATTGGGGCAGCCAGTTCTTCAGATGACTCGCCACTGATGCGGGGACCGTTAGAAAAGTCTATGACGACAGGCTCGGCCGTTGGCGGCTCTGTTATCCGATGGTCCTCTGTTTCTGCCCGGGATTGCGCCAAAAGATCGTTCAACGCTGCGTTCAGCCTCTGCAATGCCCCTTCCTTGTCCACCCACCATTCCGTGGACCATAGCCGCACCAGACTCCAGCCGAGGCCACTGAGAATTGCTCCGCGGACCTTGTCCCGATCCCGGGCAGTGGCGGCGCTGTGATAGGTAGCGCCATCGCATTCGACGCCGGCCAGATAGTCACCCGGACGATCCGGATGGACAACTCCCAGATCAATGCGGAAACGAGAGACTCCGATCTGCGGAATCACTTGCCAACCGAGGCGCCGTAGCCCTTGAGCGACTGCTTCCTCGAACGGCGAGTCATAACCACCGACCGAGCCCTGTACCGCCTCGGCCAGGGCTTTTGGTCCGCGCTGGGCGAATTCTATGAAATGCTTCAGATCACGGACTGCACGGGCATTGGTCCGGTTCAGGTCGATCATTGACGGGTCAAAGGATGAGAACACCAGCATTTCCCGGCGAGACCGTGTGATGGCGACGTTCAGCCTGCGCCAGCCGCCGTCCTTGTTGAGGGGGCCGAAGTTCATGGACATGACCTGCGCACCCGGCTCGGTAGGACCGTAGCCTATCCCGAGCATGATCAGATCGCGCTCATCACCCTGGACTGTTTCCAGATTCTTGACGACCACCGGCTCGGTCTGTGTGTCCTGAAAAAACGGCTCGATCTGCGGGTATTGCTTGCGGGCGTTGTCCAACAGGTCATTGATCAGTTTTTGCTGGTCAGCGTTGAGCGTGATGATACCGATCGAGTGGCCAGCAGCCACGAACGCGGGATCGGTAAGGCGCTTGACTGTCTCGCTGACAATGGCTTCGGCTTCAGCCTGGTTGTAGCGCCCTTTGCCCTTTGCATAAACACCTTCAACCCGGCGCCACTCCACAGCACTTGCGCGGGTCTCTGCTGCCGGGAAGGTGATGAGATTACTGTCGTAGTAACGGTGATTGGAGAAGGCAATCAGGCTTTCGTGGCGACTCCGGTAGTGCCAGCTCAGACTGTGACTTGGCACCCCTGCTCCCAGGCACTCGTCCAGAATACTTTCCATGTCTTCAGCGGTATCGTCGTCGCTGGCATTCGGGCCACGGTTGAAAAAGTTCGTCGGCGGCATTTGACGCGGGTCGCCTGCGATAACGACTTGCCTGCCTCGAGCTATCGAACCGATCGCGTCCCATGGAGCGATCTGCGAAGCCTCGTCGAAAATGACCAGATCGAATGGCGGTTGATCAGCGGGCAGGAACTGCGCAATCGACAGCGGGCTCATCAGCATGCAAGGCGCCAGACGATTCAGCGCGTCGCCCATTTCAACAGCCAGTTGCCTGACAGGTTTGTGACGGCGGGACTTCTGCAATTCATGCTTGAGAATGGCAAAGCCGCTGCTCTTGGGTATGTCATTTTTGGAGGGGATCAGGCCACAGAGTTTCGCCCGGATATAACGCACTGTCAGCTTCGCCATTTCGTCGTCCAGGCGAACGAAAGCGCCGATGTCGCTCATGTGTTCGGCAGCCACGAAATTCCTCAACAGCGGTTCACCGTCTATGCCTTGCGTGGCGAACCAATGGGCATAGGCCGTGATGAAGGTTTCCTCGCTTGCAGCAGGTGACAGACTCCCTGCCTCGAGAGCACGGGCCAGACTTGCCAAACCAGCCTCACCTGCCTGCTCGCGAACCCGGCACCAATCGCACCATGCCTTGAGTTGCTCCTCCTGTTGCTGGATCGACAGCGAAGTAGCTCGCAACGCGCCAACGCTCGATTGTGTATCTGGACCGGCTGCAGACAATTCGGCAAACAGTCGAGCGGCGTCTTCGTAGCGAGACAAAGCCTGTTGCAAGGCTGATAACGCGACGCCGATTTGCCCGCCCGGCGCCAACATTTCATTGGCCTCAACGACCAGGCGTGCGACTGCGCTGCGCAATGAAACGAGGTGGTCCGGTGATTCGGCCAGGCCGCTCATCAGCCCGCGCAGGTTTTCGGCCAACGAGGCTGCACGAAATATCTGTGACACGTCACTGCTCAGGCCTTGCCAGCCCGGGATCGACTGCAGACCACCGGCCAATGTATCCAGTTCGTTCAGTTGCGCGTGCAGGCGCTCGAAAATCGCCAGGTCGCCAAGCGTGTCCGGCAGACCTGCTGCGCCACCTGAAGAGGCCAGTTTCTTCGCGACCTTTTTCTTGGCGAAAGTCGCCAGGAACCAGAACTTTCCTTCGGCATCTCGCCATTCGCTGCGCATCGCCTCAACGGGAATGCGACGACAGGCTTCGTCTGCATAATCCAGCGACAGACCTTCCTCAAGCTCTCGATAGCTTTCGATTAACTGGCACGCGCGCCGGGCTGCTGCGATACGCGCGACGGCATCGGGTGCAGAAGCAAATGAGAGGTTCAGTCCATAGGACTCCACGACCAGAGTCGCCAGTTCATCAAGATGCTGAACCTGCGCCACTTCAGCTACAGGCAAGTTCAGGTGCGTCAGGCCAAGAAGCTTTTCACTCGCCGCATTCAACGCGTCAAGGGCCTGCGGCAGCTCACGTGCGGCATTCGCAATGTGTGCCTGCCAGGCGTTCGACCACTGGGTCTGCGCCAAGGCGCCGAATTTGCCTGACAGATTACGTGCGGCATCACCGTTCAAGCCTAACCGACGCGACAGATCCAGCAACTGGCTGTACTCGTCAGCATCATGTTGCGTGCCTGATGGCCAGCTCAGCCTGGGTGTTTGAGGGCCATGATCACGCACCACACGACCAATCGCCTGATGTAGGGAGAGCCCGTTGCTCCAGCGTCGGTGCAGTACCTCGACCAGTTCGTTGAGTCGCGAACGCAGCGTCTGCAAACGAGTGGCTTCACGCTCCCATTCCTCGGCGCTCAATGCGTCGCTGACGTCCCAGGCGCGGTCCAACTGCTTCAGCACTTCAACTTTGGACGCCTTGCTTGAATGCAGCTCCAGGCAAAACTCGCCAAGCCCCTTCTCTGCCAGGCGACGGTAAACCACGTCCAGGGCTGCGCGCTTCTCTGCCACGAACAGTACGCGACGACCCAAGGCCAGATTGTGGGCAATCATGTTGGCAATGGTTTGCGACTTGCCGGTTCCCGGTGGCCCGTCCATGACAAAGCTGTGAGTACCGGCAGATGCCACCACGGCAGATAACTGCGAGGAGTCGGCGGGCAACGGAGCGAAAAGCATGGCGGGCGTTACTGACGAGTCCAGCTGCTCTGGTCTTGGAAACTCGTCTGAGCCGGAGAAGCCCTCATCTTCCTCAGAGGGGGCCAGCAAATGCTTGACCAAAGGGCTTTGCAGCAGCTGTGCTGCGTTGGCATTCAGGTCTTTCCACATCAGGTATTTGGCAAATGAGAAGGTGCCAAGAACGAGTTCGGTGCTCACCTCGAATCCTGGCACGTCACGCACTGCTCGCCGCACCATGTTCCATATGCCAGTCACATCAATGCCGCTTTCATCACTGGGTAGTTCGCCATCCAGCTCGGGAATCAGCAACTCGAAATCGTGCCGCAGCAATTCAAGCAGCGTAAGGTTGAAACGCGGTTCTTCATCAAGAAGACTGAGCGTCACCCCGGACAAGGCACTTTTACGTTCAAGTTTTACCGGCAGCAAAATCAGGGGTGCGGAGTAGGTTTTCGGGTCGTCGGCACTCTTCTTCCACTTGAGAAAGCCGATGGCCAGAAACAGCGTGTTTGCACCGCCCTCTTCCAGATCGCTACGCGCTTTGCGGAACAGATCGATCAGGGTTGCTTCAAGTTTTACCTTTTCCAGAGTAGCGAGCACTTCGCCGCGAGCCAGAGCCTGACGAGCAACTTCGTCGACCAGATTTTCATTATTCTGCTGCTCGTACAGGGCCACATCCCGGCCACTGCTTTTTAAGTCAGGTACTGACACGATGCGAATGCGCTGGCCACTGGAAAGCAGATCTTCAAGCACTGCCGGATCCGGGCATATCAGTCGCACGCCCTTTGCGCTGTCCGGAAGATGCAGGAGACGATTGCGAGTCGTCAGATCGAGGAGTTTACGTTGCCACAGCGTCAGTTTGCCGGCCGGACCTTCGCTGTCAGTATTAATTTCGACATCGAACCCCGGAAGCGCCGGAGCCTCCTCCAGCCCTTCAATAGTGGGTGGAGCATCGGCTGTCTCATCCGATCCCTCGGTGACTGAGACGAGCGCCATCGGACGAATCTTCTGCATCCGGGCACGGTGCAAATCGATGGCCATGATGAACTGCTCATCATCGAGCTGACGCTCGGCGGCTGTAATCGCCTGGGAAAAGCCCGGCGCAGGTGTTTGTGTAGAAAGGGTGGTTTCGAATACCACCATCTCCTTCAGATCCAGGCGTTTGCGTACTGCCGACGCCTCATCGGTCAACAATTGGGAAAACTCTTGAGGCTGCAACCAGACGCCTGCGAATGCGTGCCCCTTGGTCATGATAAGCAGGGCATTCAAGCCTGCCTGCTCCAACGCCGCCGCAAACAGCAATGCAGTGTCCAGACAGGTCGCTACGCCGTTTTCCAGAACCACACTCGGAGGCCGGACCTTCTGGCCCTGTTGCTCAAAGCTGGCCGGGGGCAATGCATAGCTCAACTGAAAGCTGCACACTGCGGACCAAATGGCAGAGGCAAGCTCCCAGGTTCGTGTGCGCGACTTGCTCTCATAGCCGTCAATGCCATCTTTCTTGCCCGCGCGCCGCAAAACCTGTGAGGCCGCTTTGAGTACGCGATCCACCGCGGGATCATTGGGCATGCAGAAAGCCGCAAGCAGCTCCGGCATGGCGCTCAAGCCGCCCCATTCTGTGCGCGCCAGCAGTTCTGTCGGGAAGCGCTGCTCGACGAGTACGTTGTCGCCCTGGGAAAGGCGCATCACCACGTCAGCGCTGAGGCTTTCAGTCAGCCCGGACAAATAACCTGCGTTAAGCTTGATATCACGCTCGGAAATGCTGAGGCGATCACCGGCATGAATGCGGTCTATACGCCAAGTGCGGCTCTCTACGAAATCCGGGTCGGTGCTTAAGGTCAGGGTCAGGTTTTCAAAACCGCTTTCTTCCTGGTTCCAGATACTCAATTCACGTACCAGCGGTACGGCGTTCTGGTGGGAGGCGAAACCGATCTTCCGGGCGATCAGCGCCTCAATCTTGATGTTCATTCACGGGCTCCTGCAGATGCGAGCGCTTGCCTTAGAGAGGCAGCCAAATGGGCATATAGTCCATGAGTCATCGACAATAAGGAATGCTTATATCTGAATCAGGCACCTCACCCGCATCAGGAACTCACATTGACGCTATCAGCGCCAATCCCGATCACAGTTCCTCGACGGCGCTGCAACTCGCTGCACTGGCAGAAAGCCGCAGGTTTTAGTGAGCGACAAGTATCAGAGAAACGCTTATCGCCTCCGGTGAATCTAAACTTCCGCATTGAAGTTCGAGAGCGCCGACTTGAAGCTCATGCCCCTTATTTTCCAGGAACCGCCAATGCCCTCACCGGCCCTTCGGAACCACTCATTGCCAGTAGCTCTTTCACCTGGGCCAACGGCAACGGTCGTCCGAACAGGTAGCCTTGGGCAAAGTCGCACTCATGGGTGGCCAGCCAGTCTGCGAGCCGTTCGTGCTCAACGCCCTCGGCGGTGATTTTCATGCGCAGGCTTTTACCCAGAGCGAGGATGGCCTTGACCATCTCGTTCTGGTTCTCAAGCGCCGTGTCGAAGAACGATCTGTCGATCTTGATCTTGTCGATGGCCAGCCTGGTCAGATGATAAAGACCTGAATAGCCGGTACCGAAATCGTCCAGAGCGACGCTCACGCCCATCGCGCGCAGACGCTCCAGATTCAGGCGGGCACTGTCGACATTGGCGACCAGTGCGTTTTCCGTCACTTCCACTTCCAGCCGACTCAGCGGAAATTTTCCTTCATTGGCCAGCTGTTCCAGCCAGTCAGGAAAGTCGGGGCTTTCGATCATCAGTGAGGTAACGTTGATCGCCAGCGTAAAGTCGCTTGGCCAATCGCGTGCCTGATCGAAGGCTTGAAGCAAAAGGGTCGCGGTGAGTGGCTTGATCAGCCCCAACTGTTCTGCCACGGGTATGAAGTCAAGCGGCAGGATGATCCCGCGCTCGGGATGCAGCCATCGCGCCAGCAGTTCGAACCCCGCCAGGCGTTGCTCGGGAAGGCTGACGATAGGCTGATAGAACGGTTGAATATCTTTCTCTTCGATAGCCAGGGTGAGTTCGCGCGCGAACTGCTCCTGCAGACGCTGCTCGCGCTCGAAGCTGACTTCATAGAAATGAAACCTGGCTCGGCCACCGGCTTTACCGCGGTACATGGCGCTGTCCGCACGTTGCAGCAAGAGGTCGGGGTCTGAGCCGTCCATTGGCGCAATGGCAATGCCGAGGGTCGCACTCAGGGCCACACGCGGCAGGCCAACGCTGGATGCTGCGATTTTGGCCAGAATGTTTTCAGCGAGCGGCGCCAGTTCGGCATGACTGAAGTCACCACTGACCGCCAGACCGAACTCGTCGCCGCCCAGTCGAGCCACGGAAGCCTGCCACCCGACAGTGGCGTCGCGCAGGCTTTCGGCAACGGCGCAAATAGCCGCGTCTCCTGCCGCATGCCCGTGGGTATCGTTGATCAGCTTGAATTTATCCAGGTCGATCAGAAAAACCGCCGTCTGTGTCGCTGGTTGCTGCAACCGCGCAACCAGTTGCTCGTGAAACACACGCCGATTGAGCAAGCCGGACAATGGATCGTGGCGGGCCAGAGATTCGCTGAGCGCCTGTGACTCGAGCAAGTCGTTGTAGCTGCTATGGAGTTGTTGCATCAGGCGTTTCAGAAGAATGAACGGTATAACCATCGATAACACGGCAAAGCCTGTCGAGGTCAATACAAAACGCCAACGCTCGGCATTTTCGAAGTCCTGGTCATAGGGCAAGCCCATTGCGGCCATGGCGAGGGATTCAAGTTCGAATTCCCACGCGATTGCCAACAGGAAAATAGAGAGCACATAAAACCACAATACGGTGTAAAGGTACTTACGAACCATGTGTGGGCTGCGCAGGAAAGTCATAGTTACAATGCTCGAAATGACGGCGGGTGCAACGGTTATAAGCAGCGTATCGGTAGCCGGCTATCAGTCTTGAGGCTGTAGCGTGGTGATTTCGATAGTGTTCGCCTTGCGCGAGTGCTGTCCCATGGATTTAATAAAACACACTCATTTAAAACGTCTATAAGCAGGTAGCGCTGCGACCATCAGTACACTTCCCTTCCTGTTTGACTGCGCAGTGAGTGACTCAGCGCAGAACACTTTTAGCGTCCCCTGAGTCACTCCGACTGCTCGCACTTAACTGGAGCGCTGGTCCACAAACCGGCTGACTGCCCGCACTACCGTGTTCGCGCCGTGCTGGATTTCCTGAATCACACGGTCTGCGTCATTGGCCAATACCAGTGCCTCGGACGCCTGTTCGGTGCTGCGCACAATCACGCCTACCGCGTCGGACGCCAGGCTTTGGTTGGTCTTCACGACGTTTACGATCTCTTCCGCCGCTTTTGTCGTGCGAGAGGCCAGTTGGCGTACCTCGTCGGCCACTACGGCGAAGCCCCTGCCCTGTTCGCCGGCCCTGGCGGCTTCAATCGCTGCGTTCAGCGCGAGCAGGTTGGTTTGTTCGGCAATGCCGCTGATGGTCTTGATGATTGTTCCAATCACCTGACTTTGCGAGTCCAGTGCTTCGATGCCTCGTGTGGCCTCTTCCATTGAAATGGTCAGCTGGCCGAGCATCTGCAGCGTGTCCTTGATAACTTTGCGGCCTTGCTGTGCGCTGCTGTCAGTATCGATAGAGGTTTGATAAGCCATTTCCGATGCTTCGGCGACGGCTTTCTCGCGCTCGACCTGTTCAGTGATCACAGTCGCGAACTTGGCAATTTTATAGAGTTTGCCGTTGGCGTCGGTAATCGGGTTGTAAGACGCCTCCAGCCATACATCACGACCGCCTTTGTCAATTCGACGGAAACGATCGACGATAAACTCACCCCGGCGCAGCCTTTCCCAGAATTGGGTATACGCGTCAGAGGCGGACTCTTCAGGCACACAGAACATCTTGTGATGCTTGCCTTTTATCTGATTCAGCTCGTAACCCATCGCCCTCAGAAAGTTGTCGTTGGCGCTGATGACAGTGCCATCGAGGGTGAAGTCGATAACAGCGGTGGAACGTTGCAGCGCATTGACCAGGGCCTCGTTCTCGCGCGAGGCTTCAATGGTTCGCGTCAGAACACTCGAGTACAGAGTGATCTGCTCGACGCCGCCGGTTTCATTTTTATAGGGTACGACGATGGTTCTCAGCCACACCCTCGATCCGGTCTTGCTGACCAGGCGCAACGTGCCGCTGAAATGCTTGCCGTCGCGAATCGCGGTCAATGCGCGCTTCTGGTGAACGTCACCGCTCAGTTCCGGCGGGCTCAGTTCAGACAGGCTGCGCCCGACGAGCTCTGCCTGTGCGTAGCTCATCTCCGTCTCGAACAACGCGTTGACGGTCTGTATTTTGCCCGTGCCATCCAGCACGACGGCGACTGTCTCCAGATTGAGGATTTGCCCTGCTTGCTCAAGCATGGCAAGGCGGCGCTCCAATGCCTTGTTGGTATTTTTCAAATGCGAATTGAACATTGCGGCTATCCGGGACAGTTTGGGTTTGCAATCTGCATCGGTCATGGAACCGCAATCTTGAGCGGTGCAATCGAACTTAATACGAAAATAGCCTGCCTGTTGTCTGATTGTGACTATAGGATCCAAAAGTTATAACTATTGATCAGTCGACAGTGGTTATATTCATGAATCACATCAAACGCGCTGTTTCAGGTTTCATTATCACTGTTGAGTTCTGCTGACCGTGTTCTCCCCATTCAGTCTGCCGAGAAACTCTTCCCTTCTTTTTCGGTCCGCACTCTCCTTGCCAAGCAATTCGGGCAACAGTTCGTTCGCCTGTTGCGGACTCAGAATAAATACCCCGTCATCATCCCCGACGGCGATATCTCCCGGCTTCACCTCCACGCCGCCTATATTGATCAATCCATTGAGCTCGCCGCTTTCCCCGAGACTGCGCGTCGTCATTGCGCTGATGCCACGGCTGAACACGGGCAGGCGATGTTCGCGCAAGGCGGCAACGTCGGTGACCGCGCCCGAGACGACGACGCCGCCAAGCCCCTTGATAAGCCCGGCCAGAGTGCGCAGTTCGCCCCAGCAGGCGCAATGCTCGTCGCCGACACATTCAATCACCAGTACATCGCCGGGCAGGCTGTTCAGCAGTGCATCGCGCAGAATGCTACCGTCGGGCAGCTGCAGTTTGACCGTGACAACGTTGCCGACCAGTCTGGCCCCCTCGAACAGCGGTCTGATCCCGCGCAGGTAACCCACGTCGGTCAGATGGCCAATGGTTGACGCGGCAATCTCACGGTATTGCTCTATGACGGCGTCGCTGAGTTGTTGCTGGCGGTGTGCAATCTGCTTGTTCATCGACATTTCTTGGGTCTCAGTAACGGACAGGTTGAGCAATACTCGACGGGGTTGCTGGCGTCGTAATAGAAGCAGCAGGTGCGCCGAAAACGGATGCTTTTGCCTTCGGCTTCCAGCACAACCGTCGGACGGCGGAAGTGTTTCAGCGGGTTGTAGGTCAGGCCGAACAGCGTGGGATCGGCCTGGTGCAGCAGCCAGTCGAAATCGGCTTCACAGCGCTGCCGGATCGCCGGGTCTTCAACCTTGTCCATGCGCTTGTCGTACAGCGAATACACGCGTACTGCGGTGTTTTCCCACAGAATGCGTCGGGAAATGCCAGTGACACGGTTGAAGGTTTCCCACAGCGGCTGAAGCAGGTCACGAAACAGCGTGGCAACGACAGCATCACGCCACGCCTCACGAGCGCCCGGTTCATAACCCACAGGCGTTGTATCGAGCAAAGGCATTGAAGAGGTCCAAAGGCCGTCATCGTGCGCGTATTCGACCACGCTGTTGTCCAGCGACAGGGCCAGGCCCTTGTCGTAGACCGACATCGCGTACAGGCAGGCACCGGTGCTCAGGAAGGAAAAGCGCTTGGCCAGCAACGATGCGGTGATTGCCTGGGTCGGAGAACCGATCACCGGCCCCAGCTCGCCAAGCAGTTGCTCGCAGACTGCGTCGTCCAGCAGCGCGCGGGCCGGCAGTGAGCGCGGATCGTGTTCACCTGCCGGCCTGAGTCGCAGCGCCCCGGACAGCAACGCCCATTCGGATTCGCTGAACGCCTGCGCCAGACTCATTGCGGCAGTTCCCGGCCAAAGGGAATGCACAACGGCGTACCAAAGAATGGATCGGCGATGATCCGGCAGTTGAGGCCGAAGACCTGCTTGACCAGCGCCTCGCTGAGGATATCCGCCGGACGCCCCTGGGCGAAGGCGCTGCGTTCGTGGACAGCGACCATATGATCGGCGTAACGGCAGGCCAGATTCAGGTCATGCAGGACCATCACGATGGTCTTGCCCTCTCGCCGATTCAGGTCGCGCAACAGGTCCAGCACTTCGATCTGATGAGCCAGATCGAGAAAGGTCGTCGGCTCGTCCAGCAATACAATGTCGGTATCCTGCGCCAGGGTCATGGCGATCCATGCCCGCTGACGCTGACCACCTGACAGGGCATCGACGGGTCTGTCAGCCAGTTCCTGCATGCCGGTCTGCGCCAGAGCCCGTGCGACCATGGCTTCATCCTCGGCGGACCATTGCTGCATCCAGTTCTGATAGGGATAACGCCCCAGCGCCACCAGTTGCCGCACGCTGATGCCTTCCGGTGCGCTGGGCATCTGCGGCAGAATCGCCAGTTCACGCGCGACGGTCGCAGTGGACTTCTGATGGATGTCGGCACCGTTGAGCACGACGGTGCCCTGCTGGGGTTTGAGCAGGCGCGCCAGGGATTTGAGCAAGGTGCTTTTGCCGCAACCGTTACTGCCGATCAGCACGGTCACCTGGCCTGCGGGTAACTGCAGATCAAGGCTGTCGATGATCACCTGCCGCTGGTAACTCAGGGTCAGGTCGTGGGTTGCGATTGACGCCATCCGTAATTCCTTAATGCCGCTGGTTGATCAATAGGTACAGAAAAAACGGTGTGCCCAGCACCGCGACAAAAATCCCTGCGGGCAGATCCAGCGGCAGGAACAGCGTGCGTCCGGCCAGATCGGCAAGCATCACCAGATTGGCACCGATCAACGCCGCCATCAGCGCTTGCCCCACGAACCCCGGCGGCATCAGGCGTTTGGCGATATGAGGCGCGATCAGCCCGACAAAGGCAATCGCCCCGCCCCACGCGACCGCCAGCCCGGCCAGCGCGACGCTCACCAGCAGCAAACCGGCGCGCAGCCATTGCACGCGCACGCCGATGCCCTGGGCCAGCGCGTCATCCAGTTGCTGCATGCGCACCTGACGGGCGAGCAGTGCCAGCAGCGGCAATGTCATAAGCAGCCAGCCGGCCAGCGCGCGGGGCTCTGGCCAACTGGCACCATACACGCTCCCGGTCAGCCAGACATAAGCCGACAAGGTGGTGGTCAACGGGCTGAACACCAGAATGAACGTGGTCACCGCAGCCAGCAGAGCCGACACCCCTACCCCGATCAACACCATGCGCAAGGGTGAAGCGCCCTGATTCCAGGCCAGCAGATAAATGACCAGTGCCGCGAGGCCTGCGCCGGAGATCGCCGCCAGGGGCAGAAACTGCGCGCCCAGTGCAGCCGAGAAGAATGACAGGTACAACACGGCGGCGGCGCTGGCACCGCTGGTGATGCCTAACAGATCAGGTGAGGCCAGCGGGTTGCGAATGATGCTTTGCAGGATCAGTCCGGACACCGCCAGGGCCGCGCCGACCAGGGCGGCCAGGGCCAGCCGGGGCATGCGCAGCTGTTCGACGATGAAGACCAGGCTGGCATCTGCCTGACCGGTAAAAACACTCAGCAGGGTCGCGGGCGACAGATTGATCTTGCCCACGGCCAACGAGCTCAGTATGACCAGCAGCGTCAGCGCCAGGCCCGAAAGCAAGCGCGTCAATGCGGTCAGGCTGAACTGCCGGGAAAAGCTCCGGTAGCGCACGGTGAAATGCTTATCCATAGCGCGCGCCCCGCCGAACCAGTGCAATGAAGAACGGCGCACCAAACAGAGCCGTCATCACACCCACCGGGACTTCCTGAGGGACAATCACGACTCGCGCCAGCGTGTCGGCCAGCAACAACAGCGTCGCGCCCAGCACTGCGCAGCCAGGCAGCAGCCAGCGATGGTCGATGGACAGCGTCTTGCGCACCATATGTGGCACCAGCAGACCTATGAAGCCGATACTGCCCGCCAGCGCCACGGCGCTGCCTGCCAGGGCAATGATTACCACGCTCATCATCAGCCGAATCAGCCCCGTACGCTGGCCCAGCGCCGTCGCGATGGCTTCCCCGGTGTTGAGCACGTTGACCTGCCCCGCCAGCACCAGCGCGCCGGCAAGCCCCATGACCACGCAGACCAGCAACGGCGCAGCGGTGCTCAGTTCGCGCTCCGACAGGGAACCGGCCAGCCAGAACAGCACAGTGTCCAGACCGTCCTGATTGACCACCAGCAAGGCCTGGCTGAACGCGGTGAACAAGGCGGTGATCGCTGCGCCGGCCAATACGATGCGCAATGGATTGAGGCTGCCCTGCCCCCGGTTGCCGATGACCCAGACAATCGTGCCCGCCACCGCAGCGCCGATGAACGCGCACCACAGCCACTGGCTCATGGACGACAGTGAAAGCAGCGACGAACAGGCGATGATGGCAAACGTCGCGCCGGCATTGATGCCGAACAGGCCAGGCGACGCCAGCGGATTGCGCGTCAGCGCCTGCATCAGTGCCCCGGCAACCGCCAGACTCGAGCCTACTGCGACGGCCATCAGGGTACGTGTCAGCCGTGTGTCGAGCAGCACGTGCTCGATAGCGCTCAGCGCATCGGGCTGCCAGACACTCCGCACGATGTCAGCGGGCGATATCCAGGTGGCCCCGGTGGCCAGACTCAATCCCATGCACGCTACCAGTATCAACAGCCCCAGGCCCAGTTTTGCCGCAGCCGTCATGAGGCGCTATCCGCCAGGGCCACGCGAGCGACCTCATCGAGCATGCGGTTGGCGCCCAGAATGCCGCCGGACAGGCTCCAGGCGACGGCGTCGACGCGCCATACCTGGCCATCCCGTGCTGCGCGCAACTGTTGCCAGAACGGGTTCTGTACCAGTTTGTCGTAGGTGTGCTGCGCGGCATTGCTGTCCGCACGCTGAAAGACGAAGAACAGGTCGGCATCGACCACAGGCAAACTCTCTTTACTGCTGAGTTTAAGGGAAACGCCGCTGGCTTCGCGGGCCGCGGGCGTCCAGGCAAAGCCCAGCTCACTGAGCACCGAGCCGGCAAAGCTGGCCGGCAGATAGCTACGGATATGGTCTTCGCGAATGTCGAGCACCGACACAGTGATCGGCCAGCGTCCGGCGAACTTCGCCTGCAACTGGCCGCGCACCGCTGCCACACGCTGTTGCCATTGCCCGAGCAGGTCCATGGCCAGTTGTTGACGTTGCAGGGCCACGCCCATCATTGCCAGGGTGCGCTTGAACTCGAACACCTCTTCGAGCATCAGCACCATGCCGATCTGCTCCAGCAACGGCGCGATGCGTTGATGACGAAAGCGTGAAGCGACGATCAGGTCCGGCTTGAGCAGCACGATATCTTCCAGGCTCGGCTGGGTTTCCAGACCCACATGCGGTACCGCTGCCAGCGCCGGGCGCAGGTAGCGATACATCGGTTTTTCGCTCCACGAATCCACCACGCCGCAAGGCGTAACGCCCAGGGCCACGGCAGTGTCGGACGCCCCCTGAAACAGGGTGACAACGCGCAGCGGCGCTGCCCGGGCAATGCCAGGCAGCGCCAGTAACCCCAGTGAAAGGCGCAACACTGTGCGCCGCGAAGGATGCAGGGTTCGGTCAGGTTGCACGGCGCAACCTGTGGAACGGGTTGACCACTTCGCCCTTGCCGAACGGCATGCTGCCCGGACCGCCCGCGCGCTCGATCATGGGCGTCAGCAGAAGTTTCTGCGGCCAGTTGGGGGCTTCGAACAGTTGTTGCCTGATCATGCCACGCGCCTCGTCGTCAAATTCGATGGTTGTGATCAGATTATCCAGAACATCGCGCAATACGGTCCACAGCGCAGTGACCGGTACGTCATACACTTGCGCCAGAGTATCCATGATTGCCCGCACGTTTACCTGAATACCCAGCGTCTGCAGCCAGAACAGCAAGTCCTCGGGGCGGTCATGATAAAGCGTATTGGCATGCCCTTTCTTGATTCGATACTCCGGGTCGTGCATGCCGTTGCGCTCCAGCCAGGGCACGAAAATACGCAACGAGTCGTGGTCACGCAACAGCAGCCCTTGCGCCTGTCCGGCTTTCCAGACCATGACCGCGTTCTGGCCATGCACTTCGCCGAGCATGCCCAGGCGGAACATGCGCAGGTTGATATCGAAAAAACTGTGGCTCAGTTCGCGAAACAGTGTCAGTACCGAAGCCTGATTGCGCGGCAGGTCGCGGTAGTCCATCCACTCATCGAAGAAATGCCGATTGCTCCCCGGTAGCGGTGTACCCAGTGCCGCCATGGGCAGCAGGCGGCACTCCGGATCATCGAGCAAGGCGGCCGGATAGCCGCGCACCATCGCCGAAAGATGCCGAGGCCCTTCGTCGAACAGCGTGGCTTGTGGCGGCATGAATGCCCACCATTTGCGTTCGTCGCACAGGTGTAGCGAACGGCTCAGAGTTTCATCCTTGTCGACCACCTGACGCAGCAGTTTCTCGCTTAGCCCGCCGTTGATCATTTTGACCGCTGGCAGATAGCGCGAAGCGCCGAGCGAATAAATCGCCATGGGCAGCTTCAGGTAGTCTGCGCTGTTGAAGCACGGTGTCATCGAACGCAGCGACGAAGTGGCATGGACCTGCGCCTGATTGAAATCAAGCCGCTGGCAATCGCCCTTGGCGAACGCGTCGCCCAGCTGGACCTGCAAGACATGCTCGAACTGCCACGGGTGAACCGGCAGCGCAACGTGGCTGCCGGCAATGCCGCGCGCCTGCATCTCCTGGTCAAGCTGCGCTTGCAGGTTCTCGGGCAGCAGATAGCGGGCCGGAAAGGATGCATTCAAATCCTCCACGCCGTCGCCGCATTGCAGCAAGGTCTTGTCGACAGCCACCCAGTTCAGCGCTACCGGCCGGGCGAACTCGGCCTGGTACTGTAAGTATTCCTGTTCGTTCAAGCCTTGTTTGGCCTTGGCCAGCGGGTGATACGGGCGATCACGCAGCGACGCCCACTGCTCCATGGTTCGGAAGAAGGTAGCGCCGTCCTGAGCCATCAGGTTCTGCTCGTCGACCTTGTGATCCAGCGACAGCGCGGTCTGCCAGACACTGATGCGCAACACTTCCAGAAACAGCGCGATACCCTTTTCGTGGTCCTGGCGCTCGCTGTCCTGAAGCAGCGTCGCCTTGCCGGCGAACACCCACTTCATGAAGTCTTCCGGTGACAACTGCGTCCAGCGCTCGTCCTGGCGGCCCAATACCGGCGTGCCGGGCACTTTTTCCCATTGCTGGGTGATACCGGCGCGCAACGCGATGCTGATGAAGCGTTGCTCCGAATCATCGCAGCACCACTCCCAGATTTGCTGCACGCTGCCCTGCTCTAACAATTGCGGAGCCTGTGGATGGCGCAGTTGCCATTGGCTGCTGTCCTGCAGGCGCAGTGGCTCGCGGCCAAAGAAATCTTCAGCCAGCAGGCAATCGACCAGATCCTGCATGACCAGGTCAGCGGCGAGTGAAGTGAAGTTCATGGGTTATTTTCCTTCTGCTGAATGTTGAGCCAGGCGGGCCTGAAGCGCGCGAAAGGCAATGCCGCGCTCATCCCCGAGGACAAAGGTGTTGACCCCGCGAGCCTGCCAGCGGGCAGCGTCTCCGGGTTGACGGGGGATCGCGCAATAGGCGACGCCCGCCGCGTGGGCGGCTTGCCAGGTCGCAAGCAACGCGTTTTGTACATCCGGCTGATCGATCTGCCAGGGCATGCCCAGTGACTGCGACAGGTCTGCCGCGCCTTCAAGAATCATGTCCAGACCCGGCACGCTGGCGATCTCGGCGGCACGCCGCACGCCTTCGGCGCTTTCGATCATCGCCACCACCATGATCTGTTGATTGGCGGCCTCCACATACTGCGCCAGGCTGTGCTTGCCGAACGAGCCGGGACGGCCGGCATTGAGGCTGCGGCGACCCAGCGGGTGGTACTTGCAGGCGGCAATCGCGTCCGCCAGTTGCTCGGGGCTCTCGATCATCGGCAAGACGATGCCCTGCGCGCCGCCATCGAGCAGGCGCAGCAGGGTTTTCGGGTTGAGATCGGCGACCCGCACCAGTGGTGTGAGGTCGTAGCTCTCTGCCACGCGGATCATGTTTTCCACGGTTTCCGGGTTGATCAGCACGTGTTCCATGTCGATGATCACGAAGTCGAACCCGGCCTCGGCGATCAGCTCGATGGCGGCCGGGGCCGGGATCGAACTGATCACCCCGTGTGCCGGCTGTCCGTCGGCAATCCTGCTTTTGAGCGTATTGGTCCTCAGCATCATTGCGGCCTGTAGGTGTGCAGTGGGTTAGGTACCGAGCGGAAGCGACGCTCGCCATCACCCAGCAAGCGGCGCTTGGTCAGTTCTTCCACTTCGTAAGATGGCGCAAACACGTCAAACAGCCCGAAACGGTCGCGATGCTGCGGGTGAGCACGCTGATAGTCGAGAATGACGTCGGCGGTCATCTGCCAGAACAGTGCCTCATCCAGCTGGTATTGCTGACGCAGGAAAATCGCCATTTCGGCCAGACAGATGAAGAAGAAACAGTCACAGGAGAAGTCGCGCACCGCGTTGACGTCGTCGGTGATGATGAACGAGTTGCGGTTGAGCTTTGCATGGCTGGCGGGCAGCGGCACCAGCTCCGGGCACAGTTCGGGACGCCCGAGATGCGCCGGTGAATAACGCACGCCGTCATGGAAGTCCTTGAGGGCGATGCGCTGCGGCCAGCCCTGCTTGACGATCAGCACGATGTTCTGGCCGTGGGACTCCATGCCGATGCCTTCGGCATAGAGCATGTGAATGATCGGCGGCACCGTGACCTGCAGCAGTTGCCGGGTCCATTCCTTGAGCCCGTACTGGTTGACCCACGCGTCGATGAACGGCGTCTGCTGGCCATCACCGTAACGGTTTTCCACATGGCTCAAGCCGTTGAACGGCACCGCCTGCTCGTCGTCCCGGAGGTACTGATGCAGGCTTTCCCGCCAGATGGCGCCCAGCGTGCCGTAGGTCTGCGCCGAACGCGATTCTGGCAGATGGCGGTAATCGAAACTCACCCCCGCTACCTCACCGAGAATCACGAAATTCAGCGCTTGAGCGGTGCTGTCGGTTGCGATCAGCTGGTGCAGCCAATCGGTGATGATCGGGCCGTTCAACACCGTGTGACGCGCCAGAATCCGCGTGCTGGAGGTGTTGGTCATGCTCATCGCCAGCTTGACGTATGGCCGCTGGGGCTGACTGGCGTTGGCCAGTGTGCGAATCGACTGCTGAGCCTTGTAGCTATCGGTCGAGGTGCCCAGATAAATCAGCTCGCCGCTGGCCAGTTCCGGGTAGAAGGTCGACACCGTGACGTTGTCCCACTGCCACGGATGCACCGGCATCAGTTGATAGTCGTCGATGGACTTGCCCCGCGCGGCCAGTTCTCGAGCTATTTCCTGCCAGCGTTGTGTGCCCAGCTCCTGACGGATGAACGCCTGAAAATCCATGCTCCGCGAATGGCCGACCGAGGCGCTCGATTTCGCCACGGCCAGCCAGACCACCGCGAAAGGCGTGGCAAATTCCGGCCCGTAGTGGCGGTTATCGGCCAGGGAAAAGCCGATTCGCGACTTGTAACACGGGTGGTAGCTGTGGGCATCCATGAAATGCTGCTCCAGCGCATCGACATCGAGCTGATGCGCTGGTCTTGCAGGCTGATAGCCCTGGGTGCGGGCCTGCAGGTCCTTGAGCTGGGTCTGCTCGATTTCCTGGATGAAGCGCGTCAGGTGCGGGCTGTCCTTGAACGGGCTGAGCAGCTCGGTCAACGCCAGATGCAGATCCGGCACGCTGCGTTCGCCGGCACTGTCCACCCGCTCAAGCGTGGCGTGATCGAGGCGGATCAGCTCAAAGCTGGTGCTCAGCAGGCCCTCGCAGCGGTATTCCACACCGCCACTCACGGCCACGGCAAAACGATGCCGATGATCATCCAGCGGCTCACAGCGGTAAGGCAGCGCCGCCTCGTACAGCAAGGTCTGCAGCAACTGGCCAATCACGCGGCGTTGCACTTGCTGATAGCGCTCGGCGCTGACGTCGGCCAGCCAGGCACCAGTACCAGCTGTTGTCGTTGTCGAAGAAGCGTTACGTTGCAGCGGTAAAGGGGTAGCCATGTTCATACCTCGAACGAAAAATTATCGGGGTTCGACCGCGTCGGGCTGGGCCTCGGCGCGCTCGTCGTTAAGGGGAAAACGCCAGGCACAGGGCAGTGCCAGCAGGATCAGCACGCCGGTGGCGATGAATACTTCGCTGATGGCCGAGGGCGTGGCGGCCGGGCCCGCGGTGTTGAGGCGGAACTCCAGCCACAGCGAGGCGATGACGATGGCCAGCGACGCGACCAGACGCCGGGAAATGTTGTTCATCGCGGCGCCCTGAGTGACCATCGGCTCTGGCAAGGCATTGAGCCCCGCCGTGGTCACCGGCATATAGGAGAGCCCGAGGCCGGCGCCACGAATCATCATCAGGACGAACACCACGCCGATCGCGGCGTCGGCCTTGAGCATGCCCAGCGCCAGGGTCGAAACGCCGGTCAGCAGCAGGCCGATGGCGACGACGGTGCGCGGGCCATGGCGATCCAGTGCCTTGCCGCCCCACTGCCCGAACAGGCTCGCGAAGCTGGCGGTACACAGCAGCGCCAGGCCGGTCCAGATCGGGTTGTAGCCCAGCACGTTCTGCACCAGCAGCGGCAGCAACACCAGGCACTCGAACATGCCGACCGATTGCACCACGGCGATGATCACGCTCAGACGATAACCGCGCAGGTTGAACAGACGCAGATTCAGCAGCGGAGCCTGGCGACTCAGCTCGACCCGGACGAATGCCACCAGACAGGCCAATGCGACCAGCACCATGGCCTGATTGACTGGATCGAGCAGCGCCTGAGCATGGTGCATGCGGCTGATGGCGATCATCAGCAAGCCGATGCCCGACGCCACCAGCAGGTAGCCGATCAAATCGAACGGCTTGCGCTCGGCGGGCTCGGCGTCCGGCAGCACGCCGACGCCCAGCAACAGCGCCAGCAGGCCGATGGGCACATTCATCAGGAACAGCGAGCGCCAGCTGAACCACTCCAGCATCAGGCTGCCGCACAGCGGACCGAGCGCCGGTGCGAGCATCACTGCTGCGCTCCAGAGCCCGGTCACCCTGCCCCGCTCGTGCTTTTCATACACCGAAAAGATGATCGCCAGCGACAAGGGGATCATCAGCCCGCTGGCAATGCCCTGCACCACCCGAGCGGTGATCACCAGCGCGATGGAGTCGGCCAGCGCGCCCAGCAGCGAGCCGCCAATGAACAGCGCCACACCCCACAGGTACAGGCGTTTGCGTCCGATGCGCTGACTGAGGAAGCTGGTCAGCGGCATGGTCATGCCCATGCTGGTCATGAATCCGGCGACGATCCAGGTGGCCAGCAGCGGCCCGATCCTGAACGCCTCCATGAAGGCAGGCAGCGCCGGGTTGAGCGAACTGTTGCTCAGACTGACCGTCAGCGTACCGAGCAGCACGTTGACCACTACCCAGCTACGTGGGACGTTGAAACTCATTGGCGAACCCGTTCGCCGTTGCGCACGAAGTGCTGTGACGGTCGTGGATGACAGAGAAAGTCGGCATGGGAAATGTTGTAGCCATACGCTCCCGCCAGCGGCAGAACCAGCAGGTCACCAATGCTCACGCCCTTGAGTGGCTGGCGGCGGCTCAATACGTCCTTGGGCGTGCACAGCTGGCCGACAATGGTATAAGCCTGTTCTGACGAGGCAGCTGACTGCGGCGTACTCGGCAGATGGATAACCGGATGGTCATGGCTTTGCGCAACCGGCAGGCGAAACTGGTGAGTTCCGCCTCGGCAGACCAGAAAATGCTCGCCGTGGCTGGTTTTGCTGTCCAGCACCTCGATGGCGTAATAGCCGCAATAGGCGCTGATGAAGCGTCCCGGCTCAAAGCGCAGGATCGGCGCGTCGTGCTGCTCGCCCAGGCGTTTTTCCAGATAACGGCACAGCCGCTGCCAGTCGAACTGCTGGCTGTTGAGGTAATCGACGCCAATACCGCCGCCGACGTTGAAATGGGTGAGCTGGCTCGGGTCGCGGGCTAAAGCCTTCCATTCCTGCCAGCGCTGCAGGTAGAAATCGAGCAACTGCTCATGACGTTCAACCGACATCTGATGCGACATGGCATGTACGTGAAAGCCCTTGAGCGTCAGGTGGCTGGCGTTGTCCACGCGTCTGACCGCCTCGGCCAGGTCGGCTTCGTCAATGCCGAACGGTGTCGCGGTCCCGGCCATCGCCAGCCGGCTCGACTGTGCAGCGGGCAGTTGCGGATTGATGCGCAGGAACACCGGCTGCACGCGCCCCGCCTGTTCTGCCAGCTGTTGCAGACGCGCGATTTCGTTGAGGCTCTCCAGGTGAATGGCTTCAACCTTGTTGAGCAACGCCGAGCGCAGATCGGAATCGAGTTTGCCTGGGCCCGAGAACACGTAGGGCTTGCGTGTCGGACAGGCCATCACCCGCTCGATCTCGCCCCCAGAGGAAATTTCAAAGCCACTGACCAGAGGGGCCAGGGTTTCCAGCATCAGCGCTTCGCTGTTGGCCTTGATCGCGTAATACAGCTCGACACCTGCGGGCAGCGCCGCCATGACTTCACTGACATGCTGCTGCAACGCGTCCAGATCGTAGAAGAAGGCCGCCAGCGGGTCGGTTTCCAGCGCCCGAGCCTCCTTGATGGCCGCCAGTACGGTCTCCGGCACCTTATGCATAACGTGCCTCCGTGGCCCACGGCGACGCAAGACGCACATAGTTGGCTTCGCGATCGGCCTTGGCGGCGAGCCGGACCTTGAGGTTGGTCTTGCAGGCAATCGACTGGCCTGCGATCAGCGCGTCCAGCTCGGGCGCAGGCAGCACCAGTTCGTCGCGGATACGCTGCAATTGCCGCTCGACGCGCTGCCACATCAGTGGTGCCAGGTGCGGGCGCTCCCAGCTCAAGGCCAGTACCGCCTCGGACAGGTTGTTGATCAGCAGGCAATAGGTAATGCGGTTCCAGCCCTGTTCGCGGCTGTAGAGCAACGACTGGCGAATTCTCGGGTGCAGCCCCACCTGAATCGCCTTGATGCCCAGCTCTTCGGTGAGCTTGACGCCTTCAAAGTCGCGCAACAGCAGTTGTTGCGGGCGTCCGTTGTCGTGAATCAGCACCGCATTCTGCAAATGCGGCTCCATCACGATGCCATGATTGAAGAACAACGCCATGACCGGGCTCAGCAGCAAGGCCTGATACTCATCGAACCAGTCCAGCAGGTGCTGGTCCTCGAGCTCTGCGCCATTGAAACGCTGGAGGAAGTCGTGCACCAATGGGCGTGAGCGCAGATCACGGGCGAACAGTGTGCCCGCCATCACGCTGCAATCTTCGCCGGAGCGGCGGCAGAAGTTTTCCCGCAGAATGGCGCCGGTCTGCTCGCGAAACCAGTGACCATCCGCCTCGCTCACGCCTTTGGGAGCCCAGCTCATCGAGCCGGGTTCAGCGACTGTGGACAGCCCGCCGAGGGTTTCCGGGCGGGTCTGCTGCAGGCGCTGAAACAGCTCGTCGATGATCAACGTGCTTTCCAGTTCATACCACGCGTTTTTCCTCACGCAGTTGGTGATGCGTACATTCAGCGAGCCCTTGATGAAGTAGTCGTGACCCTCGATGTACCAGGTGCGCATCGACGCCGTCGGGCTGGCCAGCAAGCCACTGGCACCCAGATCGGAGATGTCCCCCAACTCAAGCAGACGTTGCACGCGACGGTCCTGCATGAACAATTGCGCCTGTACCGGATGCATGCAGATCAGCGCGTGCCCGGGTCGGGCCCGCGATTGATCAGCGAAGCCTGACATCACCTCGGCTTCGCTCAAGCCATTGGAGGTGATTCGCAGCCCTTCCAGCGGCACTTCGAACAGGTGCAGCGCGGTCTGCGCCTGAAACTCCGGGGCGTAGGTCTCCTGCGCCAGATGCTCAGGCCACAGGCGCGCCTTGGGCGCCGGGTGATTGGGGTGGCCGAACCACAAACCCTGCTCACTGGCCAGATAGCCGCTGAGCGGCGCCGGGTGCTGGCCGGTCATGTTGTGGGCAACGATGGCGGCAGTCAGGTGCTGGCTTTGCAGGACCTGGTCCAGCAGTTCGTCATTGCTGGCACGGGTCATGTGCTCACAGGCGGTCAGCAGTTGCCGGGCGAATTCGGCAAACGCCAGGCAGCGCCAGGTGCCCTGCCCCTGACGTGCGTAGACATCGGAAAGGTAGCGATGGCTGCCCAGGTGGTCGCGGCGGTCCACCAGGACGAAGAACTGTTGCTGATTGGGCAGGCTGATGGTGAGCGGAATGCCCTTCCATTGCCCGCCATCCACGAAACTGCCAGGCGCTATGCCTTGCATGCCTTCAGGCCAGGTGTAATGCAGGCACTCTTCCGGCAGTGCGAATTCCTTGATCAGGCAATTGAGTAACGCGCGAGTGGTTGCCAACTCGCTCACCATGTTTGATAAGACGGTGCGATCGGTATTAGTCATGTCTGCTCCACAGTCGCCTTTACGCTGACCGTTTAAATGACGTCGCAACAAACGTTGATTTATCGCTTGCGGCACAACAGTCGAGCTGTCGAGGTGCGATAAGTTCGCCCAGCCAAACGTTGTGTGCGGTGTTGTTTCAATCGTGATATCAGTGTCACGATGCGGTGCTGTTGATGCCCTGCTTATTACATAACTTTCATTTACGTAGCTGGGACAGCGCAGCCTTCAGGGCCTGCTCAAAACGCTGGATGACCAACTGGCATTGCTCTTCAGTAATGATCAATGGCGGCAATAAGCGAATGACGTTGCCATTGCGACCACCGCGTTCAAGTAACAATCCCTGTTTGAAACAATGCTGCTGAATGGCAACCGCCAGATCCGGGTCCATCGGCAGGCTGCCGAGGCGGTCCGCCGCTTTGCGTTCATCGACAATCTCGATGCCCAGCATCAGGCCGCGGCCCCGCACATTGCCAATCGCCGGATAGCGTTGCTGCAACAGGCCGAGCTGTTCCTTGAGCCAGTCGCCACGTTTTGCGGCTTGGCCGGCAAGGTTCTGTCGTTGCAGCACTTCAAGGGTCGCCAGGCCGGTGGCCATGGCCATCTGATTGCCGCGAAAGGTGCCGGCATGGTTACCCGGAGACCAGGCGTCGAACTCGCGCTTGAAACCCAGCACGGCCAACGGCAGACCGCCGCCGACCGCCTTGGACATGACGATGACGTCAGGTTCGATCCCCGCATGTTCGAAGGCAAACATCTTGCCGGTACGGCCAAAGCCGGCCTGCACTTCATCCAGAATCAGCAGAATGCCGTGCTTGCGCGTGACTTCGCGAATCTGGCGCAGCCATGCTGCAGGTGCCGGATTGACACCGCCCTCGCCCTGCACCGCTTCCAGAATTACCGCCGCCGGCAGCGACACACCGCTTTCCACGTCCTCGATGAACTGGGTGAA
The DNA here is from genome assembly GCF_020312125.1 of Pseudomonas sp. P135. NCBI lineage: Bacteria > Pseudomonadati > Pseudomonadota > Gammaproteobacteria > Pseudomonadales > Pseudomonadaceae > Pseudomonas > Pseudomonas sp. P135. Next base: position 58,246 of record NZ_JAGPYR010000005.1, read on the forward strand.
GTAGTAACTCAGCGCTTCGGTCCCGGCCTCGCCGCCAATGCCCAGCGGGCAACGGTATTCATGGGGATACGGCAGGAACTGCACTCCGGGCATCAGATTAGCGACGGCGTTTTTTGGCGCAGTGTTGCCGGTCAGCGCCAGGGCTCCGTGGGTCATGCCGTGGTAGGCGCCGGAAAAGCTGATGATGTTATGGCGACCGGTGGCGGTCTTGGCCAGTTTGATCGCGGCTTCGACCGCGTCGGCCCCGGAAGGACCGCAAAATTGCAGGCAGTAATCGCGCCCCTGTCCTGGCAGCAGACTCAGCAGCGTTTCGCTGAAAGCGTCCTTGACCGCAGTGGTCAGATCAAGGGTGTGCATGGGCATGCCCGAGGTCAGAAAGCTGTCGAGACTGGCCATGATGGCTTCGTGATTGTGACCCAGTGCCAATGTTCCGGCTCCGGCCAGACAATCCAGGTACGTGGTGCCCTCGACATCCGTGACCCACACGCCATGTGCCTTGGCGATCGCCAATGGCAACTTGCGGGGGTAACTCCTTACATTCGATTCAAACTTGCTCTGCCTGTCCAGATAGTTGGCATTGGTTTTCTGCGACGTAGTAGAGTGCAATAAGCCATTATTCAACATCTGTAAGTCCTCGCTGGATTTCCGGATGCAAATTATTATCATTTACCTAAAAGTGCAACCCATTGTTGCGAAAAACAAGATGAAATTTAAATAAACTTTTTTGCGCGCCTGATAATGAATAAGGCACGCAGTTATACCGACAGGATTAATCGGTATAACTCAATGTGCCACTATTGAGCGTGGCCATTTGTTATTTTGGCGTTATGACAAAACAGCCTATCTAAATAACAAACTGCTGTGTCGCCGTGTTGAGGTTGATTATTTAATACTGCACACAGGTTATCCCTCGATGAGGACTGCCGGTCGTTCGCTATATACGTGACCCCCTTCCCTGGGCGTCACGTATCGACTCAGAAACCGATGGTGGCCGACAACAGATAGGTACGCGGTGTCGACAGAGTCAGCCCCGGCTCGCTGTCGTCCGACGCGCCGGCCGAACTCCAGTAGTACTTGTTCATCACGTTCTCGACATTGGCCCGCAGCGTGATGTCCTTCTGATCGACCTTAAAGGCATACCGCGCGCCTACGTCGAAACGCTCCGATGAATCGATGCTTTTGCTATTGGCCTGATCCAGATACTGCGAACCGGTGTAGATGCCCCGTCCGGTCAGGGTCAGGCCGTTGACGCCCGGGACGTCCCATTCGGCGCCCAGATTGACGTTGTACTTGGGGGTGGCCGGTGCGCGGTTGCCGTCGAATGTGCCGTTGACGGTATTGGTCAGTTCGCTGTCGATGTACATCACCCCGCCCAGCAGACGGAAACCCTTCATCGGCTCACCGAACATGGTCAGCTCGACACCGTCGTTACGGCGCTTGCCGTTCGGGCCGAATACACGCGAGGCGGTATTGGTCTCGTAGGCCGGTTGCTTGATACGGAATACGCTGGCGGTGAAGGCAAATGACCCCAGGTCATACTTGGCGCCGACCTCGACCTGACGACTGACGAACGGCGGGAAGATCTGGTCTTCGTTCACCGAGGTCGACGGAGCGATCTTGCCCTGGCTCAGGCCTTCCATGTAGTTGGCGTACACCGAAAAGTCGTCGGTCACCTTGTACAGAATGCCGCCTGACGGTGAGACCTTCTCCTCGTCGTAGGCGGTGTCGCCCTTCACGTCATCGGTCCAGTCATCAACCTTGACACGCTGCCAGCGGGCGCCGAGCGTCAGCAGCAGACGGTCCTCGAAAAATCCTAGCGTGTCAGTCAGCGCCACACCGCTGAAGCGGTTCTCGGTGTAAACCTTGGAGTCGGCGCGCGTCGGGTTCGAGGGTGTCGGCGTGTCGACCGGGTTGTAGAGGTTGCTCGGCGCTGCTGCGTAGCGCGCACCACCGTTTTCAAAGTCCATGTAGAAATAGCTGGCAGCCAGGTTGACCTCGTGGCTGACCGGCCCGGTGTTGAACCAGCTACGAGCGCCGGCAGTGGCGGTGCGCACATTTTCGTCACGGGTGAAATCGCGCGGCTGAACGCTGAAGTCACCTGCGTCGTTGGTGACCGATACCGCATGGCGCAGGAAGTCATGGTTACTTTTGCGCACGCCGACACCGCCATACAGCATGACCGAGTCGCTGAGGTCATATTCGGCATTCACTGCGCCGAAGGTATCCTTGGTACGCGCCTTGCTCCAGGACTGCGCATAGTTGTCGCGCACATCGTTGGCGTTGGGCACCTTAGCGTTGGCACCGACCTGCACGCGCTCCTGCGGAGCATCAGTGTCGCGTTCGGTGTGCCCGATGTCCGTCGACAGACGCAGGCGATCGCCGCGGAAATCCAGGCCCAAAACGGCCATGTCACGATCGACGCTCTGGTGATCCCATTCTGTGTCGCCGGACTGCTTCACGCCGTTGAAACGGATCCCGAACTTGTCGTCTTCGCCAAACCGACGGGCTACATCGACTGCAGCACCCACCTGCCCCTTGGAGGCATAGCTGGTGGTGAGCTCGGTGATCGGTTTATCCGTCGCGCGTTTGGGGACCACGTTGATGCCCCCGCCGACACTGCCTCGCGGCGAAATGCCGTTGATCAACTGGCTCGGCCCCTTGAGGATGTCCACCCGTTCGGCCATTTCCATGTCGATCGTGTAAGTGGGCAGGATGCCGTACAGGCCGTTGTAGGAAACGTCGCTGTTGAACAGGCTGAAGCCGCGAATGGTGAACTGCTCGTAGCGCCCGCCTGCGGGGTTGGTGGCGCGCACCGACGGGTCACTGGCGATCAGATCGCCAAGGGTTCGGGCCTGCTGGTTTTTCACCGCGTCCTTGGTGTAGGTGGTCATGCTGAATGGCGTTTCCATGAAGTCCCGCGAACCCAACATGCCTTGCGAGCCTTTGCGTGCCACCTGACCGCCCGCGTAATCCTGACCGTCCGTGACACCGCTGTCGCCAACGATCGACGTGGGGGCGAGTTGCAAACCTGCACTGGCGCTTTGAGGTGCCGGGATCAGCGTGTAAGCCTGCTCCCCGACGGGCATCAGTTGCAGGCCGGAACCTTGCAGCAGACGCGCAAACCCTTCCTCGACCGCGAACTCGCCGGACAACCCCGAACTGTTCCGGCCATTCACCAGTGCAGGGTCTACCGACAGATTGACCCCGGCCTGCCCGGCAAAACGGGTAAGCGCGGCGCTCAGACTGCCGGCCGGCACTTCATAGGCCCGTCTGCCCGATGTGTCGGCCCAACTGGTCGAGATGAACAACGGACTGGAACTCAACGTCAGCAACAGGCTGAACTGCAAAAGCGGACGCAAACGGTAGGAAGACACTGCGGACATAGAGGGAAGCTCTCGTATTTTTTGTGCACTTATCTGGAATGACCAGCGAGACCAAAAAAAGGGACAGCGCTACGCACTATTTTTTGTCGAAATATTTTTTCGAGGCACCAGGGTCACCCAGTAACGGGTGCGCATCTGCACGTCCACCGGCAGACTGGCCGCCAGCAAGGACAGCACGCGGTCGGTATTGTCGAGCCTGAAACTGCCGGTCACCCGAAGGTTTTCCAGCGCCGGCTCCCAGCGCAGCAGGCCCGGACGGTAGCGACCCAGCTCGCGCAGGAAATCACCCAGCGACTGGTTCTGCGCGGTCAGTACATCGTCGCGCCAGCCAGGCAGCAAGGCGTCGAAGGCGCTGACAGGACCGACTCCACTCTGCTTCAAACTGACCTGCTGCTGCGCATTCAAGGCCACTACAGGCCCGCGCAGGGGATAAAGCTGCACCGTGCCGCTGACGACCGAAACCCGGCAGTCGCTGTCATTGAGACGCACACAGACTTCGCTCCGACCAACCACGATGCGCCCGTAAGGACCGTGGATGGTCAGCGGCGCGCTGCCAGGCACCTTCAGGGCTATTTCGCCCCGTACAAGGGTGATTCGCCGGGCGCCCATATCGACGTTTACGGCGCTGTCGGTATTCAATTGCAACGTGCTGCCATCGGCCAGCGACAGACGCTTGTGCTCGCCGACGGCGGTTTGCAGGTCGGCACGCCAGACCTCCAGCGGCAACTGACGCCCCAGCAGCCAGACCGCGGGAACCAGTGCCACGGCGCCCAGCGCCCTTTTTAGCGTCGCGCGCCTGGCCTTGTCAGGGCGATCCAGCGTCGCCATGGCCAGGTTGGCAGGCAGACCGAAAAAACGTTGACGCAACTGCTGGGCCTTTTGCCAGGCGCGCTCATGACTGGCGGAGCTGTCACGCCAGTGTTGCAGCATGGCGTGATCTTCCTCGCTGGCACCGCCGGACTCGAGAAGCGCCAGCCACTGCGCCGCCTTGCGTACTACCTCGCGTTCTTCGTTCGAAGGTGCCGGGCGAATCACCAGTCCACCAACAGACAGTGCTCGTAAGCTTGCGCCATATAGCGTTTGACGGTGCGTTCGGAAACACTCAGGCGTTCAGCGATTTCCCGATAGCCCAGCCCCTCGAGCTGACTCCAGAGAAACGCCCGGCGCACCACTGCCGACAGGCCATCGAGCAGCTCGTCCAGCGCCTGCAGGGTTTCCAGCAGCAACCAGCGCTGCTCCGGCGACGGCACGCTTTCTTCAGGCAACTGCGCCAGCGCTTCCAGATAAGCCTGTTCAAGGCTGCGACGAGTGTAGAAATTACTGAGCAGGCGCTTGCCCACTGTCAGCAGATAGGCACGCGGCTCCTGCATATCGGCGATCTGCTGGGAGCTGGACAGCACGCGCAGAAACGTATCCTGACTCAGGTCCGCAGCATCCCAGGCATTGCCCATGCGTCTGCGCAGCCAGCTTTCCAGCCAGCCATGATGATCGCGGTACAGGGAATGCAAGGTCTGCTGTGATAGCGTCGCTGCGTCAGTCATGTCAAAAGCCTTGAGCGATGGGATGCGCCAAATGAGACTGATTCTAATTAGTGTTATATCCCGAGTCCACGCTCTTTTTTTTAAAAAGCCCATCGCCACTGCGTGAAATCGGGGCTGTCAGCCCGCAACACGTTGATCCGCGCAGCATCCGGGTGATTCACCCGGACGACAAATGAGCGCTGAAAAGGCGCCCTGCGTGTCCTGTTTGTATCCCTTGTGACGTAAAGTCGGATTGTGGCCGATTAGCAGACAGCCCTGACGCTTTATTCAGGTTTGCCACGGCTGGTGGCGTTGAGGATTTTTGCATGCGACTCGCTTTCTACCGAGGGCCAACGTTCACCCGACAGTTGCTTGAAGTCCTTGGGCCGCAATACGCACACGCCCTCTGGCCCATCGTCATCATGCAGCCCCTATAAAAAACACGCAGCCACAGGAGCAGCGTCATGAATCAACCCGCCACGGTTCCGCCAGATACGACGTTTCACGCGGCCAGGCTAACCGAGCTGCTCGAGGCGCAGCAGGCTGCATTCCGCGCTCAGGGCGCGCCTTCCTACGATCAACGAATCGCAAACCTCAACGCCGTTCTGCGCATGGTCAGCGATAATCAGGACAGGTTGCTCGAGGCGGTCAGCGCAGACTTCGGCAACCGCTCGTTCGACGAAACACGGCTCGGCGAATTGATGCCGGTGATCAATGGCATCAAGCACATCCGCTCGCACCTCAAGGCGTGGATGCGCCCCTCCCGGCGCAAGGCGGGTATTGTTTTCAGACCGGCCACGGCCCGGGTCGTGTATCAGCCGCTGGGCGTCGTCGGCATTCTGGCTCCGTGGAACTATCCGCTGACGCTGACGCTGGTGCCGTTGATAGAGGCGCTGGCTGCCGGCAATCGGGTGATGTCAAGCCTTCGGAGCTGACACCCCGGACTTGCGAGCTGCTCAGGCAGTTGCTGGGCGAAACCTTCCCTGCCGAGCAGGTAACAGTAGTCACTGGCGACGCCACGCTGGCGGGCCGGTTCAGTGAGCTGCCTTTTGACCATCTGCTGTTTACCGGCTCGACCCACGTGGGTCGCCAGGTCATGGCGGCGGCCGCGCGCAACCTGACACCGGTCACTCTGGAGCTGGGCGGCAAATCGCCGGTCGTGGTGTGCGACGACTTTTCGATCAGCAAAGCCGCGCGGATGATCGCTATCGGCAAACTGTTCAACGCCGGTCAGACCTGCGTAGCACCTGACTATGTCCTTGTCCCGCGCGAACACGTGGACAGCTTTGCCAGCGAGTGGCTGGCTGCAGCGGAAAAACTCTACCCGACCCTCGATGGCAATCCGGACTACACCTCGATTATTTCCCAGCGCCACTACGACCGGCTTATGGCGATGGCCAGTCAGGCCGTGGCAACGGGTGCCAAGGCATGGCAACACAATGCGCCTGCGACGGCGGGCGAACGCAAGATCGCACCGATGGCACTCACGCAGGTGTCCCTGAAAGCGGATGTCATGGGCGAAGAGATTTTCGGGCCGCTGCTGCCGATCCTCGCGTATGAGTCGCTGGATGAAGCCATCGCTTTTATCAACGCGCGTCCGGCACCGCTGGCCCTTTATTGCTTTTCCAACGATCAAACCTCTGTGGAGCGGGTGCTGAACCGCACGCAGTCCGGCGGCGTGACGATCAATGGCACCATGCTGCACGCGACGCAGGATGACCTGCCCTTTGGCGGTGTCGGCGACAGCGGCACCGGGGCCTATCACGGCTACGAAGGCTTCGTTCGTCTGTCCCACGCCCGCGGCGTTCTCAAGCTCGGACGTTTCAACATGTCCGACAAGGTCTCGGCACCTTACGGACGGCTTACGCGCCTGGTCACCCGGTTCATGATCGGAAAATAGACGCTTGCCAAACGCTATTTCCCCGCCATGTTGCAACTTTAGATGCACATGTGTGGGGATATTTTTATCTCTCTACTTCCCGTAACAACATCAGGCACCACGAGTTAACGCGGGTTCGCCCCACCATTTCTGCGACCTCCTTGCCCGCCGTCCGACCGATGACCATCACTCTTTCTGATAGTGAAGTATTTAGGTAACCTCAGGGCGATACGCTTTGCTGTACTTCACTGGAGATGCTCTAGCGGGCATCTAACGCTGTTTTCGTGGCGCAAACGCCAACAGCAGGTTGATGTGACCGCGCCATGCTTACAGCGTCTACACCATTGTCAGCAGTTTTAAACTCATGGATGACTACATGCCTAACACACTACTTCCGCAGATCGGCAGGGCCATAGCCAGCATCGGTAGCGGGAATTTTTCCAGCATGTTCCACAAGTTGATCGATACTCAGCTTGCGGTAGATGCCACGCACCTCTCCTCACTGCCACAGCCCTGGCAAACGCCACCCGCCTCTGCACCGACGGTCTTTAACGAGACGGTGACGTCATCACGGGGCACGCTGTTGCTCAGTGACTCGATTCATCTTTACCCTGATCAGGCCTCGGAAAGCTTTAGTTGTAAAATAACTGTATTTCGGGCGCTTCCCGCGCATGAATTTTCAGAAAAGGAACGCCGACAGCTGGGCGACATTTCCCCTCTGCTGTTTTCGATACTTGAAAAACATGTCAATGCCCTGCAATCGGCAATGCCCGGCATCGAGCATAAAAAGCCGGAAAGCATTGAAAAGCGCTTTCAGGAACGACTGCGTGAAACAGGGTTGACGTTGTCCGAACGCGAAACCCAAGTGTGCCTGGGGCTGCTCGCCGGCCATACCGCGCTTGAGCAGGCCGAGCGACTCGCACTCAAGGTCAATACCGTGGGCAGTTACCAGCGCCGCGCGGCGATCAAGCTGGGCATCAGCGGTCGCAATTCACTGATGCGCTGGATGTATGGCTCATCAGCGGGCGTTTTTTCAACCTGCTGACCGCCAGTTGATGCAAAGGACGGGGCGATACCGATCGCCCCTCCCGGATCCACCCTCACCGCCTCGGACGCAAGACCTCCTTGCGCCCGCAATCACGCTTTATCAATACCCACCAAGTCATTGCGTTTCCCCCACACCCACTGCCAATCCGTCGTACCACCAGGCTGCCAGGCTGTAGACGTCCGGCGCTTTCAGGACGCTGAAGTGGTTGCCCGGCCCTTGCCAGAGTGAAAGCTGCGGCAGCAAGTGCTGCCATTGGCTTGCGCAAGCGGCATGCTCAAGTTGATTGTCCAGCGCATCCAGTTGCGGGTCATTCACCAGGACCAGACTTGCCCTGCCGCTGTAGCCTCCCGGCTCAGGTCGATAGACCGTGCGCAAGGCGCTGGCAAACGTGCGGACAATCCCTTGCAGGGCCTGTGCCGCCAGGCGTGGCGGCAATAACCCGACGCGCACCATGGCCTGCTGAAGCAGGTGCATTTGCGTGACCGTATCGCTGTCGGCAAACGCCAGCGGGTCGAGCTCCAGGCTTCGTCCGCTGGACAACTGCAACGCCTCGACCAGGCGTTCCAGCACGGCGGTGGCGGTATAAGGTTTGCCGTCCAGGCCCTCGCCGCCAGGCGCCTCGCTGTCGATCAGGGTCAACGAGACAACCTCGCGGCCACGGGCCTGCAGTTTGACCGCCATGGCGTGCGCCGCCCAGCCGCCGAAAGAATGCCCGACCAGATGCAGCGGGCCTTTCGGATACAGCGCTTCGATGGCCTGCACATGGCTCTGCGCTGCCGCTTCCACCCGGCTGTGCGGAACACTGCGACCGTCCAGGCCGCGCGGTTGCAGGCCGTGGATCGGCCATTCCGGCCCCAGCGCCTCGGCCAGGCCAATGAAACTGGTGACGCTGTCACCGGCTCCGGGTACGCAAAACACGGGGGCATGCCCGTCACGCCCACTCTGGATGGCCAGCAGCGACTGATGAGCCGGCGTTGGCGGTGGCGTGGCAGGCGCGCTGTGCAACGCCTGAACGATGCTCAGACCAAGCACGGCCACGTGCGGTGCCTGCATCATCGTCATATGGTCCCCCGGGACATCGACGCACTGCAGTTGATTTCTGGAGAGAATCTCACCCCAGCCCAGAGTCGAACTGCTTGCGATCGGCGCCATTGGACGCTGTTCGGCGCGGAACAGGTGAATCGGCAGACTGAGCGGTTCCAGCTGGTAATGCGCCAGGGCCTGACCATGCGCCACTTCCCGGTCCAGGTAATGGTGCAATTGCTGATCGCTCGCCAGCGCCAGTTCCTCGTACAACAGGCCTTCGTCACGGCACAGTTGCAACAGCGTCGCGAAGTCCGGCAGCGGCGCTTGTTCGCTGAATGAGTTCAGACGTGCCAACTTCGCAGCGCCCTCACCTGCCTGGGCCTGCCAGTGCGCAGTGCAATGCGAGAGCAGTTGCCGCTCAAGCAAGTCAGGTCCTTGCCAGCGCGCCTTGCCCTGATCGGTCAGGCGTGGCACATAGCTGTCGATCAGGCCGAGGAATGTCACGGCCTCGTCCATGCCCAGCAGTTGAGTAGCCACTTCGTAGGCCAGAACCCCGCCAAACGACCAGCCGGCCAGTCGATACGGGCCGCGCGGCTGGACCTGACGAATGCGTTCCACCATCCGCGCAGCCAGGCACTCCATGGTGCGTAATTGCTGCTGCCCAAGGCCAATGCCCGGCAAGCCGTAAATCGGAAAGTCGCCCTGCAGATGTTGCCCAAGCACCGGAAAATAAGCATCCAGCCCGGTGAAGTCGTGAAGCAGAAACAACGGTGATTCGCTGCCACCGGCGCGCACTGTGATCACCTCGCGAGCCGCATCCGGCGACCCTGGACGCTGATCGAGCAATCCGGCCAGCGCTGCAACGCTAGGGTGCTGGAACAGCTCGGCCAGCGTCAGTGACACGCCGGCTTTTTGCAGCAGGCTGACCAGACGGATGGCCGACAGCGAATGGCCGCCCAGTTCGAAGAAGCTGTCGTGCCTGCCGATCTTCCCGACTTCAAGAACCTCGGCCCACAAGTCCGCCAGGCGCTCTTCCAGAGCCGTTGAAGGCGCCTGGTAAGCGAGGTTCGCCAGTGCGGCCAGATCCGGCGCAGGCAACGCCTTGCGGTCGACTTTGCCGTTCTGGGTCAATGGCAGCGCATCAAGGCCTACAAACACCGCAGGCACCATGTACTCCGGGAGTTGCCCCAACAGATGCGCACGCAAGGCGGCACTGTCGAGCGACGCGTTACGACGGGTGAAGTAACCCACCAGACGCAACGTGCCATCGTCCAGACGCTGGGTGGTCACGACTGCTTCGCCGACGCCTGGGCATTGCGCCAGGTGCTGTTCGATCTCGCCCGGCTCGATACGCACGCCACGGATCTTCACCTGATCATCGTTGCGGCCCAGGTATTCAAGCGTCCCGTCGGACAGCCAGCGCACCAGATCGCCGGAGCGATACATCCGTGCACCGGGCCTGTCGCTGAACGGATCGTCGAGGAAGCGTTCTGCGGTCAGGTCCGCACGGTTGAGATAGCCACGAGCCACGCCAGCGCCGCCGATGTACAACTCGCCGGGCACCCCGAGTGGCACGGGCTGGCCACGCGAATCCAGTACGTACAGTCGGGCATGGGTAACCGGCTTGCCGATGTGCAACACCTTGCCTGGCTGCATCCGGCCAGAGCTGGCCACCACCGTGGTCTCTGTCGGGCCGTAGTTGTTGACCACGGCAAAACCGGGATCACGGTTGAAATGACGCAAGCGATCACCGCCAATCAACAGGGTCTGCAGCGTCGGGTGGTGTAATTCACGGCTGAAGGCATATTCGGCCACCGGGGTCGGCAGAAACGCCACCTGCAGCGGCTGGGCCAGCCACCAGTCGAGCAGCACATCGAGCTGTTCGTTGCCAATCTCCGCAGGCGGCAGGTGCAGCACCGCACCGGCACACAGCGCAGGCCAGACTTCCCAGGCCATGGCGTCGAAACCGAACCCGGCAACGCTGGCGGTATGACTGCCGGCACGCAGGTTGAAGGCTTCACAGTGCCAATCCACCAGATTGTTCAGCGTGCGGTGCTCGACCATTACGCCCTTGGGCAGCCCGGTGGACCCCGAGGTGTAAATCACATAAGCCAGATGCTGCGTGGTCATTTCCGGCACGGACGGGTTGTCGGTGCGCTGTGACCAGTCCGGGCGATCAAGCGCGATCACCGGCACCTGCAGTTCGGGCAGACGTGTCAGCAGGTCGAATTGAGCCAACACCACCATGGGTGTGCTGTTCTCCAGCAGGTAGCTGATGCGTTCATCCGGATGGCCCGGATCGACCGGTACGTAGCACGCCCCGGCTTTGAGCACTGCCAGCAGACCTGTCAGGGTCTCCAGACCGCGCCGCGCGACCACCGCCACACGGTCGTCAGGACGCACGCCCAGCCCGATCAGGTGATGGGCCAATGCGTTGGCACGGGCATTCAACTCGGCGTAGCTCAAGTGCTGGTCGCCCGCCTTAGCAGCCAGTGCGTTCGGCTGGTCAAGCGCCTGCTGTTCGATACGTAGATGAACCGGCAGCGGGCACTCCGCCGTAAGGCGATCGGTATTGAAGCCATCGAGCAGTTCGGTTCGCTCGGTGCCGGGCAGAATATTCAGTGCCTGAATCGGTTCCGAAGGTGCCTGTTCAAGGGCGTCGACCAGCCCCTCCACGGCGCAGGCAAGATACGCACAAACACGTCGGGCATCGATGCCTGTCGAGGTCAATGCAGTCAGGTCGAACGCCTCGCCCAGATCATCGACGCTGAGCGTCAACGGATAGCTGCTGCGCTCGCCCGACTGCAACAGCTCAATGCCCTGCCAGGCTTTGCCGGCAGCCTCGTTTGCCTCACCGGGCACCGCGCTATGGCGGTAGTTCAACAGTGCACTGAACAACGGTGCGCCTGCAGGCAAGGCGCTGCAACGCTGCGCGATTGCCAGAGAAGCCTGTTCGTGGGCAAGCAATCCGGTCAGGCGGCGGTGAGTCTGGGACAGAGCATCGCGTGCACTCTGATCGGCCAGGTCGATGCGCAACGGCAAGGTGTTGATGAACACCCCGAGCGTGCGGTCGGCGCCCTCGCTGCCGTTCAGGCGACCCAGCAGTACGGTGCCGAACACCACGCTGTCACGCCCGGACAATCGGCCCAGTACCTGAGCCCAGGCCAGGTGCATCAGGCTGGCAGGACTGACACCCAGCTGCCGCACCTGATGACGCAACCGCCTGCTCAGGTCCGCATCCAGACGCAGTCGGGCCTCGCCTGCAACCTCCGGCCCTGGCAACCAGGTCTGGGCATACGCCAGGGTCGGCTCATCGAGATCGCCCAATTGCTCGCGGAAGAACGTTTCATGCGCATCGTCACCTGCCCCCAGCAAGGTCTGCGCGATGTAGTTGCGGTAAGGCACTGGCGCAGGCAGTTGCGCTGCCTGATCGAGCAGCACCGCCTGCAATTCCTGGCTCAGCAGGTCCAGGGCAACGTGGTCCATGATCAAGTGATGGAACAGCAGGACCGCGACGATACGCCCGTTGTCCGGGTCATCGGCGTGGATCAGCCGCAGCAGCGGTGCACGTACAAGTTCCAGCGGCTCGGGATTATCCAGCGCCGCCAACGGCACCTCGATCACCGGCAGATCCGCATGTCGCCAGACCACTTGCACCGGCGTTTCCAGACCTTCCCAGCACAGTGAAGTCCGCAACACGTCGTTGCGGGCGATGACCTGTTGCAGCGCCTGGCTGAAGGCCTCCAGTCGCGAGCGGTCGGCAAAGGCGAAGCGTGCCTGCAAACGATAGGGATCATCCTCGGCGGCGGACAGGTAGTGATAGAAAATACCCGCCTGCAAAGGCCCCAGCGGGTAAATGTCCTGAATATTGCTCGCACCGCCGGTCACGCTGGCGACAACGCGATCGATACCTGCCTGATCCAGTTTCACCAACGGCAACAGGTCCGGGGTGATTGATGTGCAATCGGTACCGATCAGGTTGGCCGGAATCTTCACCTGAGCGCCGCTGCCGACGGCACGCGCCAGGGCGGCCAGGGTCGGCTGGGCAAACAACACGCGAATATCGGCATCCATGCCACGGCGACGCATGCGTGCGATCAGAGTAACGGCGAGCAGCGAATGGCCGCCGAGTTCGAAGAAGTGATCGGTGCGCCCTACCTGCTCGACTTGCAGCAAATCGCTCCAGATGTCGGCCAGGGCCATTTCCAGCTCGCCTTGCGGCGGCTCGTATTCACGCCCTGGCATGGCGTCGCGATCCGGCACCGGCAAGGCACGTCGATCGACCTTGCCGTTAGCGGTCAATGGCCAGGCATCGAGGCGCACGAACGCACTCGGCACCATGTAGCCCGGCAGACGGTCCAGCAGGTCGGCACGTAGCCTGGCGATATCAAGGGCCGAGCGCGGGCCTTGCTCAATGAAGTACGCCACCAGACGTGACTGTCCAGGTTCGTCCTCGCGCGCCACCACCAGCGACTCCTCGATACCCGGCAACGAGGTCAGTTGCGCCTCGATTTCGCCCAGTTCGATGCGCATACCGCGGACTTTCACCTGATCGTCGTTACGTCCCAGGTAGTCCAGCGTGCCGTCGGCATTCCAGCGCGCCAGATCGCCGGTGCGGTACATGCGCGCCTGCGGGTTATCGCAGAACGGGTCACTGAGGAAGCGTTCGGCAGTGAGTTGCGGCTGATTCAGATAACCCCGCGCCACGCCTTCACCACCGATGTACAGCTCGCCGGCAACACCGGTCGGCACCAGTTGCTGCTGCTCATCCAGCAGGTACACGCGGGTGTTGGCGATCGGCTTGCCGATGTCGAGGCTGCCGTCAGGCAACAGACGACCGGAGGTCGCGACCACCGTGGTTTCGGTCGGGCCATAGTTGTTGATCACGGCAAAACCCGGCTCACGGTGGAACTGCCGCAGGCGATCGCCGCCGATCAGCAGCGTGTGCAGCGTCGGGTGGTAGAGCTCGCGGCTGAACGCATATTCGGCCACCGGTGTCGGCAAAAACGCCACCTGCAGGGGCTGCGCGAGCCACCAGTCGAGCAGCAGGTCGAGCTGTTCGTTGCTGATCTCCGCTGGCGGGATGTGCAGCGTTGCCCCCGCACACAGTGCCGGCCAGACTTCCCAGGCCATCGCGTCAAAACCGAAGCCGGCCACAGTGGCCGTATGGCTGCCGGCGTGCAAAGCGAACGCCTGGCAATGCCAATGGACGAGGTTGGCCAGCGTGCGGTGCTCGACCATCACGCCTTTCGGTTGTCCGGTTGAGCCGGAGGTGTAAATCACATACGCCAGATCGCCGGGCGTCTGGCCCGACACCAGCGGATTTGCCGGTTTTTCAGGCCATTGAGGTCGATCAAGCGCGAGCAACGGCACCTTCAGTGCAGGCAGGCGCGCCATGAAAGCCTGTTCAGCGAGCACCACTACTGGCGCGCTGTCGGCCAGCAGATAGTTTATGCGCTCATCGGGGTGCGCCGGATCCACCGGCACATAGCAGGCACCGGACTTGAGCACGGCCAGCAGGCTCACCAGCGTGTCCAGCCCACGGCGCGCGACGACCGCGACGCGATCATCCGGGCGCACGCCCAGGCTGATCAGATGATGGGCAAGGCTGTTGGCCTGACGGTTCATCTGTGCGTAGCTCAGTGACTGCTCGCCAACCCTGGCGGCAACGGCTTCGGGCATGCCTTCGGCGCGTGCTTCTATCAGGGCATGAATGGTCTGACCTTGCGGCAGGCTCACCGCGCTGGCGTTAAGAGTGTCGAGCAGATACTCGCGCTCCTGCAGGCCCACCAGCGGTATATCAGCGAGCACCACCTGCTGGTTATTCACCAGCGTGCGCAGCAACTGTTCGAAATAACCGCAATAGCGCTGCACCGTTGCCTCGTCGAACAGCGCAGTGGCGTAGTCCAGCGTACCGAACAAAGCATCACCCTGTTCGCCGAGGTTAAGCGACAGATCGAACTTGGAGACCTGACTCTGCTGCTCGACCGTCGCCAGCGACAGCCCGTCCATCTCCGGTAACGCAGTTTCCCCGGCCAGCCAGTTGAGCGTCGTCTGGAACAAAGGCCCGTGGGCGAGGCTGCGTGTCGGCCGGACGATTTCCACCACCTGCTCGAACGGCAGGTCCTGATGGTCCTGAGCCTCCAGGACCCGCGCCCTGACCTGTGCCAGCAGCGTATCACCGGTGGATGCCGATGCCGTGTCGATGCGTATGGCCAGCGTGTTGACGAACAGACCGATCAGCCCTTCCAGCTCGGCGCGACCACGGCCCGCGATCGGGCTGCCGACGACCACCTCGGCCTGACCTGAAAGCCGCGCCAGCAGTGCGCCCCACGCAGTCAGCAAGGTCATGTACAGCGTGACACCTTGCCGCTGAGCCAGCGCACGCAGGCCGGCAGTCAGTTGCCCATCCAGCCGTACGTTGAGGCTGGCACCGGCGAAATCCTGCTGCGCCGGACGCGGCCGGTCGGCTGGCAGGGTCAGCAGTGTCGGTGCGCCTTCCAGCGCCTGCCGCCAGTAGGCCGCCTGATGTTGCAGGCGCTCACCGCTCATCCAGCCCTGCTGCCAGACCGCATAGTCGGCGTATTGAATGCTCAGCGCTGGCAATGGATCGGCCTCGCCACGGCGCAGCGCCGGATACAACGCATGCAGTTCGCGGGTCAGCACGCCCATCGACCAGCCGTCGGAGACGATGTGGTGCACGGTCAGCAACAACACGTGCCGCGCGTCTTCCACCTGCAGCAGGCAGCCACGGATCAGCGGCCCCCGCGTCAGATCGAACGCTGCGGTGGCCTCTGCTGCGACGCGTTCGGCCAGGGTTTGCGGGTTTTGACGCAGGTCTTCGATGTGCAGGAACGACATGGCTGTCGGAGCTGTGAACACGACTTCAGCCCCCTCCTCGCGGGCAATGAAGCGGCTGCGCAGGGTTTCGTGGCGCTCGACGATCCGCCCAAGCGCGGCTGTCAACGCTGCCACATCCAGCGATCCTTGCAGACTGAGGGCCAGCGGGATGTTGTAAGCCTGATTGCCGCCCTCCATTTGTGCCAGAAACCACAAACGCTGCTGGGCAAACGACAGCGGTAGCGACTGATCACGCGGCGCAGGCAGGATCAACGACAGTTCACTGCGCCCCGCACCAGCCAGCGCACTGGCCACGGCTGCCAGTTCGCCCAGCGCGAAGAGTTCGCCCAATGGCAACTCCATGCCCATCTGCTGACGCACCTGCGACACCATGCGCATGGCCAGCAGGGAATGCCCGCCCAGATCGAAAAAGTGATCGTGACGACCGACCCGCTCGAGCTGCAGCACTTCAGCCCAGATCTGCGCCAGAGCGATTTCAATCTCGCCCTGCGGTGGCTCGTAGGCCAGCCCCAACAGCGACGAGTGATCCGGTTTGGGCAGCGCACGGCTGTCCAGCTTGCCGTTGGCTGTCAACGGCAAAGCGGTCAGCTCGACAAAGGCCCCAGGCACCATGTATTCCGGCAGGTTAGCCTGCAAGTGAGCACGCATTTGCTCGGGTGCAGGTGCCTCGGCGTCCAGGCGACTGGTGAAATAGGCAACCAGACGCACCTGCCCCGGCTCATCCTCGCGCGCCAGAACCACAGCCTCCCTGATACCCGGCAACTGGTGCAGGCAATTGACGATCTCGCCCAGCTCGATACGGAAACCGCGGATTTTCACTTGGTCATCGTTGCGTCCCAGACATTCCAGCTGACCGTCCTCCAGCCAGCGGCCCAGATCGCCGGTGCGGTACAGCAGCGCGCCGGGCTGATCGCTGAACGGGTCGGCAATAAACTTCTCTGCCGTCAGGTCCGGGCGATTCAGATAACCGAGCGCCACACCATCGCCGCCAATGTAAAGCTCGCCAATCGCCCCCAACGGTGTCAGGCGCTGATGAGCGTCGAGTACGTAGACCGTCGTGTTACCGATAGGTCTGCCGATCGGAACCGACTCGGCGTGATCGGCCAGCGCTCGGACTTCGCAGGCTGTCGCGAAGGTGGTCGTTTCCGTGGGGCCGTACGCGTTCAACAGGTGCAGGCCCGGAGCCTGGGCAAGCAGCGTGCGGAAGCTCGCCGGATCGGCGCGCTCACCGCCGGAAAGCAACAGCCGAAGACCGCTGAGTGCCTCGGGGATCAGTTGCACGTACTGATTGAACAGTGCGCTGGTCAAGAACAGCACGCTGACATTGCCGTGACGCAGGGCCGCGCTGAAACGCATCGGATCGATCAGCGTGGTGTGCTCGATCACCAGCAACTGTCCACCGTTGAGCAAGGCACCCCAGACTTCCATGGTGCTGGCATCGAACGCCGGGTTGGAGGCAAAAGCGATGCTGTCCTGCTCGTTGAAGTCGGCATAACCGTTGTTCAACACCAGCCTGGCAATGCCGCGATGGGCCACGCGTACGCCTTTCGGGGCCCCCGTTGAGCCGGAGGTGTACATGACGTAAGCCGCGGTGTCGGACGCCTGAGGCAGACCCGGATCATGCGCAGGCTGGTCGTCAAGGTTCAACTGGTCCAGATCGATGCGTTGCACCGTCGAGCCCAGCGAGGTAGCGCTCTGTGTCAGCACACATTTCGCCTGGCAATCATCGAGCATGTAATGCTGGCGTTCGGCAGGCGCATTGACGTCCAGTGGCACGTAGGTCGCTGCGCATTTGCCGATCGCCAACTGGCTGATCAGCAGTTCCAGTGAGCGCGGCAGCAGAATCGCCACATGCTCGTTGGGCCGCACACCTTGTCCCAGCAGGTAGTGAGCCAAGTGGTTGGCGCGTTCGTTCAACTCACCATAAGTGAGTGAGCGACGGCCATGCACGGCCGCCACTGCATGCGGATGCAGCGCGGCGCGACGCTCGAACAGACGGTGCACGGGCTGCCCGCGTGGGTAGTCACGCCGGGTATCGTTGAACGAGACCAACAGACGCTCGCGTTCTGCCTCCGGCAGCACCGATGATTCGATCAGCGCTGTTGCCGATTGCTGCTCCAGGGCCTGCACCAGATGGACAAGGGCTTGTTGCACGTAGGCGCAAATCCGTTGCGGATCAATACCCGGCGCAGCCTGGGCTGTCAGGCTGAAACTATCGCCGAAGTCATCGATACTCAAGGTCAGCGGGTAGTTACTGCGCTCCTCTGCGTGCACGACCTCAATCCCTTGCCATGCCGTGTTGTTCGCCTGGTCATCGACCTCAGGCACAGCGCTGTGGCGGTAATTGAGCAGCGTATTGAACAGTGGCGCGCCAGCCGGCAAGGCACTGCAGCGCTGGGTCAGAGCCAACTGAGCGTGCTCATGGGCGAGCATCCCGACCAGACGACCATGGAGGTCGAGCACTGCACTGCGCGCGCAATGCCCGACCAGATCCATGCGCAATGGCAAGGTATTGATGAACACCCCCAAGGCGCGCTCGCCCCCTTCACCGCCGCGCAGGCGTCCAAGCAGCACGGTGCCGAATACCACGCTGTCACGCCCGGACAACTGGCCCAGTACCTTCGCCCAGGCCAGGTGCATCAAGGTGGCGGCACTGACACTCAATTGTCTTGCCTGATCGCGGATCTGCCGGCACAGGTCGCGGTCCAGCGTGAGTCGGGCATCGCCAGGAATCTGCTCGGCGGATGCCATGGCCAGGCCGTAAGGCAAGGTCGGCTCATCGATATCGCCCAACTGCTCGCGGAAGAACGCTTCATGGGCGTCTTCGCCAGGCCCTTGCACAACGTGGGCGATGTAGTTTCGGTAAGGCACGGGCGCTGCAAGCTGAGCTTCGTTGTTCAGCAGGATGGCCTGCAACTCATGACTCAATACATCAAGGGCGATGTGGTCCATGATCACATGGTGGTAGCGCAGCACCGCTGCGATCCTTTGATTGGCCGGATCATGGGCATAGACCAGCTGCAGCAGCGGCGCCTGCGTCAGGTCCATGCGCGGCGCATTGAACAGGTCTTGCAAGGCTGTCTCTTCAACCCGCAGCGGCGCCTGACGCCAGACCACTTGTACCGGTGCTTGCAAACCTTCCCAGAACAACCCGGTGCGCAGAATATCGTTGCGCTCGATCACCCGCTGCAAGGCATGGCAAAAAGCCTCGAGACGCGAGGCGTCGGCGAAGGCGAACTGCGGCTGCAACAGATAAGGATCGCGGTCCCCGGCGGTCAGGTGGTGATAAAGAATACCGGTCTGCAACGGGCCCAGCGGGTAGATATCCTGCACATTCGCGGCACCGCCCGGCACCCGCGCCACGATACGCTCAATGGCGGGCTGATCCAGCGCCACCAGGGGCAGCAGTTCAGGGGTGATGCGCTGGCAGTGCGCATCGATCAGGTTGGCCGGCACATTGATTTCAGTGTCGCCACCGACAGCCTCGGCCAGCGCCGCCAGCGTTGGCTGGACAAACAGAACGCGAATGTCCGCACGCATGTCCAGACGACGCATACGCGCAATCAGGGTCACGGCCAGCAGCGAGTGGCCGCCCAGTTCAAAGAAATTATCCTGACGACCGACCTGCTCCACATGCAACAGCTCGGCCCACAAGCTTGCCAGAGCGATTTCGATCGGTCCTTGCGGCGCTTCATAGGCCCGGCTGGCGATGCTGTCGCGGTCCGGTGCCGGCAGGCTTTTGCGGTCCAGTTTGCCGTTCGCCGTCACCGGCAGGCTGGCCAGCCGTACATAGGCCGCAGGCACCATGTATTCGGGCAGCAGGCCCGACAGCCAGGCACGCAACTGTTCGATATCCAGCCCGGCTTTATCTTCAGCCGAGGTGTAATAGCCAACCAGTCGTTTGTCTCCCGGCACATCCTCGCGTGCCACTACCACGGCGTCGAGAACATCTGGATGATCATTGAGGCGCGCTGCGATTTCACCCAGTTCGATACGGAAACCGCGAATCTTGACCTGTTCGTCATTACGGCCCATGTATTCCAGGCTGCCATCGGCCAGCCAGCGGCCCAGGTCACCGGTACGGTACATCCGCGCATTCGGGGCGTGGCTGAACGGGTTGTCGAGAAAGCGTTCAGCCGTCAGTGCTTCACGGTGCAGGTAGCCCCGCGCCACACCGGCACCGCCGACATACAGCTCGCCAACCACGCCCATCGGCACCGGCTCGCCGCGGGCATCGAGAACATACAGCTGCAAATCGGGAATGCGCCTGCCAATCGGGCTGGCGCCGAGGCGCTGGGCGTCTCCGGGCTGCAACGGGTAATAGGTCACATGCACCGTGGTTTCGGTGATGCCGTACATGTTCACCAGTTGTGTGCCGGCATTCACCTGGCGGGCATACCACGGTTTGAGTATCACGGTGTCCAGTGCTTCACCGCCGAAGATCACCTTGCGCAACGAATGCGCCTGGCCGTTCTCGCCCTGTGCAGCAATCAGCTGACGAAACGCACTCGGCGTCTGGTTGAGCACCGTCACCCCGGTGCTGCACAGTAGTGCGTAGAAGTCTTCGGGCGAGCGGCTGACCAGTTGCGGC
Source organism: Pseudomonas sp. P135 (assembly GCF_020312125.1). Classification (NCBI taxonomy): domain Bacteria; kingdom Pseudomonadati; phylum Pseudomonadota; class Gammaproteobacteria; order Pseudomonadales; family Pseudomonadaceae; genus Pseudomonas; species Pseudomonas sp. P135. Next base: position 78,554 of record NZ_JAGPYR010000005.1, read on the forward strand.
ACGATCACCAAATGCCCGCCGTGCAGCAATGCACCCCAGATTTCCCAGACCGAGAAATCGAAGGCGAACGAATGGAACAGCGCCCAGACATCCTGCTGGTTGAAACCGAACCATTCTTCGGTGGCCGAGAATAGCCGCGCAACGTTGCGATGTTCGATCATCACGCCTTTGGGCTTGCCGGTAGACCCGGAGGTGTAGATCACATAAGCCAGGTTGCCGGGCGTTACCGGCACCTGCGGATTACAGACGGATTCGTCCTGCAAGTCGTCGTCGAGACAGATAACCGGCACTTGCGAGACTGGCAAGGTGCCCTGCACTGACCGCTGACTCAACAACGCTACCGGTGCGCTGTCGTCGAGGGTATAAGCCAGACGTTCAACAGGATAAGCCGGGTCCAGCGGCACGTAGGCGGCACCGGCCTTGAGAATCCCCAGCAGGCCGGCGATCATCTGCAGGCCGCGATGGGTGCAGATGGCGACCCGGTCGTCCGCACCGATGCCCATGCCAATCAGGCGATGCGCGATCCTGTTGGCCTGGGCGTTGAGTGTCGCGTAGCTCCACGACTCCTCTTCATAGCTGACGGCAATCGCATCCGGCGTGCGCTGCGCTTGCGCTTCGAACTGGCTGTGCAGCGTCTGTTCTTGCGGATAAACCGCATCAGGTGCATTGAACCCGTCGGTCAACTGCCGACGCTCGGCCTCCGACAACAGCGGAATGTGGCTCACCACCGTCTGGCTGTCAGCCACCATGGCCCGCAGTATCGCCTCCAGATAATTCAGGTGGCGCTCGATGGTGCCGTGGTCAAACAGCGCTGTGGCATATTCCACGATGCAGCGGAAATGATCAGGACCATCGCTGACGCTCAACGCCAGGTCGAATTTTGCGAATGCGGCCTGTTCATCCAGCGGTTCGAGCTGCATATCGCCCAGTTGCAATTCCAGCCCCTGGCTGCCGTCCCAGGTCAGTGATGCCTGGAATAGCGGGCTGTGCGCGAGGCTGCGCGGCGGCCGCAGACGCTCCACGACCTGTTCGAAAGGCAGGTCCTGATGATCCTGCGCTTCCACCACGCGGGCCTTGATGCGCTCCAGCAGCGTCACCACATCCGGCTCGCCCGACGTATCGACACGCACGGCCAGGGTATTGACGAACAGCCCGATCAAGCCTTCGATTTCGGCACGACGGCGGTTGGCAACCGGCATGCCGACGACCACCTCCTCCTGTCCGGACAGCCGCGCCAGCAATACGGCCCATGCGCCCATGAACAGCATGAACGGTGTCACCGACTGCGCCTGACAGAAGGCTCTGAGGTCGGTGCTCAGACGCGGATCGAGATCCAGCGCGACGCTGGCCCCGGTGTAATCCTGATGCGCAGGACGTGGACGGTCGGTGGGCAGGGTCAGCAATACCGGCGCTCCCGTCAGCGTCTGCTGCCAGTAATCGGCCTGATGACTCAATCGCTCGTCGTCCAGCCAGTTGCGTTGCCATACGGCGTAATCGCCATATTGCAGCGCCAGTGCGGGCAGCGGGTCCTCTTGCCCTTGACTGAATGCCTGGTAGAGCGCGGTCAGTTCGCGGGTCAGCACGCCCAGCGACCAACCGTCGGCAACGATGTGATGCACGGTCAGCAACAAGACGTGACGGTCTTCAGCCAGACACAGCAAACGGCCTCGGATCGGCAGGTCGTGCTGCAAGTCGAAGGGCTGCGCGGCCTCTTCCCTGATCACGGCCTGCAGCGCTTGTGGGTCCTGATCACGTAAGTCCTGCCAGCAGATGCGCGGCACTTCAGTCACAGGCGCGGCCTCTACCCAGGCATTGTCGTCCTCCTGACTGAAGCGGCTGCGCAGGCTGTCGTGGCGGGCCACAATGCGCTCCAGCGCACGCGTCAAGGCACGGCTGTCCAGTGGACCGCTCAATTTCAGGCCCAGCGAGATGTTGTAGGCGCTGTTGGCGTCTTCCATTTGCGCCATGAACCAGATGCGCTGCTGAGCGGAAGACAAGGGTAGCGGGCCGTTGCGTGGCTGCACGTCGATGGCCGGCAACTGACTGCGTGCGGCAGCGCTCAGGCAGTGTGCGACCGCGATCAGCGAACTGTCGGCAAACAGGTCGCCAAGGGCCAGTTCCAGTGCCAGGCGCTGACGCACCTGAGAAACCATACGCATTGCCAGCAACGAATGACCGCCCAGCTCGAAGAAACGATCATGACGCCCTACGCGCTCGACCTGCAGCAATTCGCTCCAGATCAGCGCCAGTGCGCTCTCCAGATCGCCTTGCGGGGCTTGGTATTCGCCGGTCGACAACGCGGTGCGATCGGGTACCGGCAAGGCACGGCGGTCGACCTTGCCGTTGGCCGTCAGCGGCCAGCTTTCCAGGCGTACCAATGCGCCAGGCACCATATAACCCGGCAGACGGGCCAGCAGCGCGGTACGCAATTGCTCCACGGTGCTGGAAGCAGCGCCTGCGCGTTCAGTGAAGTAACCCACCAGCCGCGGTTGCCCCGGTTCGTCCTCGCGAGCAAGCACCAGTGCTTCCTCGATACCCGGCAATTGGCTGAACTGGTTTTCGATCTCACCTAGCTCGATACGCACCCCGCGAATTTTCACCTGATCGTCGTTACGACCCAGGTATTCCAGGGTGCCATCGGCATTCCAGCGCGCCAGATCGCCGGTGCGGTACATGCGCGCCTGTGGTTGCCCGGCGAACGAGTCATGCACAAAGCGTTCTGCAGTCAGTTGCGGCTGATTCAGGTAACCGCGGGCCACACTGTCGCCACCGATATACAGCTCACCCGGCACCCCGAGCGGAACCAGCTGTTGGCGCTCATCAAGCAGATAAATCGACGTGTTGGCGACCGGCTTGCCGATATCCAGGCTGCCGTCGGGTAATAAACGACCGGAGGTGGCGACCACTGTGGCTTCGGTGGGGCCATAATTGTTAATCACCGCAAAGCCCGGATCGCGATGGAACTGGCGTAGCCGGTCACCGCCGATCAGCAGCGTGCGCAGGGTTGGATGACGCAGATTGCGACTGAAGGCGTATTCGGCCACCGGAGTGGGCAGAAAAGCAACCTGCAATGGCTGGGCGATCCACCAGTCAAGCAGTGCATCGAGCTGTTCATTGCCGATTTCGGCTGGTGGCAGGTGCAGCGTCGCCCCGGCGCACAAGGCCGGCCAGATTTCCCAGGCCATGGCGTCGAAACCGAAGCCCGCCACGCTGGCGGTATGACTGCCCGCACGCAGATCGAAGGCCTCACGGTGCCAGTCGATCAGATTGTTCAGCGTGCGGTGTTCGACCATTACGCCCTTGGGCTGGCCGGTCGAGCCCGAGGTGTAGATCACATAGGCGAGGTGGGTCGAATCGAGCGCGTCGATGTGAGGGTTGTCTTGCTGCTCTGGCCAGCTTGCCAGGTCCAGTTCGATCAGCGGTGTGTTCAATCCCGCCAAGCCCAACCCTTGCAGGCGTTCGACAAAGGCCGGTTGAGCCAACACCGCAACCGGCGCGCTGTCGCCGAGCAGATAGGCAATGCGCTCGTCCGGATGCGCCGGATCGACCGGTACATAGCCCGCACCGGCCTTGAGCACCGCCAGCAAGCCGACCAGCGTCTCCAGGCTGCGTCGTGCCACCACCGCCACGCGGTCATCGGGTTGTACGTCAAGACCGATCAAATGATGAGCGAGCGCATTGGCGCGCGCGTTCAGCTCGCGGTAGCTCAGGTGTTGTGCACCTACCTGTGCGGCAACAGCATCAGGCTGCTGCTCTGCCAGTTGCTCGATGCGCTGATGAATCGTCAGTCTGCGTTCGTAGTCGGCACGTCGGTCATTGAAGTCCAGCAGCAATCGCGCACGCTCGCTGGCGGGCACGATATCAAGCTGATCGACCGGCATCTGTGGCGTCTGCTCCAGCGCATCGACCACGCTTTCCATGGTCCATTGCATATAGGCGCAAATATTGTGCGGGTCGATGCCTGCGGTGGCCTGTGCCGTCAAGCCAAAGGCTTCGCCCAGATCATCGACGCTCAGCACCAGCGGATAATTGCTGCGCTCCTGAGCCTGCAGCACCTCAATGCCTTGCCATGTTTCACCGGACGCCTGCGCCGGCGCGCTGTGGCGGTAGTTGAGCAATGCGTTGAACAACGGCGTCGGCGCTTTTACCCCACTGCAGCGCTGCGCCAGTGCCAGCGGTGCGTGTTCGTGGCGCATCAGCGCGGTCAGGCGCTGGTGGGTGGCGCGCACTGCGGCTTGCACGCCCTGCTCGTCCAGATCGAGGCGCAGCGGCAAGGTGTTGATGAAGATACCCAGCGCCCGCTCTGTGGCTTCGGCACCCAGCAGGCGCCCCATCAGCACGGTGCCGAACACAACCCGCGACTGTCCGGCGAGGCCCGCCAGCACCCGTGCCCAGCCCAGGTGGAACAGGCTGGCGACACTGATGCCCAGGGTTCGCGACTGAGCGCGCAGGCGCTGACACAATTGCTGATCGAGGGTGATGCTGTGTTCTTCGATTGCATCGCCCTCACCGCTCAAATCCTGCAGACCGTAGGCCAGCGTCGGTTCGTCGAGATCACCCAGCATCTCGCGGAAAAACGCTTCATGCTGAGCCTCGCTGACACCCAGCAGCGCTTGCCCGACATAGTTGCGAAACGGTACCGGCACGCCCAGCATTTCGGCTTGTCCCGACAGACAGGCCTGGACCTCATGGCGCACGACCTCAAGAGCGCTATGGTCCATGGCAATGTGGTGGAACAGCAGCGTAGCCTCGACCCACTGGCCTGCTACGGGTGCATGGCAGACCAGGCGCATCAGCGGGGCCTGGCCCAGATCCATCGTCAGGTCTGCCGCGAGCGGCGAGCTGTCGACTTTCAGTTCAGCGTGGCGCCAGACCACCTGCACCGGGGTTTCCAGCCCCTTCCAGTGTACTGAGGTGCGCAGAATGTCATGCCGGGTGATGACGCTTTGCAGCGCCTCGGCGAACGCGTCCCGACGCGCCTGATCAGAAAAGGCGAATTGCACCTGCATGACATAGGGATCGCCTTGGGTGGCGCTGACGTGGTGATAAAGAATGCCTTGCTGCAGCGGCGCCAGCGGGTAGATGTCCTGGACATTCGCGGCACCTCCCGGTATCGCGTCCATCAACAGGTCGATAGCCGCCTGATCAAGCTTCACCAGCGTCAACATTTCAGGGGTGATTCGCTCGCAACCCTGCTCGATGCCGTTGTCTGGCAATGCCGGTGCACCACGCTTGCCGTTCTGATAATCGCCTTGTTCGATGAGCTCGATCAGCGCCGGCTTATGCTCACGCAGATGCTCCAGCAAGCCGTTATCGGTCAAGGCACGGCGATTGCCCTGCACCACCAGTTGACCGTCCTTGACCGTCAGGTGGATTTCGTGAGCTTTGAGTGTCGCCAAGAGTTCGTTGATGCTCACAGGGTAATCTCCATGTTCTCTGTGATGGCTGCGTAGCCCGCCAGCGTAGGTTGTTCGAAAAGCGCCCGGACGTCGGCCTCGATGCCTTCCTGGCGCAGGCGCGCACTCAGGCTCACCGCCAGCAGCGAATGACCGCCCAGCTCGAAAAAGTTGTCGTGACGGCCTACCTGCCCGACCCCGAGCAGTTCGCTCCAGAGCCTGGCCAGCAAGACTTCGGTTTCGCCTTGCGGTGCTTCATAAGGGCGGGTCAGGAGCGCATCCTGCCCGGGCGCAGGCAGCGCCTTGCGATCCAGCTTGCCGTTGGGGCTCAGCGGCATGGCGTCCAGATGCACGAACAGTGCGGGCACCATGTAATCCGGCAACTGCGCACGCAGCACTTCACGCAAGGTCTCGACCGGCAACTGTGTGCCGGTGTAATAGGCCACCAGCCGTTGCCCGCCCGGTTGCTCGTCGCGCACCAGCACGATGGCCTGTTCGATGCCCGGATGGCTGATCAGGCAGGCCTGAATATCGCCCGGTTCGATGCGTAATCCGTGGATCTTCACCTGATCGTCATTGCGGCCAAGGAACTTGAGGTTGCCGTCTGCCCGCTGGCGTACCAGATCACCACTGCGGTACAGGCGGTCGCCTGCTACGAAAGGGCTGTCGATAAAACGTTCGGCATCGGTCTTCGGCAGGTTCAGATAGCCACGCGTCACCCCGGCACCGCCGATATGCAGCTGGCCGATAACCCCCTGCGGTACGGGCTGGTCATAAGCGTCGAGCACATACAGCCGTGTGTTGCTGATCGGACGCCCGATAGGCAGGGCAGTGTCCGGCACGGCTTGGTCGGGTTGCAGCGTCCAGACACTGCAATCGACTGTGGTTTCGGTCGGGCCATACACGTTGTGCAGGCGCACCTCCGGCAAACGTTTGCGCAGCTGCGCCGCCATCTCCACGGTCAGCTCACCGCCCCCGCAGACAACGTCGGTCAAGCTGCTGCACGCGCTGCTCTGCGGCAGATCGAGGAACTGCTGTAACAGCGCAGGAACGAACTGCACCACGCTGACCTGGCGCTCCTGAATCACTTGCGCCAGGTAGGCAGGATCGCGCTGGCCGTCAGGGCGGGCCAGCACCAGTGGAATACCGCTGCTCAGGGGCCAGAAGATCTCCCAGACCGAGGCGTCGAAGCTGATCGGGGTCTTTTGCAGCAAGACCGTGCCCGAGGCAGGTGGGCACAACACCGAGCTCCACTGCACCAGGTTGCTGACATTACGGTGCTCGACCATCACCCCTTTCGGCGTGCCGGTGGAACCCGAGGTGTAAATCACATACGCCAGATGCTCTGCCGTCAGGCCGGGAACACGCGGATTCTGATCACGCTGCGCGTCCCAGGTCACGCTGTCCAGATCGATCCGCAGCGCGTGCTCGTCGTCGAGCAGATCACGGGTACTGCCCTGTACCAGCAAGGCGACCGGCGTGCTGTCCTTGACCATGTACTGCAAACGCTCGCGCGGGTAACCCGGATCCAGTGGTACGTAAGCGCCACCGGCCTTGAGGATCGCCAGCAGCCCGATCACCATCGACAGGCCGCGCTCGACACAGATCGCTACCCGTTGATCAGGCCGCACGCCCAGATCGATCAGGTGATGCGCCAGGCAGTTGGCCTGCTCGTTGAGCTGGCGATAGCTCAATTGCGCACGTCCGGCGCGCAGGGCAATTGCCTGCGGCGTGCGTACTGCCTGGGCTTCGAACAGTCCGTGCAGGGTTTGCTGAAGATCGTGATGGATCGCTGTGGCGTTGAAGTCGACCAGCGAACGCTGCCGCTCCTCAGCGCCGATTACCGACAGATGCTGCACCGGCAGATCCGGCTGGCCTTCAAGGGCGTCAAGCATGGCCGTCAGCGTCTGCTGCACATAAGCACAGATACGTTGCGCCCCTACCCGGGGTGGCACGGTAACGCTCAGGCGCAGGCTGTCGCCCAGGTCGTCGACGTTGAGGCTCAACGGGTAGTTGGTGTGCTTCTCGCTGGTCAGAATTTCCAGACCTTGCCACGCGTCGAGCTGCGCATCCTGGCGCGCCTGGCCTGCGGCGTGTCGATAGTTGAGAATTGCACTGAACAACGGCAATGGCGCTGCCACCCCGCTCCAGCGCTGTGCCTGAGCCAGGGATGCGTGCTCATGGCCAAGCAGTGCCGCCAGTCGGGCATGCGTGTCGCGTGCTCCGTCGCGTACGCTGATGTTGCCCAGATCGACCCGCAGCGGCAGCGTATTGATGAACATCCCCATGCCACGATCAGCACCCGCACCGCCCTGCAGGCGACCCAGCAGCACGGTGCCGAATACCACGCGGTCATTGCCGGTGGCCGCGCCCAGAACCCGCGCCCACGCCAGATGCAACAGGCTGGCGACGCTGACACCCAGTTGCCGCGCCTGAGTGCGCAGGCGCTGTAGCAACGCATCGGGCAGCATCTGCGGGGCTTCCTCGATGCAATGACCGTCACCCTGCACATCGCGCAGATCGAATGGCAATGTCGGCTCGTCTATATCGCCCAGTTGCTCGCGGAAATACGCCTCATGCTCCGCTTCGCTGACACCCAGACGCGCCTGGGCCACATAGTTGCGATACGGCACGGCGGGCTGCGTCGGACCCGGCTCGCCGCGCAGATGGGCGAGCATTTCCTCACGCATGACTTCCAGCGCAGTGGCGTCCACCACAATGTGATGGAACAGCAGCGTTGCCGACAGGCCAGGGCCGGTCGCGTCCGGGCAGTAGGCCAGACGGATCAGCGGCGCACAGCTCAAGTCCATGCGTGCCGAACCCGCCGGGGTGTCGATTTGCGCCATTGGCACACGCTCGACAAGCAGATCCGCCTGGCGCCAGACCACCTGTTGCGGCGTCTCCAGCCCATCCCAGACGATCGCCGTACGCAGACTGTCGTGCCGGGCGATGACTTCGCGCAAGGCAGCGGCCACCGCCTCAAGACGCTCCTGACTGTCGACGTTCATGCGCAATTGCAGCAAGTACGGGTCGCCCTGCTCGGCAGTCAGATGGTGATAGAGGATGCCTTCCTGCAGGGGCGCCAGCGGGTAGATTTCCTGAACATTGGCCGCGCCGCCAGGCACTGTGGCGACAATGCGCTCAATGGTCGTCTGGTCGAGCTGTGACAGGCTCAGCAGGTCCGGCGTGATGTATGTGCAGCCCGCCGGAACGCGATTGAGCGGCGTCGGGATTTCACGCCCTTTGCCCACCGATGCGGCCAGCGCGGCGACGGTCGGCTGACCGAGCAGGACGCGTACATCGACGCTGAGCCCGGCATTGCGCAGGCGCTCGACCAGACTGACCGCCAGCAGCGAATGGCCGCCCAGTTCAAAGAAGTTGTCATGCCGGCCGACTTTTTCCAGGCCAAGCACGTGCGCCCAGAGATCAGCCATGAGGATCTCTGTTTCACCCACGGGTGCCGCGTAGGCCTGGCTGGTCAGCGCTTCCAGCTCAGGGTCCGGCAAGGCCCGGCGGTCGAGCTTGCCATGGCTGGTCAGCGGCAGCGCGTCCAGGCGTGTGAAGGCCAGCGGCACCATGTGTGCGGGAAGACGTGCACGCAACGCCTCGCGCAGCGCTTCGGGTTCGACGGGCGCGCTTTCGGTGAACCAGGCCAGCAAACGTTCACCGCGCACCAGCACCACGGCGTCCTGCACCTCGGCCTGACTGGCCAGCGCCGTCTCGATTTCGCCCAGTTCGATGCGCATGCCGCGGATTTTCACCTGGTCGTCATTGCGTCCCAGGTAGTCGAGGCTGCCATCGGCATTCCAGCGCACCAGATCGCCACTGCGATACAGGCGCGCCTGCGTTGCGGCGCTGAACGGGTCGGCGATAAAACGCTCTTCGGTCATTTGCGGACGATTCAGATACCCACGGGCAACCCCCGCGCCACCGATATACAGCTCGCCGATGACACCCACCGGCACCGGCTGCAACTGCTCGTCCAGCACATACACGCGAGTGTTGGCGATCGGGCCGCCGATATGCAACGGCCCGCACGGCTGCACGGCACCAGAGGTCGCCACCACAGTGGTTTCAGTCGGGCCGTAGTTGTTGATCACGGCGAAGCCAGGGTCGCTGTCGAACTGACGCAAACGGTCGCCACCGATCAGCAGCGTGCGCAACGTCGGGTGCTGGCGCGGGCGTCTGAAGGCCTGTTCGGCCACCGGGGTCGGCAGGAAACCGACCTGAAGTGGCTGTTCCAGCCACCAGTCGAGCAACTCATCGACGTGCTCGTTGCCGACCTCGGCCGGTGGCAGATGCAGCACCGCACCGGCACACAGCGCTGGCCACACTTCCCAGGCCATCGCATCGAAGCCGAAACCGGCCACGCTCGCCGTATGACTGCCAGCCTGCAGAGCGAACGCCTGGCAATGCCAGTGCACCAGATTGACCAGCGTGCAGTGCTCGACCATGACGCCCTTGGGCTGGCCGGTGGAGCCGGAGGTGTAGATGACATAAGCCAGTTTTTGCGCATCAAGGCCCGCAACGCAGGGGTTATTGCCGGAAGAACCCAGCCAGTCCGCCTGCTCGATGTTCACCCGTTCAGTATCGCCGGCCAGATCGTGGGTCGAGTTTTCAGTCAGAACCACGCGAGGCGTACTGTCCTGCAGCAGGTAGGCAATACGCTCGGCCGGATAGACCGGGTCGACCGGCACGTAGGCCGCACCGGCCTTGAGCACCGCCAACATGGCAACCAGGCGTGCGGGACCACGGTGCAGGCACAGGGCGATGCGTTCATCGGTTTTGACGCCCAGGCCAATCAGATGATGGGCCAGGCGATTGGCGCGCTCGTTGAGCTGAGCGTAGGTCAGTACATGCCCCCCCTGAATCACCGCAGGGCTGTGCGGCTGGCTGGCAGCCTGCGCTTCGATCAACGCGTTGACGGTGCAGTCTTGCGGGAACGGCTGCTCGCTGCCGTTGAAATCGAGCAACAGATGGTTGCGCTCTGCCGCGTCAAGGATCGGAACGTTTTCCAGCCGCAGCGGCAGCGCCTGTTCCAGCGTGTCCAGCAGATGCTCCAGCGTGTTGAGCACCCAGCCAGTGATACGCTCGGCACCCATACCCTGCTGCGCCAGCATATGCAGGTCGAAACCTTCGCCCAGATCGTCCACACAAAGGGTCAGCGGATAGTTGCTGCGTACATCACCACCGAGCACCCGCACGCCTTGCCAGAGCCCCTCGCCGTCCTGCGGTTTTACCTCAGCGCTGTGACGATAATTGAGCAACGCACTGAACAGCGGTGAACCTGAAGCCACCGCGCTGCAACCCTGAGCGAGTACCAGCGAAGCCTGCTCGTGAGCGATCAACGCAGACAGCCTGGCGTGAACCGCCTTAACGGCTGAACGAGTGTCCAGCGCTGTATCCACGCGCAGCGGCAAGGTATTGATAAAAACACCGAGCGCCCGATCAGCGCCCTCACCGCCCATGCGTCCCAGCAACACAGTGCCGAACACCACGTCGCGACGATTGGCAAGTACGCCCAGAACCCGCGCCCATACAACGTGCATCAGACTTGCAGCGCTCACCCCGAGCAGGCGTGCCTGCTCGCGCAGCCGCAGGGCCAGTTCAGGGTCCAGAGCACGTCGCTCCTCTTCGATGTCACTGCCGCCGGCGTGCACGTCCTGTATGCCGAAAGGCAGGGTTGGCTCGTCGACGTCACCAAGCATTTCAGTGAAAAACGCTGTGTGGCTTGCCTCGTCATTGGCCAGGCGTACTTGCGCCACGTAATTGCGATACGGCACCGGCGTCTTCAGGTCATAGCGGTGACCGAAGAGCAACGCCTGCATCTCGCGGCTGACGATCTCCATCGCAGTGTTATCCAGCACCAGGTGATGAAAGAGCAGAATGGCAACGGTTTCGCGGCTCGACGATTGCTGGGCATGCACCAGACGCATCAAGGGAGCCTGAGTCAGATCCAGTCGATGATGACGGGCGTCGAACTGGCGTTGCAGGCGATCGATAACGGTCGATTCGGGGTCTTCGGCTTCGAACTCGATGGCCTGTACCGTCAGCTCGGCGTTACGCCAGACCACCTGTTGCGGGCTTTCCAGCCCTTGCCACACCACCGAGGTGCGCAGGATATCGTGGCGGTCGATGACTTCCTGCAAGGCTGCGGCCCAACTGTACAGGCGCTCTGGCGTGTCGAACGCCAGACGCCATTGCAGCAGATAGGGATCGCCCTGTTCTGCGGTCAGGTGGTGATAGAGAATGCCTTCCTGCAACGGTGCCAGCGGGTAGATCTCCTGCACATTGGCAGCACCACCCGGCACGCTGGCGACGATGCGATCAATGGCTGACTGTTCAAGCGACACCAGACTCAACATGCCCGGAGTGATCTGCTTGCAGCCTGCCGGAATAAGGTTTGCCGGCACCTTGAAGGTGCTGACGTCCGCCTGGCATGCCGCCAGAGCGGCCAGCGTCGGCTGGCTGAGCAGCACATGCACATCCGCCTTGAGTCCGGCCTTGCGCAGTTGCTCCACCAGATTGACGGCCAGCAGGGAATGGCCGCCCAGTTCGAAAAAGTTGTCGTGCCGCCCTACGCGCTGGATGCCCAGCACCTGCGCCCAGATGGCCGCCATGGCGATTTCCACTTCGCCCTGCGGTGCTTCATAAGCGTTGCCGAGCAGGTACGCCGGGTCCGGATCAGGCAGCGCACGGCGGTCAAGTTTGCCGTTGGCCGTCAATGGCAGCGACGCCAGCCGGGTAAAGGCGCGCGGCACCATGTAGCCCGGCAGGCGTGCGCGCATTGCCGGTGCCAGCGTGTCGATGTCGACCGTGGAGGTTTCAGTGAACCAGGCCAGCAGATGGAGCTCGCGAACCAGCACAACCGCGTCTTTCACGCCGTCCAGACTGGCCAGCACCGCCTCGATTTCGCCCAGCTCGATGCGCATGCCACGAATCTTCACCTGGTCGTCGTTACGGCCCAGGTAATCCAGGCTACCGTCGCGGTTCCAGCGCACCAGATCGCCACTGCGGTACATGCGCGCCTGCGGCATATCGCTGAACGGGTCGACAACAAAGCGCTCGTCGGTGAGTTGCGGCTGGTTCAGATAGCCCCGCGCAACACCCTCACCGCCAATGTAAAGCTCACCGGGAACACCGACGGGCATCGCTTGCAAGTGCTCATCGAGTACGTAAACACGGGTGTTGGCGATGGGGCCGCCAATGTGCAGCGAGCCGTTGGCCAGCACTTGACCGGAGGTAGCGACAACGGTGGTTTCGGTCGGACCATAGTTGTTGACCACGGCATAACGGCGGTTGTGAGTGAACTGCCGCAGGCGATCGCCGCCGATCAGCAGGGTGCGCAAGGTCGGATGGTCCTGGCTCTGGCTGAACGCATACTCGGCCACCGGGGTGGGCAGAAAGCTCACGTCCAGCGGTTGGGCGCGCCACCAGTCGAGCATGGCTTCAATGTCCTCGCCACTTTCCTTGACCGGCGCCACATGCAGGGTTGCACCAGCGCACAGGGTCGGCCAGACCTCCCAGGCCATCGCATCGAAACCGAAACCGGCCAGGCAGGAGGTATGACTGCCCGCCTTCACATCGAAAGCCTGGCAGTGCCAGTCAACCAGATTGGCCAGGGTTCGATGCTCCACCATCACGCCCTTGGGCTGGCCAGTGGAGCCGGATGTGTAAATGACGTAAACCAGATTGTCGCTGCCCAGCCCCGCTACCTGCGGATTTTTTTCGGCGCCCTGGCCGTCGATGCAGTGGTCCAGTTCGATCAGCGGCATTGCCAGCGGCGGCAGACGCTCGATCAGCGAAGACAGGGTCAGCACCACCACCGGCAAACTGTCACTGAGCAGATAGTGCAGGCGTTCGCGCGGGTGCGACGGATCGATGGGCACATAAGCCGCCCCCGCCTTGAGAATAGCCAGCAGCCCTACCAGGGTTTCCAGACCACGGCGCGAAACGATTGCCACGCGATCATCAGGGCGTACGCCCTGGTAGATCAGACGCTGAGCCAGCGCATTGGCCTGACAGTTCAGTTGCGCGTAGGTCAGGTGTTGCCCTTGAAAAATCGCCGCCACGGCATAGGGACGGGTACGGGCCTGTTGTTCGATGCGTCGATGAATCAGTTGCTCGTCGCCCGTAACGCGTTCAGTCTGGTTCCAGGCTGTTAGCTGCAATTGTTCGGCAGGTACTGACAGGTGAAAGTCCTGAATCTTCAGTGCCGGGTTTTCCAGCCCCTGCTCCAGAATGTGCAGCAAACGTCCGGCGATCGCCTGGGCCTCGTCATCTTCGATCCAGGCACGGTGGTGAACCAGGTGCAGTGAGGCTTCGTCGTTGCAACTGTTGCTGCGCAAGTGCACGGCCAGCGGCGTCGCCTCGTAGCCATTGGACACCTTTACAGTCTGCGCCTGCGCATCGGTGTAGCAGTAACCATGGTCTTCCAGCTCGTAGGACACCGACACTTCGAACAGTTGCGCCCTTCCCTCACGTGACAATTCGAGGCTGCGATTGAGCTCGCTCAAGGGGAAGCGCTGATGACGGAAGTCACGTTTCAGTGCGTCGCGCACTTCGACCACCAATGCACCAAAGTCCAGCCCTTCGTCGAAGGCCATGCGCACGGCACTGACCTGAGCGAAGTGACCCAGCGTCGCCTTGAAGCGCGCGCCACTGCGATTGAGCAGCGGCAGCCCGACAATCCACTCGTCACGTTGCGCAGTGCGCGTGAAATAGACATGCAGAACCGCCAGCAGTACATGAAACGCAGACGAGTTGTGACGCTCGGCAAATTGTTTCATGCGCGCATGCAAGGTACCAGGAAGCGGCTGCACCCAGGCGTGGGACGGCGCCGGGTCATTCGCTCGGCGGTTGTGATAGCGCGACACCAGCAACGGCTCCGGCAAATCACGGTATTTTTCCAGCCAATAAGCCCTGTCCAGCGAATAGCGTTGCGACGCCTGATAACGTGCATCGTCGGCAATGAAGTCGCTGTAGCCCGGTGCAACCAGTTCGAGGTCTTTACCTGCCATCAATGCGCTGTAAAGCTCGCCGAGGGACTTGAACAACAGTCCGAAACCCCAGCCATCGAGAATCAGATGGTGGGCCTGGCCTGCCAGCCAGTGGCGGTCATCAGCCAGACGGATCAGACAGAAGTCGAGCAACGGGCTGCCATCCAGCACGTACGGGCGGCGCATGTTGTCATTGATCAGCGCTCGCGCTGCCTGTTCCGGCTCGGGATAACCGCTGACGTCGTGCAACGGCAAGGACACCGGCAAGCAAGCCGCGTACGACTGAAGCGGCATGCCATCCGCTCCGGCACCGGGCATCAGGACCGTGCGCAGCACTTCATGTGCGCAAACCAGTTGCTCCAGCGCCTTGTGCAGCGTCACCGGGTCGACCGCTCCAGACAGTTGCAGGTAGCCGCCGATGTTATAAAGCGGGGAGTCACCGCGACTGATCTGATCAAGCCAGACGTCGCGCTGAGCAGCGGTCAATGGGTAGGTTGCGGCGCTGGTGGCGAGCATGGCTCAAGGTCCTTCTTGGCGGGTAGGCAGCGGATTAAGCACTGCCGTCCCACCTGTGTATGGCCCCTTTAACCCGGACAGTGCCGTACGGCCAAATGCCACCGCAGATACACTTTCAGCGGATTGCAATCCTGTCCCTGTTTTTTGTTACAGACGCAGGATGAAAGGTTAGGCTGAATACCCGGAGACCAAGTGCCATCATCAGGCTTATCAGTAAGTGCAATCAGTAGTTGCCGCGCAGCAGTCGACATGGTCCGTTTTGCGCGGTCGGAATCAGGAAAGCTCAAGATGAACACGGCGCAACATTTCGAGTACCACGACGACCCACGCTTCTATCTGCAACTGGCCAAGCTGGTGTCCAGTACGGGCGACGAGACCTTTGCCGGGCACATGCTGCAATTGGTGGATTCGCTGGTGCCCATTCACGGGCTTGGCCTCAGTGAATGGACGCTGGACCTGCGCGAGAGCAGCATCAGTCGTATCAATCCGCTGGGCAGCGCGGGCCTGAAGCATGACCCTCCCGGCAGCGAGGCCATCGACCATCCTCTGCTATCCAGCATTCTGCACATGCAGGACCCGTTGTTGATTCAGCTCAAGACTCCGCTGAGCGCGCAACACCCTCAGCACAACACCCACCAGTGCAATCTGGTGTCCAGCCACGGTGAACGTCGGCTGATCATCTGTTTTTATCGACTGACCGCGTTGCGGGCGTTTTCCCTGACAGAGTTGTCCTTGCTCAAGAGCCTCTCCGACACGCTGTTGCCGCTGGTCGAGCACCACGCGCAGAGCCTTGCTCAGTCCAGCCACAATGCCACGCGCCTCGAGCCGGAGCCGGGCTCGCTGGATCAGGCCTTCAGTGGCAGGCTCGCACAGGGCTCGGTGACACTGTCAGCACGCGAACAGGAAGTCTGCCTGGGCCTGCTGACCGGCGGCACCGTGGCTGAAATGGCGCAGCGCCTCAAGGTCAAGAACAGTTCGGTGGAAACCTACCTCAAACGCGCCACCGCCAAGCTGGGCGTCAGCGGACGACATGGCCTGGCGCGCTGGATGGCAGGTGATTGAAGCGCCTGTGCCCTGGTGAATGAACTGCAGCGATACGCGCCAAGAAAAAGGGCCACTAAAGGCCCTCTCGCACAGACGCTTCTGCGTTCAATCAACCCGGAAGGCAATCACGCTGTCGCCCAATGTCGTACCAAGCGATCCGTGACCGCCGGCAGCAATGACCACGTACTGCTTGCCGTCGTTGCCGGTATACGTCGAAGGAATGGATTGACCACCCGCGGGCAACTCATATTCCCAGAGCATTTCGCCGTTATTGACGTCATAGGCACGGAAAAAGTTATCCGCCGTCGCGCCGTGAAAGGCCAATCCGCCTGCCGTCACCATCGGACCGCCATGGGCGACCATGCCCATGGGAAAACCGACCGGAAAACGTTCCTGCATGAAGCTGGTCTTGAGGTTTTTGGTGGTGCCGACCCGGCGCATCCATTGGGTCTTGCCAGTTGTCAGATCGACCCCGGCCATGGTCCCCCACGGTGGCGCTGTGCACGGAATGCCAAGGCTCGAGGCGAATCTGGAAATACGGATGGCATAGTCACCGTCGAAGTTCTCGTTCCAGTAGGGCTTGCCCTCCTGAGTGAACAGGCGTTTTTCCCGGGCCTGCGCGGGGCGCTTGATCAGGTTGTAGACATACGCCAGGCGCACCGGTGCGGCGATCAGCAACTGGCGGTCAGGGTCCACGGCCACCGAACCCCAGTTGAACACGCCTATGTTGCCGGGATAGATCAGCGATCCCGACTCGGTGGCCGGTGTCCAAGGGTTACCGTCATAACGAAGGGTGTTGTACGCGATCCGGCAAGCCATCTGGTCAAAAGGCGTAACGCCCCACATGGACTTCTCGGTCAACACCGGCGGGATGAAGTTAAGTCGCGAGACCGGCTGGGTGGGTGCAAAGCGCTCGCCTTCAACACCGCCCGCGGTGCGCACACTGACCTGATCGACAGGCACGATCGGCTCGCCCGTCAGTCGGTCAAGCACAAAGATGTTGCCTACTTTGGTCGGCAACACCAGGGCAGGCTGGCGGCTACCGTCTTTTCCCAGATCCAGCAGTGAGGGCTGCGATGGGTTGTCGCGATCCCAAAGGTCATTGTTCGAGGTCTGGAATTTCCAGCGCAGCGCGCCGCTCTTCAGGTCGAGAGCCACCAGTGCATCGCGAAACTTCTCGGTGTTGCTGTCGGGGTTACGCCGGGTGCCGGTTTCGTCGGGCGAAGCGTTGCCAAACGGGACGTACACCAGACCGTTTTTGACATCGGAGCTCAGGGTCGCCCAAGCGACCGGCGTATCTTGCGGATAGTTCTGGTCAGCCGCTATCGGCTGGGTGTTGTCCGGGTTTTGCGGATCGAAGTTCCATACCAGCCGGCCGGTGATGACGTCGTAGGCGCGAATCACCCCGGACGGGTTGCCGTCGTTATAACCGTTATCCATGATCGAGCTGCCGATCACGATCAGTTCGCCGGCAATCAGTGGCGCGGAGGTCTGCATCAGCGCGTGCGGGCGGATCGTGCCCATGTTGACGCTCAAGTCGATCACCCCGCCGCTGCCGAAGTCGCTGCACAGGTTGCCGGTGTCAGCATCAAGCGCTACCAGCCTGGCATCTGCAGTCGCGGTGATGATGCGTTTGGCACATTGAGCCGGCTGTTGTGGCTGACCCGCAGAGCTGGAGGCCGCTGAATAATAGCTGACGCCACGGCAGGTCTGGTGCTGCTGCAAATACGAGCGTTTTTTCTCGGGGGTGTATTTCCACGCCAGTTGCCCGGTCTGCGGGTTCAGTGCATGCACTTCGTTATGAGGCGTGCACACGTACACCCGGTCGTTGATCTTGAGGGGCGTCGCTTCAAAGGTGTACTCGCCAGCGTCCTTGTCCTCATCACGCAGGTCGCCGGTGTGGTATTCCCAGGCCACCGACAGTTTGCCGACGTTGTCCGGGGTGATCTGATCGAGGCTGGAAAAGCGCTGGCCCGCGTTGCTACCGCCATATGCAGCCCAGTCACTGCCTGCCGACTCGGCGCTGCGGGCGGTCGCCACGCTGTCGATCCGCCCTTGCTGCGGGTACGGATCGTGAAACATCAGCGCAATCACGATCAGCAGCATTACGCCAAGCGTACCGCCCAGCAACGGATGAAAACGACGCTTATCGGTGCTCGATCGCGCTTGATAAAGCGGCCGCACGACCCAGGGCATGGCCAGCCACAGGCCGATCAGTGCAAACAGATCGCCACGAGGAATCCACTGCCATTTATCCAGGCCGGCTTCATAGATGATCCAGAGCAGAATCCCCCACATCATCACCGCATACAGGGTAAGTGCCGACTTTCTTTTCAGGAATACCAGGGTTGCTGTGGCCAGCAAACCCAGGGCGATCATCGAGTAGGCCGGTGAACCGCCGGCAGCCACCAGTTGCGCACCCATGAACAGCAGAATGAGGCTGAGTATAGCGATGACGATACCGGTCACTTTGAGAATCATCTTCCTTGCCCTTTATTGTTATCCAGTCTTGCGCCGCGACGCCTTCGACCACGGATTTAGCCCGTAGTGTCAGTTTTTGCGTGTCGCGTCATCCAGGGCAAGGATGGTGTGGGCGTTGGTGACGGTGGTTGCCAGGGTGTTGATCACGCCTGAGCGCAAGGCACCCAGCGTGGCGGCCGCCTTGGTGTTTTCACTGGCGATGGCCACTACATCCGGGATACGAAACAATTCCTGCACGGTAAGACCGATCACCCTGCCCTGTATGGCATTGACCGCAGGCTGGCCATGAATGTCGATGAAGTCATAGCCCATCATGTCACCCACCGTGCCGGACAGCCTGGCCTGGGCGATTTCCTGCGGGGAGAACCAGCCCATGCGCACCATGTTGCTGTTCTCGCTCATGTCACCGATGCCGATCAGCGCCATGTCGGCACGCCGCGCGCGGTCAAGCGTCGAGCGCACGGTGTCGTTGCTGATCAGAATACTGCGCAGTTCAGGGTTGGCGACCAGCGCCGGGGCGTACAGGCTTTCGCTTTCACCACCAAAACGCAGCGCCAGACGGCGGCAGATGTGGTCGGGGTTCATGTACTCGCCCGCCTTCAGCGAACCGCCGATTGCGCAGACAAATGTGCAGTTGCGCGTCACCGGCAGGAACACATTGTCCGCAACCGCACCCACATTGCGGCCCATGCCCACGGCGACGATCATGCCGTCGCCCAGGGTCTTGTTCAGGTAATTGGCAACCAGGCTGGCGACCGCCGAGCGCTGGGTATCCGGGTCGCTGTGGTCGACTGCAATCAACGCCCTGTCCAGCTGAAAGCGCTCGACGAGCGCCAGTTCCAGCTCGTTGTTCATCGCCGGGTGCTGCAGCACCCGTACTTCGACAATCCCTTCATCGCGTGCGCGTTTGAGCAGTCGGCTGACTTTTGCGCGCGACAGGTCGAAGCGTTTGGCGATGGCTTCCTGAGTGACGTTCTCAAGGTAATAGAGCATCGCGACTTCAGTCATCAGATCGATGTCGCTGGCCATGCGCTGGGTACTGTCACTCATGTGGACGGGCTTCCGTTTCGGCGTCAAAGGCACATTCTCCCTACTCCCGCCCTGTCCCGTCCACTGACTATTGATGCCCGTCACGCTCTATCGCGTTGATGCGCTCGACCTTGGCGCCGGAGCGCGCGGCTTCGAACTCCGACTCCAGGAACGATTTGACGATGCTTTTCGCCAGTTCCGTGCCGATCACCCGTGCACCGATGGAAAGAATTTGCGCATCGTTGCTCTTGCGTGCCCGCTCGGCCGAATAGGTATCGTGGGCCTGGGCCGCACGAATGCCGAAGACCTTGTTGGCGGAGATGGCCATGCCTATTCCGGTCCCGCAGACCAGCACGCCAAGCCGCTGCTGTCCGGCGTTGATCGCTGTGGCCACGGCCAGGGCGATGTCCGGGTAAAGCACCGGTGCCGCGGAATGAGTACCGAAATCGGTCACCGGATAACCCAGCGACTCGATATGGCGCTTCAATAATTCCTTGAGTTCATAACCCGCTTCATCACATCCGATAGCCACCGGGAAAGGTGTGTTCATGGCATCAGGCTCCACTGCCGGGGGTCTTATTATTTGACCAAATGTTCAATCGGTGAAATTCCGATCAGCCATTTCTGAAACATTAGCCGGGTTCTGTCAAGCAAGTTTTCCAGTGAATACTGAACCAAAGCTCAGAACGACCGCAGGGCAGGCTCCAGCGCGACACTCCAAAACTTTTATAGGAAACAGATTGACTGATCAGAATTTCATTTGATACACATATGCTCACTGAGCAACGCATCAGCACCTAATAAGAATTCACAGCACGAGGACACGCCAATGGCCAAGCCATTACTGCTCCAGGCTGAACACGTCACCAAGGCTTACGCTGGCATCCCCGCCCTGCGTGACGGGCGTCTCTCGTTACGAGCCGGGAGCGTGCACGCTCTGTGCGGCGGCAATGGCGCGGGCAAGTCCACTTTCCTGAGCATTCTGATGGGCATCACCCAGCGCGATGCGGGGACCATCCTGCTCAACGGCGAGCCGGTGCAGTTCAGTCGTCCCGGCGATGCCCTGGCAGCCGGCATTGCGATGATCACCCAAGAGCTGGAACCCATCCCCTTCATGACCGTCGCCGAGAACATCTGGCTGGGCCGCGAGCCACGTCGGGCCGGGTGCATTGTCGACAGCAAGGAACTGAACCGACGCACCCGGGCACTGCTGGACGAGCTGGAATTCGATGTCGACGCCACCAGCCCCATGCATTTGCTGAGCGTGGCGCAGATACAACTGGTGGAAATCGCCAAGGCCTTTAGCCATGACTGTTCGGTAATGATCATGGACGAGCCCACTTCGGCCATCGGCGAGCGTGAGGCACAAACCCTGTTCAAAGCCATCCGCCGGCTTGCTGCCCGGGGTGCGGGCATCATCTACGTCTCCCACCGCCTCAGCGAGCTGGCGCAGATTGCCGACGATTACAGCATCTTCCGCGATGGCGCCTTTGTCGAAAGCGGACGTATGGCCGATATCGACCGGGCACACCTGGTACGCGGCATCGTCGGCCAGGAGTTACAGCGTATCGATCATAAGGTAGGTCGCGAATGCGCCGCCGAATGCTGCCTTAATGTCGAAGGCCTGAGTCGCACCGGCGAATTCGAAGACATCAGCCTGCACGTGCGTCACGGTGAAATTCTCGGCATCTATGGACTGATGGGCTCGGGTCGCAGCGAGTTTCTCAACTGCCTGTATGGCTTGACCATACCGGATTCAGGCAGCGTCACCCTGCAAGGCAAGCTGCTGCCGGTCGGCCTGCCCAAAGCGACTATTCGCGCGGGCGTCTCACTGGTCACCGAAGACCGCAAGGACAGCGGCCTGGTACTTAATGGCAGCATCCTGTCCAACATCGCACTGTCGGCCTACCGGCAGTTGTCGAACTGGTCGCTGATCGATGCCCGCAAGGAGCACAAACTGGCCGAAGACATGGTCAAGCGCCTGCAGATCAAGACGACTTCTCTGGATCTGCCCGTCGCGTCGATGAGCGGTGGCAACCAACAGAAGGTCGTCCTCGCCAAATGCCTGTCGACCGAGCCGGTGTGCCTGCTCTGCGACGAACCGACCCGGGGCATCGACGAAGGCGCCAAGCAGGAAATCTATCACCTGCTGGATCAGTTCGTACGCGCTGGCGGAGCCGCCATCGTGGTCTCTTCGGAAGCGCCGGAACTGTTGCGCCTGAGTGACCGAATCGCCGTGTTCAAGGGTGGCAGGCTGGTGACCATCAGCAGCGATGCCGATCTTTCCCAGGAAGTCCTGTTGAGTCTTGCCTCATGAATGCAAAAACCATTATCGCCCCAGCTTCCACGTCTCCACGCAGCCGCCTGCGCCTGTCTCTCGACCGTTTCGGTCTGCCGTTGGTGTTTATTCTGTTGTGCCTGGTACTGGCTTTTGCCAGCGAATATTTCATGACCTGGCGCAACTGGATGGACATCCTGCGCCAGACCTCGATCAACGGCATTCTCGCGGTCGGCATGACCTACGTGATCCTGACCAAGGGCATCGACCTTTCCGTCGGCTCGATTCTGGCGTTCGCCGGATTGTGCAGCGCACTGGTCGCGACCCAGGGCTATGGCCTGCTGGCGGCGGTCAGCGCAGGCATGTTTGCCGGCGCCATGCTCGGCGTAGTCAATGGCTTCATGGTCGCCAATCTTTCGATTCCACCGTTTGTGGCCACCCTGGGCATGCTCAGTATCGCCCGCGGCATGACCTTCATCCTCAACGACGGCAGCCCGGTGACCGACCTGCCCGAAGAATACCTGGCGCTGGGCATCGGCCGGATCGGCCCGATTGGTGTGCCGATCATTATCTTCGCGGTGGTCGCGCTGATTTTCTGGATGGTACTGCGCTACACCACCTACGGCCGTTACGTGTACGCCGTCGGCGGCAACGAAAAGAGCGCACGCACCTCCGGTATCGGTGTGCGCAAGGTGATGTTTTCGGTGTACGTGGTTTCCGGGCTGCTCGCCGGACTGGCAGGCGTAGTGCTGTCCGCCAGAACCACCTCCGCCCTGCCCCAGGCCGGCATGTCCTACGAACTGGACGCCATCGCAGCAGTGGTCATCGGCGGCACCAGCCTGTCGGGCGGTACTGGCAGCATCGTTGGCACACTGTTTGGCGCACTGCTGATCGGCGTGATCAACAACGGCCTGAACCTGCTCGGCGTGTCCTCCTATTACCAGCAGGTCGCCAAGGGCCTGATCATCGTGTTCGCAGTGTTGATTGATGTGTGGCGCAAGAAAAAACGCTAGACCGGCATGAACGACTGACTACAACAATAACGAGGTTCTCATCATGAAATTCGGTACATCCCTGGCCGCTGTCGCGGCGTTCTCCCTGCTCGCCAGCAGTATCTCCATGGCCGCCGATGGCAAGACCTACAAGATCGGCGCGGCGGTGTATGGCCTCAAGGGGCAGTTCATGCAGAACTGGGTGCGTGAGCTCAAGGAGCATCCGGCGGTCAAGGACGGCACCGTGAAAATCACCGTGTTCGACGGTAACTACGATGCGCTGACCCAGAACAATCAGATAGAGACCATGATCACCCAGCATTACGACGCGATCATTTTCGTGCCCATCGACACCAAGGCCGGTGTCGGCACGGTGGCCAGGGCGATGGAAAACGACATTCCGGTGATCGCATCGAACACCCGGGTTGCCGGCAACAAGGTGCCTTACGTCGGCAACGATGATGTCGAGGGCGGACGGCTGCAGGCGCAGGCAATGGTCGACAAGCTCAAGGGCAAAGGCAATATGGTGATCATCCAGGGACCGATTGGCCAGTCGGCGCAAATTGATCGGGAAAAAGGCGAACTGGAAGTCCTGAGCAAACACCCGGACATCAAGATCATTGAGAAGAAGACCGCCAACTGGTCCCGCGCCGAAGCCCAGACGCTGACTGAAGACTGGCTCAATGCGCATCAGAACGGCGGCATCTCCGGGATCATTTCGCAGAACGACGATATGGCTCTCGGTGCCCTGCAAGCGGTGAAATCGCGCAACCTGAAGCCTGCCGATTTGCCGATCACCTCCATCGATGGCATGCCTGACGCCATTCAGGCGGCGAAGAAAAACGAAATCACGACCTTTCTGCAGGACGCCCAGGCCCAGTCCCAGGGTGCCCTTGATGTCGCCCTTCGCACCCTGGCCGGCAAGGATTACAAGCCGCAGTCGGTGATCTGGGAGCGCTACGCCAAGGACGTCAAGTGGGGCGACGGCACCGACAAGAACTACATCCTGCCCTGGGTGCCGGTCACCGATGCCAACGCCGATGCGCTGTACAAGCAGGTCAGCGGCGGCAAGTAACCGGTCTGAGATTCCCGCTTCTGCCCGAAGGGCGTGGGAGCGAACCGGGCGACGCTTCGCTTGTTCGCGAAGACAGTATTTCAAACGACGCATTTTCGGCGGTCATACCGGCCTCTTCGCGAACAAGTTCGCTCCCACGGCCTTCGGCCAGAATCAAAAGCTAACGTGTTTGAATCTTCAAAAAAACAGCGCTACAGGAGTCATCTTCATGTCTGAATTCTGGAACAAGGCGTTCGATCTCAATGGCCGTTGTGCGGTCATCACCGGCGGAGCAGCCGGGATTGGCCTTGCCTGTGCCAGCCTGCTGGTCGCGCGCGGCGCGCGGGTCGCACTGCTGGACCGTGACCCGGCAGTGGCCGAGGTTGCCGCCGGCCTGGGCAGCGAGCACATCGGTATTGCGGTCGACCTGCGCCGGGTCGACCAGGTCAACAGCACCATCGACAGCGTCTTCGAGCATTTCAAACGCATCGACTATCTGGTCAACAGTGCTGGCGTTGCCGTGCTGGACAAGGCCGTCGACGTCAGCGAAGAGGCCTGGGACACAACGCTGGAGATCAACCTCAAGGCCAGTTTCTTCGTCGCCCAGGCCTGCGCGCGACACATGCTCGGTCAAGGCAGCGGACGCATCGTCAATCTTGCCTCTCAGGCGGCGGTCATTGGCCTGGACAGGCACGTCGCCTACTGCGCGAGCAAGGCCGCAGTGGTCGGCATGACCAAAGTGCTGGCCATGGAGTGGGCACCACACATCAACGTCAACGCCATCTCGCCCACCATCGTCGAGACCGCGCTGGGCAAAAAGGCCTGGGCGGGCGAAGTCGGAGAACGGGCCAAAACGCAGATCCCGGCAGGCCGCTTCGCCCAGCCGGAGGAAATAGCCGGGCTGGCCCTGTACCTGCTCAGCGACGCCGCCAGCATGATCACCGGCGAAAACGTAGTGATCGACGGCGGCTACAGCATCCAGTAATTCATTTTCTGTCGTGAGGATCATCGTCATGTCCACCGTCACCGAACGCACTGCCGAACAACTTTCACCGGTCATCCCGAAAACCATGCAGGCCGTGGTCTGCCACGGTCCGGAAGACTACCGGCTGGAAACCGTGGATGTGCCGACCCCCGGTCCCGATGAAATCCTCACCAAGGTCGAGCTGTGTGGCATCTGCATGGGCGACATCAAGACCTATCGCGGCGCCCCCTCGTTCTGGGGCGATGCCGAGCAGCCTCGCTACGTCAAACCACCGATGATTCCCGGCCATGAATTCGTCTGTCGCGTGGTGGCGCTCGGCCCTGGCGCCGAAAAGCGTGGCGTGCAGATCGGCGACCGGGTGATCTCCGAGCAGATCGTGCCGTGCTGGGGCTGCCGCTTCTGTAACCACGGACAGTACTGGATGTGCCAGAAGCACGACCTTTACGGCTTTCAGAACAACGTGCAGGGCGCCATGGCCCAGTACATGATTTTTACCAGGGAAGGCATCATTCACAAGGTGCCCGACTCGATTGCCCCGGACGAAGCCATCCTCATCGAACCGCTGGCCTGCTCGTTGCACGCAGCCGAACGGGCCGATGTCGATTTTGACGACATTGTGGTCGTCGCCGGTGCCGGCACACTGGGCCTTGGGATCATTGGCGCGGTGCGCATGCGTAACCCGAAAAAACTCATCGTTCTCGACATGAAGCCCGAGCGCGCCGCCCTCGCCCTGCGCATGGGCGCCGATGAGGTGTGGAACCCGGCCGAGGTCGACGTGCTGGCAAAGATCCGCGAGATAACCGACGGCTACGGTTGCGACATCTATATAGAAGCCACCGGACACCACAAGGCGGTCAACCAAGGCCTGGCGATGCTGCGCAAACTCGGACGCTTTGTGGAGTTCAGCGTATTCAACGATGAGGCCACGGTGGACTGGTCGATCATCGGTGACCGCAAGGAGCTGGACGTGCTCGGTTCTCACCTCGGCCCTTACATGTACCCGCGCGCCATCGACTTTATCGGCAACCGCAAGATCGACATGCGCGACGTCGTCACGCACAAATTTCCCCTGGCGCAGTTCAAGGAGGCGTTTGCCGTCATGGAACGCGGTGATAAATCATTGAAGGTGGTTCTGGAACCCTGATCCGCCCGATCCTTATAAAAAGAACACAGGAAATCGCGTTATGAACCGAGTGATAAACGATCCGGACCAGGTGGTCGAGGACATGCTGCGCGGCATTCTGGTAGCGCACCCCGAGCTGTCGCAAAGTGAAGGTAACCCGCGGGTCATCAGCAAAACCCGTCCCTCTGATCAAGGACGCGTCGGTATCGTTACCGGCGGCGGCTCGGGTCATGAACCGGCCTTTCTTGGCTATGTCGGCCCTGGGCTGGTGGATGCGGTAGCGGTCGGCGAGATTTTTTCCTCGCCTACGGCCAAGAGCTTTTTCGACGCCTTCCGCGCGGCCGATCACGGTGCGGGCATCGCCTGCCTGTACGGCAACTACGCGGGCGACAACATGAACGTGAAGCTGGCGATGAAAATGGCCGCCAGCAAAGACCTGCAAGTGCGTACCGTGGTGGCCAACGACGATGTGGCCTCGGCACCGAAATCCGATATCGCCAAGCGACGCGGAGTGGCCGGGGAAATTTTCATGTGGAAGATCGGCGGCGCTGCGGCCGCAAACGGTTACGATCTGGACGGCGTGATCCGCGTCGCGCAGAAGGCCGTGGATCAATGCCGATCCATCGGTATCGGCCTGACGCCCTGCACCATCGCGGCGGTCGGCAAGCCCAACTTTCAGATCCCCGACGGCAAAATGGAGCTGGGCATCGGCCACCATGGCGAACCGGGTATCGAAGTCATCGACATCGAGCCTGCAGCGGCCATGGCCGAGCGCATGCTGGAGCCGATCCTGGCCGACCGGGATTTCAGCGTGGACGACAGCGTAGTCGTGCTGGTTTCAGGCCTCGGTGCCACGCCGGTGATGGAACTCTACGTGTTCTACGCCGAAGTGGAGCGCCTGCTCAAGGCCAGGGGCCTGAAAATCCATCGTTGCTACGTGGGCAATTACTTCACGTCGCTGGAGATGATGGGGGTAACCCTGACGCTGCTGGGCCTGGACGCCGAACTGAAAACCCTGATCGACCACCCTTGCCGGTCCATCGGCATGACCCAGGCGGAGTAAACCATGAGCGAGCAATTCTCTACGCATCTCCCTGCACAACAGGGCACTCCTATCGTTGCCGACCTGGTGAGCGTGATCGTCGCCAACCGCGAATACCTCAGCGAAGTGGATGGCGCGATCGGTGACGGCGACCATGGCATCAACATGGCCAAGGGCTTCGCCCACTGCGGTCGTACCATCGAAGGCCGCCAACTGAGCCTCGCCGAAGCGCTGGACGAACTGACCCTGAGCCTGATGGAAGGCATCGGCGGCTCCATGGGCCCGCTGTACGGCAGTCTGTTCATCGGCATGGCCGATCAGGTGCGCGGCTGCGAACAGATCGACGCCGCGGCCTTCGCCAGCCTGCTGCGCGGCGGCCTCACCTCACTGCAGGACATCACCGAAGCCGGGGTCGGCGACAAATGCTTGATGGATACCTTGATTCCGGCCGTCGAAGCCTTCGAGCAGGCCCACGCCCGGGGTGAATCGTTCAGCGCAGCGCTCGATGCGATGAAAAGCGCCGCATCACAAGGGCGCGACTCCACCCGTGATCTGGTGGCGAAGATAGGCCGGGCGAGTCGCCTCGGCGAACGGTCGCTCGGCGTACTGGATGCAGGCGCGGTGTCGTGCTGCCTGATACTGACGCAACTGGCGGATTCGGTGCAGCCGAGGCTGAGATGAGCAAAAGCCGAAGTTCATGAATATGATTCATGAGTCTATCCCGATAATGCTCCATTGTTGAAAAAATGACAGGCCTATAAGGTGATCCGGACATCACGAAGCTGATCTGCAGATGCGGATTCGCTCGAGTTTCACCGAGGAACTGGTCATGCAAAACCCGAAAAAAATCATCGTAGTCATCGGTGCAGGCTCCATAGGGCAAGCCATCGCCCGCCGTGTCAGCGCGGGCAGGCACGTATTGCTCGCCGACCTGCGTCAGGACAACGCCGATGCGGCGGCCAAGGCGCTGGCCACCACATCGGTGGATGCACTACTTGCGCTGCCCATGCTGCACGAAACGCATATCACCGATCCCCTGCACGCTTATCAGTTGTCCAAGCGCGGCAACGCGTTACGCGTCATGGCCGAGGCAGTGCGCTGGGGCAAGTTACTCGCTGTTATTAGCCGCGTGGTAGTCGCCATCCGAGACCGGTTCCATCCAGTCAACCACCTCGCCGTCCAGCACCTCGGCAATAGCGATGTGGGTCATGGCCGTCGTTGCGGTTGCGCCATGCCAATGCTTGACGTTGGGCGCAATCCACACGGTATCGCCGGGCTTGATGGTGCGAACCGGCTGGCCTTTTTCCTGCACCAGGCCGGCGCCTGACGTGACAATCAGCGTCTGGCCCAGGGGATGGGTATGCCAGGCAGTGCGTGCGCCCGGTTCGAACGTCACCGTGGCTCCGCTTATTCTCGCGTCTTCCGAGCCCTTGAATGGCGCGTCGATGCGCACGGTACCGGTGAAATAATCGGTCGGGCCGCTGGCGGAAGGCTGTGAGCCGCTGGAATTGATGACAATCATGGGAATCCTTGAGCGTTATTGGAAGTCACTCCAATCTACCCGCCGAGAACTATTGCGACTATCGGCTACAATTCGAAAATACTTATCGACAGGGCTCATCAATGCTTCGGGAAAACGCCGCTGATCTGCTTGCCTTCCTCGCAGTCGCCAAAGAGCGAAGCTTTACCAAGGCAGCTGCCAGACTGGGTGTTTCACAATCAGCACTGAGTCACACCGTTCGCAGCCTGGAAGCGCGCCTTGGCCTGCGCCTGCTGACACGCACCACGCGCAGCGTATCGCCCACAGAGGCTGGCGAACGCCTGATCCAGAAAGTCGGCCCGCATTTCGATGAAATCGAAATCGAGCTGGCAGGACTGAGCGACCTGCGCGACACCCCTGCCGGCAAGATCCGCATCAATGCGATGGATCACTCGCTTGACCTCATCATCCGGCCAGTACTCAAGACCTTCTTGCACAAATACCCGGACATCAGTGTCGAGGTATGTTGCGACTACAGCTTTGTCGACATCGCCGCCGAAGGGTTCGATGCGGGCGTGCGTCTGGGTGAAGCCGTGGCGGACGGAATGATCGCCACCCGCATAGGCCCGGACATGCGTCTGTCGGTGGTCGGTTCTCCAGCCTACTTCGAAGGCCGCACGAAACCCGAGACGCCCAGAGACCTGACCGCGCACCGCTGCAACAATCTGCGCCTGCCTACCAATGGCGGCCTGTATGCCTGGGAGTTCGCCAAAGACAGCGAAACCCTGAACGTCCGCGTCACAGGCCAAGTCACGTTCAATGGTGTCTATCCGCTTCTGGACGCGGCGCTCGACGGCTTCGGGCTGAGTTACATTCCGCACGATCTGGTTGCCGAACATATCGAAGCCGGACGTCTGATTCAGGTGCTGGAAGACTGGTCACCGACCTTTGCCGGCTTCCACCTCTACTACCCGAGCAGACGCCAGGCATCGCCCGCGGTTGCTCTGTTACTGGAAGCATTGCGTTACCGGTGATGGATCAAACGACCAAAACGCGCAGCTCCGTAGCAACCGCTCACTGCACTTGCGCACGCAATCTGGCGGGCTCGCCGTTCTTCTCGGCGTAATGACGCGCGCGGCGCAAGACATGCTGGGTGGCTCTGCGCGCTTCCTCCTTATTGAGCTCTACATGCGCTTCCAGCAATTGCTGAGCCTGTCGCGGCCGACGTTGCAGGAGGGCCTTTAAAATACTGCCATGCTCTTCGTACGTTGCATCGATTCTGGAGGCGCTGAATTCGAGACGCCGGATGGTCCGGGTCTTTTCGGTGACTTCGTAATGCAGCCTGGCCATTTCCCGGTTGCCCACCGCCTCGACCAACGCGCAATGGAAGCGTTCGCCCAGCCCGGCGAGGATATCGGTGTCTCTCAATCGCTCGTTTTTCGGCACCAGCCAGGTGCGTATGAGTTCGTCGATCAGCGGCTCGACGCTCAGGTCCATCAAACCCAGCCTGGCGAGCGCCGCCAGCTCGAGCACCACCCGAACGTCATACAGCTCCTCGAAGTGATGAGGGTCGAAGGGCCGCACCTGCCAGCCGCTTCGGTAATAAACCTCCACGTACCCTTCCTGCTCCAGCCGGAACAATGCCTGCCTGACCGGTGTACGACTGGCCTGAACACGCTCGGCTATTTCACCTTCAGTAAATCGTTCGCCGGGTAATAAACGAAACTCGGAAATGTCTTCTTTGATCCGGGCGTAAATCCGCTCGGATAGCGTTTCCGGGCGTTCTTTCAACTTTTTGGCGCATGCTGTCTGCATTGATGATTCGTCCTTGTAATCCAGTTACTTAACCTTGGCGCAGATGACCTGCGGCACTGCCGGACATCCACCAGCGTGGAAAATCTGCAATCCCTTCAATCACCGCATCCACGTTTTGCCGATGGGCCTCGAACAGCCTCGGGTCATATTTTCCGGTACGCACCAGCAGGCTGCTGGCACCGACCGCTTTCGCCCCTGCGCAGTCAGTCAGAACGTCGTCGCCCACTACCAGAGTGCGGCTGGCGCTAGTGTCGAGTTTGCGCAAGGCAGCCTCGAAAAACGTCGGCGACGGCTTGCCCATGACCAGGGCCTGTACCTGTGCTGCGGCCTCGAGCCCGACGATGAAGGCGCCGCAATCGAGACGCTCCCCGTCACGATCGAACCAGAACAGGTTTTTTTGCAGCGCAATGAGGCGAGCACCGCCTCGCAACATACGGAAACAGCGATTCAGCGTGGCGTAGTCAAAGGCTTCGCCGATATCGCTGATGACCACTACGTCCGGGGTCGTATCGTCTGTAGCGATGCCACTGAACGCCGGCCGTATCGAATCGGGTACCAGCAGATGGCACTTGAGGTGCGGATGTTGCTGCAAATAGCCCAGACAGGCCGTGGTGGCGGTCTGGATTTCGTCGGGGACGACCTCGATTCCGGCGCGACAAAGCTCCTCTGCCAGCTCCTCGGGCATCTTCGCCGTGGTGTTGGTCAGCAATTGCAGCCTCAAACCCTGGGAACGCGCGAAGCTCAATGCATCGGCTGCGCCCGGCAGAGGCTGCCCCTTGAGCAGGAGTGTGCCGTCAATATCGAAAAGCAGGCTGTCGAAACGCATGGATAAGCTCCCTGTGACTGAAATTATCGAGTCAGGTGTCAGAATGTGGCTGTCAGCCAATGGCGAATCGCGGGCAATGTCACTTCAGCGTCGGCAGGACGTGGCAAGGGCGTGCTGCTGGCGTCCAGCAATACGCCACGCAACCACGGGTCAGTGGCACATACCGTGTGGTCGCCACCTTTTCGGCTGACGCGAACGGCGTGTTCTGAACGAGTGGCCAGCAGTCGCGTGCCTCGCGGAGCCTGCCAGTAGCAGCCGCCCGTCCAGCCTTCGGCAAAGACCTGCCCGCCGGCGCACTCGAACATCGTCCACTCATCTCGAAACGGCTGTGCGAGGCTTTTGCGCCAGGCCTCGGTCACTGAGCCAGGGTCGTGTCCGGACAGCGCCAGTCGCGCCGTGTTGAACAGCACCAGACCGTTGTCGGCCGGATGAAAGAGCGCCGCGCTTTTGTGCATATCCGGCACGCCTGATGCGTCATAGACCAGCCAGCCCTGCTGCTCGAAAAAACTGTTGGGGTAAAGATCGTGATGGACAGGTGCCATGCCGTGATCCGAGTGAGCGACGCAGCGTACCTCGCCACCGGCGGCATCGACGCAGCGCAGGATCAGCTCATCGACCCACCCCGCTATCTCGTCGAACAGGCGTTGTCCGACCGCCTGCATCAATTCGCTGGCCCAGTCTGGCGCGAGGTACTTGAGCAAATGATGTGACAGCAGATCCACCACCGGGTAATAACCGATGACACGCTGTGCATCACCGGCCCTGACTGCGCCGACAATGTCGTCGCAAAAGCTTTCATGCATCTCGCGCATCAGTTCCAGCAGCAGCCATTCCGCAGCGCCCTGCCCGCCCTCATCCAGCCGCTTGCCCAACTGTCCGGTGCGATACAGCACCGTCAGGTCATTGGCCACGTAAGCCTTGCCGGCGTCGCCCTGCAGATCAAGCGCCTGGACCTCACGGTAACCGAAGCTGATCACACAAACACGGTTTTCGATGTGCACCGCACGCAGTGCAATCGCCTTGCACACATTGCCTGGGGCCTGCCCCGACAACGGCACGTGCACCGTGCTGCCCAGCGGCAACCGGCACGCAGCACGGCCATGGTCTTCTGGCCAGTCGAGCACAGCGCCGTCCTGTTGCAGACTGACCCTGGCAAGCACATTCAGGGCCTCGATACGCAGCCAGCCACCGTTTTCAATGACCTCAGGGCGCAGCGAAAAACCCTGATAGACACAGCTTTGCCCAAGCAATGCGTCACCCAGCCTGTCGGGCTGGACAAAGGGCACGGCACACAGGCGAAAAGTGATGCCCTGGCGCGCCCATTCATCCCAGACCATATCGATGTGGCGCGGCCAGACCTCAAAAGCATCCGCCACCGCCAGGCAGTCCTGCGGCGTTGGCGCAGGGACGAGATAGCCCGTCAAGCCGTGCTCGCTGACCGGTGCGCCGCTGAAGATCGACAACAGTGATGGCGGCGTCTGGCAATTGGGTGAAAGTGGCAGCAAGGGGTAACACGGCCACTGCGCCGAGGGCCGTCCAGGCTGTCCTGCCCGGTAACGCTTGACCAGCTCCCACGACAACCCGTCGATCAACAGCCAGACCAGCGGATCAGCGCCCTTCATGAAGCGATCCGGCGTTGAGAGTCGTCCAACGCCCACCGGGCCACTACAGCGACACGCTGCTTCAACTGCTCGAGCGAGCCGCTGTTGGGCAGCACGTAATCCGCTTCGATCCGACGCATCTGCAGATCCAGTGCGCTGTTTTCCACCACGCTGATGTCGCCTCGTTGTCCAAGACGCGTTTGTCTCACGGATGAATCGGCAAGCACCTTGATCACCTGAAAGCCTTGCGCCTGAAGGTACGGCCAGTCAACGGTGTCGTCGCGCAGGTCATCATTGATGACCACTTGCGCGCAGGATCGGGCCAATCGTCGGGCGAAGTTCGTGACCAGCGACTGGCTGTCCAGATCCCTCAGCTCGCGTGCGATGCACTCCAGCAAACGCTGATTCTGGCTGCCGCTCGCCACTTGCACCCCGGCCTGCTCATAAAACATGCCTTGCAACTCATACAGGGGCTGAGCGAGCTTGATGACCTCGACCGGCAGCCCGGCTGTTTCAAAATACTCACGCAGCAACCCGGCGGTTGTACTCTTCCCGGAACCGCTGGGGGCCACCAGCGCCAGACGCAATTGGTTAGCGTGGTTCATAGGATCTCCTTATCAGGCGCTGATCAGCTCGCGCGCCACGCCCACGCGGCTTTGCCACTGCACACCGAGCAGCCCACGGACAATTTGCGGCGGCACGCTGTCGGTCAGCGAACCGGCATCCAGCAAGCCGTGCCAGGTCGAGGTAACGAAACGATGCGGCCACTCGAACAGTGTGGGTGAGTGGATCTGGTCCAGAATCGCATCGCGGCCCATTGCATCGACCCGCAATTTGCCCCGCGCCGACACGTTGGGCAGGATGACGGTCTCCAGCCATCCACAGCCCTCCGGGCTGGCCTTGAGTGCGGCGCGCATGGCTTCGGGCTTGCACAGGCGTTTTTCGGTATGCGCTATCGACAGATCATCGGCCACCGCTGCCAGATCGAGTCGCTTTGCCAGTTCTGGATGTGTACGTAATGTGCCGACACCGACATGCGGATAATCCGGCCAGCCGCGGGCGCGAATCCGACCGTCGACGCTGTCCAGCAGCAGCTTGTCCCCGGAAAAGTACAGGTACTCATCGGACAGCACCAGGTCGAGCATGGTGGTGGTCTTGCCTGCCCCCTTTGCACCGCCGATGGCAACAATCCCGCCGTCCGGCCCGACCACCGCCGAGGCATGCATGATCACACTGCCTTTGGCCTGTTCGACCAGCAGCCCGTAATAACGCACCAGCTCGATCAAGTGGATGAATGCATTTTCGTCGCCATGAAAATCAACCGTGTGACGCGCTCGGTCAATCCGGTAACCGACCCGCGTATCGGCATCCCAGGCGTAGTCCAGCCCTGTCTCCGGGTCATGGCCACGCAATACCCGCAGGGTAAAGCCGGGAGCGTAGGTTTCACGGATGATGTCGGGCGTCACACAGAGGCTCATCCACGCCGCGTTGAACGACGCGCTGTCGTGCAGCCGCAGCCTCAGGTCGACGGCTGTCTGGCCGTCGTCGTCCACTTCGGCAAAGTAAGGCGCAAGGAACACCCGCAGCCGCTGGGCCAGTGCCGAGCCCGAGGTCTGATCGTCCAGTTCAAATCGATAGCGTCCATTGCAAAGATAACGGCTCATGAGTGCAGGCTCTCCGGGCGGGTGATGAAAGGCGATGACGAATGCAGAAAGGCAAAACGGTCAGTCAGGGGCCAGCACTCCTGGCGACGTTCGCTCAGAAATGCCTGCAGATGCTCCATCAGCCTGCGCAGATCGGCATTGATCGACTGAGGGTCTATCGCGCCCCGGCACTTGAGAAAACGCACCTCACCACGCGTCGTACTCCCCGCCTGCGAATCGAGCGGCATGCAGGTCTCGAAGGTGATCGCGAAGAGGTTGCCGCTGTCCACGGATTCGCAAGGGGCACTGAACGCGTAACGTCGGTATTCGCCAAGCGCCTGCAACGTGCTGTCAATGTTCATGGCCATGGCCTCCAGCGTCGGGGAGCCCAGCGACAGGTGCCTTACGGTGCCGGACAGGCTGCCCGGCGCACTGCGAAACAGCTGCACGATGGGTTCATTGACCGCCAGCTTGCGTTTGCGGCTGCAGTGCTCGACCCATACATAACCACCATCTTCCGCCCTGGCGGCGGTGACCTGGTGGTCCCAGACCTGAAATTCGTCACCGCACTGACTGGTGAACGGCGCCATTACCGGGCTGAAACTGGCGTCGAACCAGGCCTCGCCGAGCATTCGCGCATGGCAATCAGGTGCCAGCTCGAAGGACTCGACGTAGGTCTGTTCGCTGGTGGCGTAGCGACATTCCCAATTGTTGATCGCCAGATGGTTGCGCTCGAACGCATTGCGCAGCGCGATCAACAGGTTTTGCGGGACGGCAGGCTGCTCGATTTCGAGGGGCGGCTGTACGAACAGCGAACGATGCACATCAATGCGATTGAGCAAATGGCTGATATGCACCCGGTCCGCCTGCAAGCGGATGATCGCCAGCGGGATGGCGGCACCGGACAGGTTGTGGCAGCTTTCGTCGCCCAGCGCGCCGTGCGAATCCTCAAGGAGCATCGCCCCGTCGGCATCCCAGCGTGCCAGTACCCGGTGGCGGCCTCGCAGGTCAGCGACGGCGGTCAGTTCACCCAGCAACGCCGTGTCCGCAGCAATGGCATACAACCTGTGGTCATCGCTGCCGAACGGCTCCTGATGACGGATTTTCCAGCTACCAAACACAATAGCCGTCTGCGTGGTCGTGGATTGCGACATGCTCATCTCCCCGGCAAAGTGAATTCAGAGCCGACTCGCCTCACGGGCAAAGTCGAGTTTCGAATAGAGATCCTGCTGAAACGGCGGGTGCCGCTCCGCCAGAAAGTCGCGCATCACGTGGGAGACGGTTTCAAAGTCTTCCTCCACCTCGCGCAGCGTGTGCAGGGTCCTGCTACGGCAATATTCGACTTCGACCTGGGCGAACTCCGCACTCCCGTCGACCATGCGACAGACATCGAAGTACGCCCCGAAACCATTACCGGTCCTCAGCGATTCGAAATTGATGTCGATCCGGGTGCGCCTGAACGGCTTGAGCCGACGCAGGTTGGCCGAGGTCATCGAGCGGGCGTGAGTTTCGATGTCGGCAAACGCCACCGGCTGATCGGTGTTGAAGTCCTCGCGGCGCAATTCCGCGTTCTCGAGAAACCATTTGCGCTTGACCGCCATCAGCCCGTCGGCCTGGGGAATGAACGAGATATAACCGGTTTCCAGAGGGTCGCCAGTCACTTCGAAGATATGCGATTCATAGTCGTAGGTTTGAAAGTCACGGTCGATTTCCAGCACCAGGTCCTTGAAAGCGCCTTCTCCGAACGCCTTGTGCATCGCGGTGGACAATTGCCACATGTCAGGTATCTGAAACGAGGTGAATTTGCGCTCCAGCTCCATTTCCGGACGCCAGCGCACATACCAGCAGTCATCGCTAAGCATCGGTTGCGAAACGGCCACACGCGCAGCAGCGGATCTGGCCAAACGCTGCCAGGCCCTCCAGGAAGCACGTTCGACCGGTTCGACATCCATCAAGTGCAGGAACAAGGCCCCGGCTTCGCCCTCATGGACATAGTGATAAACGCTGCATTTATCGGGGTGATGCATCACCGCCAGGGTGGCCATCAAGGCCTGATCGGAGGGTCGACGATTGAGCGTCGGATCCAGCATATGCATGCGCGAACGACTGTCCTGGGTGCGCTTGCGTTGCCCGGCATTGAACACCTGAAAATCGAAGTCCTTCATGGGCATCGGCACATGGGTGTGATGGGCATTGGAAAGCCACTGCGCATGCAACGTACCGCTGGGGATGAACAGACCGTTGTCCGAGTGACGGGCTCGCGCTGCCTCTGTGTCGACAATGGCAACCAGCGCAGAATCGAGGCTGCCGTTGAGGGTGTGCGGATCGAAAAACAGCAGTGAAATATCCGTAGTCATTGTAGCTCCCGTACTTCGTTGACCGCGTGAGGCAGCGCCTTCGGGCTGTGGCTGAAAGTGATCCGTTGCCCGGCAAGCCCCTGCTGATACAGCGCCTCGGACTCCACGGCGGGAATGCCGTGTTCACGCAGCAGAATCGAAAGATGGCAAAGCATGGACGCCTGTTCGAAGACAAAACCGCGCGCGAACGGCAGCAATGCCGCCAGCGCCGCATAAGGGCGCGGCGAGACCACAATCGCCTGTCCGTCGTGAACACGCAGTTGCCGCTCAAGCTCTTCCAGTTCGGCACCCAGCGAGCTGGACGAAGGGATCGAATTGATTGAAACGGTGGCCGAGATACTCAGTTCTTCCAGCTGTCGACCCGCCGTGACCAGCACCACCGGCCCGTCGGCATAACCTGGCGAAATCAGGCGGATTTCCGTTGCGTCCTGCACCTGCACGAACGTCGACAACGGCGAAAAATCAATCAGGTGCAACTGTTGCCCTGCCCTTACCCATTCCAGTTGCACCGAGCCCAGCAGTGCGCCCGCCGCATGGGTGATGCTGTGCAGCTGCTGCGCATCGGAGGGCCCACTCGGGTCGTTCGTCGCCAGGCGCGCGCGTTGAGTGCCGGCAATGCCGCGATTGATCGCCAGCAAACCTTCCGATGACCACTCACAGGTCGTCGAGCCGTCATCACACGCCTGGGTGATAAGCCCGGTTTCACCCTGCAGAAACTCGCGCAGCACGAAACACACCACCCGCTCATCGCTGAGTTCAAGCAGCCGCTCACGCAGTGCGCCACGCTCGAGAATCTGCTGGCGCACCTGATCGGAGAAATCCAGTACCACTTGATCGGTCTTGAGCCTGTCCAGCAGTGCCTGGCTCATTGTCGGTTCGAGCAGCCCCTGGCGATTGGCCTTAATCAGCAATGCCTGGCCAGCCGAGACGTCGTGGGTTTGCGCGAACAAGGCCAGCGGGCGGCGCTTGCTTCGAAAATACTGCGCAAAGGCAGGCAATGGACGGAATTCCGTCAGAGCTTCGTCACTGGCAAGGTAGAGCTCAGCCCACTCCAGCACCGGCTCCAGGCTGCGCGCCTCGCGCAGACTGGTGACGGGTCTTGCCTGAAGCAGCCAGACTTGCCCCTCATCCGCCGCCCATTCGATGTCGGCAGGCATGCCCAACGCCGCAGAAGCCCTGGAGGCCAGCGCGGCCACCTCCAGCAGCAATGCGGTGTGCGGTTCCAGCGCTGGGTCACAGTCCAGCAATTGCTGGTCACCGATCCGCGCCGACATGCCCCTCTCTACACCGGACACCATCGCTTCACCCAGCGAGGCAACCGTTTCGATCAGCGTCACGGCCTCACCGGTCAGCGGATCGTGGCTGAACGCGACGCCGGCGAAGCGAGCCTTGACCATGCGCTGCATGATCACCGTCATCTCCACCGGTGTTTCCAGCATCGACGCCCGCAGGCGTTCCAGAATGGCCTGACGGGAAACCCCGGAGCGCCAGACATCCAGAATCGCAGCCTTGAGCGCCGGCAATCCCTTGACCGACAGATGCGTGCTGAAGATTCCGGCAAAACTGTGCTGATTGCCATCCTCGATATTCGCCGAAGAACGCACGGCAAGTTCGCTGTCGGCGTCAAAGCCTGCCTGCCCGAGCAATGCCTGAAGATGGCCGTCGGCAGCGTCACTCCACTCGAACTCGGCGAACCGGGCGATTCTGTCCATGTGCTCGTCAAGAAAGGCACCGGCGGTGATGCGCACGGTTTTCAGCGTGTCCTCAATGGCCTGTTTGCGGTTTGCAAAGTCCTGCCATAACACGCGGTAATCGGCATCATGCAGAGCGCTCAGCGCGGGCACCGGCAGATCACCGGCCAGATGTTTCAAGGTCAAGTATTTACTGGACACGACGGCCTCCTGCTATCAGTGGAATCTCGGTGGCCATTCGCCCGTGCCTGCCGGCCAGCGCATCGGGCGAGGCATCGACCTCTTCCTGGGCTGCTACAACGGGAAATGGCGCAAGGTTGGGCACCAGCGGCTGTGGACGCGGCGTCTTTTCGAAATCCATGAAGATGCGGGACGCGAAAGCCTCGGTCGCGCCCTGGTACTTTCCGGAATACAGCTCGATATCGCCCTTGACGTTCCAGAACATCATTTGACCGATGTTCATGCCGGGGTAAACCCGTATGCGGTTGAGCGCATACAGCTGCAAGGTCCAGCGCCCGACGAAACCGATGTCGCCCAGTGGCGCCGAGAGGTTGATGAACATGCCCAGCCTGGCGATCGAAGAGCGAGCCGCATAGGTAGGTACGAAATGGGTGCTGCCCATGGTTTCTATGGTCGAGGCCAGATACAGCTTCATGGGCTGCAATTCAAAGCCTTCCGGACCGATCTCGATGGTTCGCGTCGACGCCTCGGCGCGCACATCGATCACATCGTCTTCGTAGACCTTCATCTGGTCATGCAGGCGGAAGTTGTAGCTGTTGGGGTTGACGTTCTCATGGGAAAACGGACTGATGACGATTTCACCCGAACGCACGCGATTTTCGATTTCACTACCGGTCAATATCATGGTCAATCCAGAATGATTTTCGAGGGCACGGTGCTCTTGGAGCCCAAGTAGCGTCCCGCGTAGCAGGTGGTCATGCCGAAGTTCGCCCAGAAGCAGACCTTGGCCACTTTGGTGCCGGCATAGACCCGCACCGGTTGAGTCACAACGATTTCCAGCGTCCAGCTGATGGCCGCACCGGTATGACCGAGCGGCGCACTGGTCTGGATGAAAACGCCACAGGACGCCGTGGACACATTGGCGTAAAGCTCGCTGGCGAAATCGATACCGCCGATCTGCTCGGCAGTCGCCCCCAGGTAAAAACGGTTGGGGTACAACACGAAGCCTTCGGGCGGAATATGGTGCTCGACCACCTCCAGCTCACCGTGAGGATCGATGCGGTCGCTGCGGTACTCCAGAAGCAGATCCGCCAGGTGACAGCCGTATGAGTTGACCTCGACATGTGCAGGGTCGAAGGGCTCGATGACGACACTGCCGACCTCGCGCATCTTCACTATTTCAGAACCTGTGAGCATCATGGGTTCAAGCCTCCTGATCCAGAGAGGCCACGGCACGCGCCCGGCCGTTGGCACCATACAATTCGGCGCGCATGCTGCGTTCCCCCAAGAGGTAACCCTGGGTGCTGCAGGCCGCAGCTGAACCAGGCAGGCTCTGGGCAAGACGCCGGGACAAGGTGCCCAGGTGATAGCTGGGTATCTGTTGAAAAAGGTGATGCTCCCAGTGCCGATTGATATTGCACGGCGCAAACAGCCCTCGTTCCAGCCAGCCCGGACTGACACTGCGTGCATCGCGCTTCACACTCTGGGTCGAAAGCCCTGCGTGCTCCGACAGGCTGCGAATGCGCAGAATCGGCGGCAGAAAGAACACCAGTGGCGCCAGCCAGTACAGCAGCACGCCCGGCCAGGCCTGCAAAGCCGTGATGAGCAGTGCGGCGCAGGTATAAAAGGCCATTGCCTGATAGCGCTCGATGCGGGTCGACGGCACGGGGTGAGTGAACAGTCCGATCACGCTGAAGCTGTCCATCGTGCGTAGCGATTGCAGGGTCGACAGCCCACTGATGTCGCGCAGCAGAGCCTGCCAGAACAGTCCGGAACTGGCGGGTGCGAAGGCATCGGCGTAGTCCGGATCGTCGGGCGTGTTGAGGTGCTTGTGGTGGGCAATGTGGTGAGCCCGGTAGCGTGACGTGCTCAACGTCAGGGGAAACGTCAGGAATACGTTGGAGATCAGATCGTTGCGCCGCTTGTCACGGCTGATCAGCAAATGCGCCGCATCGTGCATGAGTACCAGCAACGCGTGCTGTCGCGTCGCAATGATGATTACCGCGATCAGACACACCAGCGTCGAGTCGCTGACTTCAGCCAGCGTGACTGCGGCGACGATCACCGCCCACTGCACGCCTATCTGCAATGCCTGCCGCCAGTGGCTGAGTTGCTTGAGATCCGAGGTCAGTGACAGGTTGTCGCGTGCCAATGTGGCACGCTCGGAGCGTCGGTCGTAAGCGCCACTGTCCATCGTGTCGAGTTCGATTGTGTCTGCCATGTTCCATCTCCCGTTCAATCGTTGAAAGGGCCTGCTAGCCGTGCATTGCCGCCGATTTCGCGACAAGCTTGTCCAGGCTGATCCGTGCCTCGGGCGCATGAGCCAGCCAGTAATCCACCGCTTTGGGTAAAAACACTTCCGCGCCGGGTGCCGGGTTCCGGACGTTCAACGGTGGCCTGACCAGATCGCTTTCGGCGTACACGCCATAGATTTGCAACAGGCGCTCGAAATAGCGGAAATCCCGGGTCGAAATACCTTCGGGCCGCCATGCGACCAGCGAGCGCTTGAGGAATGCCCATTGCCGGCTGCGCAGGATCGGTGCCGGGGTCAAGGGCGCAATGCCGGCTTGCTGCCGCGCATGATCGACGCGCGACTCGATGATGCGGATCACCTGCTCATAAGGCAGGCGTGCATCCCCCGCCGAGGCGACGACCTCGCGCGCTTCGCCACCGGCCACGCAATGACTGACCAGGTGGATCAATTCGTCCACCACCCAATCGATAGGCACCAGATCGAACAACCCCTGGCGATTGCCGACCAGAAACGGCGGCGCAAAGGCATTGATGAAGCGAATCAGCGGGTACAGGCCGTGAAAACGACTGATTGCGCCATCGCCGGTAGCGCCGATGACCAGGCTGCAACTGAACACGGAAATCGGCATCTGCGTGCCGAAAGTCTCACGCAAACCACGCTCTGCCGCTGCCTTGCTTTCCTCATAGCCATTGCGATAGGTCCAGCCTTCACAACGGGTGAACGCTGTGGACACGTAAATGAAATGCGGCTTGCGCACCAGTTTCTGGACAAAGCCGCAGAACAGTTGCGCACCTTCGACATTCAACTCGTGCATCTCTTCGAAGCTCTTGTCCCAGGCCACATCGGCAGCCAGATGGACTGCCGTGGCGCACTCGATGGCGGGCAGCGTGGCGGCCAGCGCATTCAGGGAGTCGGCGTCTGTCAGATCGGCGATCCGGCATTCGAGCCGCGAGCGGCTGTGCGCAGGCAAATCCTGCAGGCAGCGACTGGCCGCCTGCGCGGAACGGCACAAGGCAATCACATGCGAGGCCGGATGCTGACTGAGCCAGTCGCGCACGAACCAGGAGCCCAGCGCACCACTGGCCCCGGTGATGATCAGTGTCGAGCGCATATCAGCAGCCCCCTGCCGCAACCCGCTGATGACGGCGAGCGAGCAGTTGATTGCGTATCCCGTCCAGCATCTGGATGTTGTTGGCGCGAATCGCCCGTTCACCGATAGGGTGCAGGACTTCGGCCAGCGACGGGATGCCCAGGTCGAAGGTGACGTTCAGGTCCACGTGCAAGCCGTCTTCGCGCTGGATCAGCAGCCACTCGCCGTACCAGACCTCAAGGTCGCCATCGGTCTGCTTGAATTCGATGCGTTCGTCCGTTACCAGCCAGTCCTGCTCGGTCCAGGTCAGCTCGCTGCCATTGATCAATACGCGCCACGTACTGGAAACGTATTCACTCTGCCGGGGGTGAACGATCACCTCCAGCACATCGCTCATGAAGTCGGGATAGCGAGCGAAGTCCGAGAGAATCGGCCAGACCTCGCCAGGCTCGAAGTCACCGAGAAGAACGCTGGTTGATACATCAGGCATAGGAATTCTCCGTCATTGAATGGAGCGATAAGCCGCATCGACGGCATCACAGAAACTGTTGATGCCTTGTTCGAGGTGGTCTCGGGAGATGGTCGCGTCGGGATACACCCGCAGCACGGAGGTTGCGCTCAGGCAGAACGCCAGCAGCACATTGCGCTGCGCGGCTTCGATCAGGGTCTGCGCCACATAGTTGCTGGAGGTGAATTCCACCCCGATCATCAGGCCGCTGCCACGCACTTCAGCCACGGCAGGACAGTCCTGTAAACGCTCACGCAGGATGCTCATGGCCACCTGCCCCAGCTGGTTGACGCGCTGACAGAATGCGGGATCGCTGACCACGTCGAGCACAGCGTTGACCACGGCTCCCGCCAGCGCGCTGCCAGCGTAGGACGAGGCATGCACGACCGGATCACGCGCCGGTGCACCGAAGCGGCTGCTGTCGTAAATGGCGGCGGCCACCGGAAACACACCACCGCCCAGGGTTTTGCCGAACACGACGATGTCGGCGGGCGCGCCGCAGATCAACGATCCGCTGCGCCCCAGGCCGGATTGAATCTCGTCATGAATCATGAACGCGCCATGTTCGCGACACAGACCTGCAAGTTCGCCCAGAAAATCCAGGTCGACCGGCCTGATTCCGCCCTCGCCCTGAACCGGCTCGGCGATCACTGCGGCAATATCGCCCTCTGCCAGTGCCTGGCGTGCAGCAGCAAGATCACCGGCAGCAATGAACACGACATCTTCGGCGTGCATCAGCGCGGCGTGCCCGCGATAGCCATAGCTGACCGCAAGCGCGCCACTGGTCCGGCCATGGTAGGCGTGGGTCAAGGCGATGATGCGCCGCCGGCCAGTCTGCATGCGCACCAGCTTGAGGGCTGCTTCGATGACCTCCGAACCGCTGTTGCCGTAAAGCAAGCCGTTGCCCGGACGGCCGACACATGTCACGAGCCGCTCGGCGGCGCTCAGGCTGGATTCGTTGGCCAGGATCCGGCTGGAAAGTCCCAGTGATGTGACCTGTCGCGTCAGCGCAGCCACGACCTGAGGGTGCCGGTGGCCCAGCAGGTGCAGCCCGAAGGAACCGAAGTCCAGCCAGCGGCGGCCGGTGTCATCGGTTATCCACGACCCCTCGGCCGAGTGTTCGGCTGCGGTCAGCCCGGCCATGCGCAACATAAGGCCTTGCTCACGGCCAAACACCGCACCGTAGCGTTCGACGAATGAGGATTTGCGCGCAGGCACGCTCGCCGGCGCACTCATGACATGACTGTTCATAGAGACCTCATCAAAGGTGCCAGAAAGGCAGCATCACCACCTGCCAGGCGGCAGGAGCGGTCCCAGTCGCGCAGGGTTCGCAACACCTGACCCTGAGTGCCCGGCAGCAAGGGG
The DNA here is from genome assembly GCF_020312125.1 of Pseudomonas sp. P135. Taxonomy (NCBI): domain Bacteria; kingdom Pseudomonadati; phylum Pseudomonadota; class Gammaproteobacteria; order Pseudomonadales; family Pseudomonadaceae; genus Pseudomonas; species Pseudomonas sp. P135. The sequence goes on from NZ_JAGPYR010000005.1 coordinate 122,303, forward strand.
TTGAACAATTTTCCGGGAAAGGCTTCCAGCAGTTCCTTGAACAGTTCGATCAGCCGTTCTGCTTCATGGTCGTGACCTGCAGCGCTGTCAGCGGCAACGCCGAGCCATTCGACGGCGACCGGGCCTGTGTGGGCAATCACGTCGGTCAGGCCGTACTCGCTGAACAGCGCGAACTGGTGCAGTTCGTTCGGGGTGTCGGCACCGGCGAGTCGGCAGTCGATGTCGACCATCAATTCGGCCAGCTTGATTCTCAATGCATCCACCACCAGCGGCTCGTCCGCCGCGCCTTCGAGGTCTTCCAGATACGCCTCAAGCTCGGTCATGAGCAACCAGGCCACTGATATCAGCTTTTGCGTGTAGAGGCCCGCCGGGTATACATAGCCGCCAGCGAGCCGGGGAAACCAATGGCGAACGGCTGCTTGTGTGCTGGCAATCATGCGTGTGCTCCCTGCATAGGGTGTTGATCCTTGAGTGAGAAACTGACCAGCCCGGCCCGTGCGGCGCGCAGAAAATACGCAGCCTCTTCCCGGGATTGCTCGGCCAGGTCGATCGGGCGGGTGCTGCGCAATTCCGGCACATCCAGATGCGTCAACAGGGTCGCCTGCTGGTTGTCGGTGAGCACGAAGTCGACCCCCGGCAGAAACCTGCTGGCGGCGGAGCGCTCGATACCCGGCAGCAGCTCGGCGTAGGCGGCCTCGCAGGCGAACGTCTGCTCGGCGAGTTGAGTCAATTCACACAAGTGCATGAGGTCTGCGCCCTGCAACCCATTGCCGCAGGCCGGATAGGCGCACTGCCAGAGCTGCCCGATGGCGCGGGCAAGGCCGTCGTCCGCCAGCATGCCGTACCTGTTGAGCGCGCGGTCCCAGCGCAACAGCGTCCACTTGCGATTGGAGTTGACCCAACCGTGGCTGGCCAGCGTCGCGTTCATCAGAAACAGTGCGGCGTTGCAGGCATAGGCGGCGGCCGCGCGGTATTCGCCACTGCGCCAGGCCAGCACCGAGAAGCAGGCACTTTGGCGAAAGTCATCGAACGCTGCTGCAGACCAGATCGAGCTCAGGTCCTTCTGACTGTCCAGATAAGGCAGCGACTGATCGGTCGACACCGCGCAGACCAGACGCTCCAGGTACTTTCGCGATACCGCCTGCTGCTTGTCCCACTGTTTGAACGCAACGAGTTTCTGGGCGGTGGTTTGGTGTGCGTCCGTTGCCAGTCGGGAGAACGCGTTGTCAACTTCTTCGCGGGCAAATGCCACCACTTCCATATGGTGTTCATTGTGGTAGATCTGCGAGGCCATCGATTGATCGGACTGCCGACCATCGGTTACGCATATCAGATCTATATCACTGGCCGCGTTAGCGATGCCATGTACTGGAGAACTACTGATCAAGGCCAGTTGTGCATCGCCATACTGGCGTTTTACAACCTCTTCAAGTTCGGCAAAAGCGAGTTGGCGCGTGGCCAGAAACTGCCGGGCGTTGCCTGAATAAAAAGCACGAAAGTCCATGTATACCTTCCACTCGATAACGGTGACTTCATTAGGGCTGCTATTCGGCGTGCCGAGCAGCCCCCTGCCTGATCCATGACCATGAATTACGTTGTCGTCGTTAACGCGAGCGCTGACGCAATGGAACAAGCACCATTACTTCACGATGGAGTACACAGCAAGTGGCGTGCCACCGTTATTGATCATCGTCTAATGGCAAGGCGTCAGATAACCGCCAACGCGGATCCTGAGTGTTACCTGTCGAACGCCAAACCTTTAGATTCATTGGCTTTTTTACGACCAGGTATTGAATATGACTACTTTAATATATGTATAAAATTATTTATAAGCCACTTTTGGAAATAGCAAAGTGCTACCTGTATTTATTATTTCAGCGCCTGCACTTAACTGCACCACGCCGATTCGAACACTTTAAAATCGCCCTGTTTTGGTGGGCCGTCTTGTATACATGTTTATTAAAGTGTTCTCGTTAAGTTGTTCAGCCACTCGATAAAACCGTGGCACGAAGCTTGCTCGAAACTTGCCCACACTTCGAAATCAGAGGCGTTCAACGTGGACACACTTTTTGCACAATTAGCCGATGACACCAACGACACCTTCTATACCGTTGACCCGCGCTGGATCACCCGGAATGCGCAGCAATTCAGCGGCTGTTTTCCAGGTACCGTGCTGTATGCAATGAAGGCCAATCCACTCGTGCACGTGCTTGAAGCCTTGAGCCAGGGCGGTATCAATCATTTTGACGTGGCGTCGCTTGCCGAGGTGCAGACGGTGCACAACACGCTGCCCAACGCAGTTCAATACCTGATGAATCCAGTGAAATCCCGCCACTGCCTGCACGAGGCCTACTATCGACATGGCGTACGTTCATTTGTGCTCGACAGTGAGGAGGAACTCTCGAAGTTGCGGGACGTACTGCCCGAGCGCGACAGCACGATCAGCATGTTCGTGCGCTACGCGCCCTCCGAGTCGACGGCGGTTTACGATCTCAGAGGCAAATTCGGGGCAAGTCCGGCGTTGGCGACGCAACTGGTGCATCAAGTGGCGGCCAGCACTGACTGGTCACTCGGGCTGTCATTCCATGTCGGTTCACAAGCCATTGAAGACGGCCCGTGGCTGGCAGCCCTCGATGACGCGGACGCCATCGTGCGCGACACCGCCCAGCATGTCAGGCACCTGGATATCGGTGGCGGGTTTCCGGGCAATTACCTGAACTCCATGGGTAATACGCCGGACCTGGTTGGCAGGGTCTGCGAGCACATTCAGACCAGCCCGACATTGAAGGATCTGAACCTGATCTGCGAAGCGGGTCGTGGCCTGGTCTACGGCGGCATGTCGCTGTTTGCACGGGTGCTGTCGAGACGCGAACACAGTGTTTTCTGCGGCGCCGGTATTTTTGGCGGTCTGCTCTCCGCCCAGCAATGGCTGCAATTTCCCGCACGCGTGTGGCGAGACACTGCGCCTTACGCCGGCTCGGCGGAAGCCACCTTCAATATCTTTGGCCCCACCTGCGACAGCATGGATCGCCTGGCCTTCCCCTACTCGCTCGCCAGCGATATCAGGGAAGGCGACTGGCTGGAGTTTCAATCGACCGGCGCTTACTCGGTGTCCTTGCGCACCCCGTTCAACGGGTTTTACGCCGACCGCATCATCTCTCTCCCTTCCTGAATGCCTGAAAAGCGATCTGCCGTCATGCTCATAAAAGCTTATTTGTTCCTGCTTGCAGGTATCGTCGCTGAAACAGTAGCGACCATTGCGCTCAAAGAAAGCAATGGCTTCACCCGCTGGGTTCCGGTCATTGCCTCGATAGCAGGCTATGGCCTTGGGATTGTGTGTCTGGGGTATGCACAACGGGACTTGCCCATGTCACTGATCACGTCCATGTGGTCAGGCCTGGGCATTACCCTGATCACCGTCATTGCAGCGTTTCGTTATCAGCAGGTGCCCACTTTGATGGCCATTGGCGGTATCAGCCTGATCATCGCGGGCATCATCCTGGTCAATCTGGCCAAGGAGCAGGCGACCTGACAGCCTGCGCTGTCAGGGTCATCCCCGTTCAGGCGAAGTCAAAAGGTCCTTCGAAGCGGCCTATCGGCACCCAATGGGTGATCAGGCCGGTGTCGGCTTTCCAGTGGTGCAGCAGCAATGCAGGCGGTTCGACATAGGAGGCGTCGGCAGCCTCGGGGTGCAGTCGCAAGGCGATGGCCGTCGTCGTGCTCGGTGCCGTACACATCAGCGTGCCGCCGAAGCGCAGCTGCATGAAGCGATGAATATGCCCGCAGACGATGCGCTCGATGGCCGGGTATCGGCATACGACCTCCGCCAGTCGCTCGCCCCTTTCACAGCGATATGCATCGATGTAGGGAATGCCGCTTGAAAACGGCGGCTGGTGCATCATGATCAGCGTCGGCTTGTCCGGCTCCAGCGCCAGTGTGCTGTCCAGCCACCGGGTCGCCGTGTCGGTCATATCGCCGTGATGCTGCTCGGGGACGCTGATATCCAGACCGATAATGCGCACCGGCGCAGAACCCGAGTAAACGAAACTGCAATCCTGATCATTGATGAAGTAATCGTGCTCGGCAAAGGCGTCGCGCAGGTTCTGCCGATGATCATGGTTGCCCGGTATCATCAGCAGTTTTTGCCGTAGCGGTTGCAGCAACTCCCGAGCCATCGCGTACTCTTCGGGCCGCCCCTCGTCCACCAGATCACCGCTGAACAAAATCAGATCGGGTGCTGGGTCGAGGGCGTTTATCGTGTCGACGGCGGCGGCCAGCATGGCATTGGAGTCCACCACGCCTTGATAGAGTTGCCCTCTGGGCCGTACATGTGTGTCCGAAATGTGTGCTATCAGCATTCCATTACCTCAATCGTGTCCGGGTCGCGTGTTCACTTATGCAGTGAACCTGCAACGACCGGGCCAGACTGCACCTCAATCACCGGCCCTGGCCACTGCCACCCTCACACCTCGGGAAACACCGGCTCCCCCAGGTTGAGCATGAGCCGGTTGGCCCAGGCGAATATCGAGATGGCGTGAATCAGGTCCAGTACCTGTGTCTCGTCCAGCCCCTGTTCGTACAGCGTCTGGATATGCCCGGCGTTGAGCGAAGCCGGTTCAAGCGTCAGGTCGATAGCGAACTGCACAATCGCTTTTTCACGCGCCGTGGTGCCTGCCGTCGCGGGGTCGGCAAACACCTGGGCGATGACGTCATTGCGCTTGGCCAGTTGTTCGAAGCGTTGCGCATGCACCGACGCGCAATACACGCAGCGGTTGATACGCGACACCACGGTACTTGCCAGCTCTCGTTCGGCGCGCGACAGGCCGCCGGGGGCGTACATGATCGCGTTGAACGCCTGAGAGCGCTGGCGAAGAATGTCCGGATGATGGGCCAGCGTCAGGTAGTAATCCGAGGTCTTGGCCTGCGGATGGCTTTCTTCAAGCACAGCGACCTGCTCGGCGCTCGCGCTGTCGAGGTCAACGGTGGGCAACCAGGCCTTCCAGCCCAGCACCTGATTGGTGAAACCTTCAATTTCTATGAGTTCGCTCATCAGGCTGCTCCGGCAGACTTTAAAGCACCCAGCCCTGCGGCCAGACGCACCTGGTAGGACAGAAAAGCGATCAGTTGCGCCAGTACCACGATTTCAGCGGTGCTCAGGCCCTGCTGTTGCAGCGCCTGCAATGCGCTTTGATCGCCGTGTACCGGAGACTCGATCAAGGTTCGGGTAAAGCGCAGGATCGCCGCCAGACGCTGATCCTCCAGCAGATCGATTCGGCTGGCGTCCACATCGGCCAGCACGTTTGCCTCGGTGCCGGCCGTCTGCAACTGCGACAGGTAATACCCGCTCAGGGTCGGCTGCGCGCTCAGCAGCGTTGCGTAGTAGGCCACCCAGAGGCGTTCGCTCAGTGACAGGTTGTGCGCCAGTGCCGGGTCGAAAAACAAGTTCTGGCTGCCCTGGGTTGCCAGGGCCACCTTGTCCCGCGCATGCCGAACCGCGTGCAGCGGGCTGCCCGGCGCGATACCCAGCAGGCTGTCGAGCACGTCCGGTGTCGTTGAATGTTCAGTCGATGTCATGAAAGGTCCTGCGAGGCTGTAGTTGCATTCGCGCAGCGCTGGCAAAAGCGCGCGGTCATGGAAGAAAATCAAGGCTGCTCGGTGACCATGGTCGCTGCAGTGCGGTCGCTGACCAGTGGCTCGACCTTGAGGCCTTTGCGCGCTGCCCAGATGTTCTGGTAATGGAACAGCGGGATGATGCCGACGTCATCGCTGACAATCTGCACCGAGTCCTGGAGAATCTTGCGCCGCCTGGCCTCGTCGAATTCAGCGGTCGAATCAGCCAGGGCCTTGTCCACCAGCGGATTGCTGTAATGGCCCCAGTTCGAAGCGCCCTGCCCTTTGCTGCTGTCGACCGTGGTCAGAATATTGGTCAGGGCATAGGCCGCTTCGCCGGTGCCATTGCCCCAGGCAATCACGCTGATCGCCAGTTCATTCTTGTTCGCCTTGCCCGCGTACACCGCCCACGGCAATACCTCCAGCTGAACCTTGACGCCAATCCGCGTCCAGAACTGCGCCACCGCCTGCATGACCTCCGGTGCCTGCGGATAACGGTCGCCCGGCACATGCACAGTCAGTTGGAAGCCTTCGGGGAAACCTGCCTGCGCCAGCAGGTCCTTGGCCTGCTTGAGGTCATAAGGGATGTTCTTGATCTGCGGGTTGTAACCGAACGTGTTGGCCGGCATCCATTGATTGGCTTCGGTGACGGTGCCTTGCATGATGCGCTCGTTGATGGCCGGACGATTGATCGCCAGGGACAGCGCCTTGCGCACGCGTACATCCAGCAGCGGGTTTTCGGCCAACGGCTTGCCCGCGTTGTCGCGAATGAATTCGTTCGGACCGGCACGGAAACTCGGCTGAATGATCAGCGCACGCAGCCCCTGATAGGCGAAGACATTGACGTTCGGCGTTTTGCGCAGGCGCGCCACATCGGTAGGCGATACCTTGTCGATCACGTCGACATCGCCTGCCAGCAAGGCCGCGGTACGGTTGGCGGCGTTGGCGATGAAACGGAAATCAACCTTGTCCCAGGTCGGTTTGCCACCCCAGTAATTGTCGTTGCGAGCGAATATCGTGCGATCGCCCGGCACGAACGAGACAAACCGGTAAGGCCCTGTGCCGATCATCGCCTTGCCCGAGTTGTAATCGGCGCTGCTGGCTGCCGCACCGGCATGGCGACTGACGATATAGATCGAATCGATGTCCGGCAGCAGATTGGCATTGGGCGAACGGGTCTTGATGATCAGCGTGTGATCGTCCCTGGCCTTGATCGATTCAACGGTACGCATGGCACCTGCATACGAGGCCACGCTGCCGGGCACGTTTCGCGCGCGCTCGAAGGAGAAGACCAGATCATCAGCGGTCAGCGGCGTGCCATCCTGCCATTTGACGTCATCACGCAGGGCGAACTCCCAGGTGGTGTCATCCACCACCTTCCAGCTCTTGGCCAGACCTGGCAGGGTCTTGTCGTCACGGCGGCTGACCAGCGATTCGAAGGCATGCAGCGCTACCGAGCGGTCGCCTGCATAATTGTTCAGCTGTGGGTCGAGGGACGAGACCGGGTCGGCGTAACCGATGCGCAAGTCCTGTGCCGTGACACCGCCGGCGGCCAGCAAGAGGGCCGACGCCAGCAATGAACGAACGAGTGGTTTCATGGGTGGTTCCTTGTACGCAATGGCAGAGGGTAACGGGCTTCAGGTGCCCGTTCAGCGTTGGTCATTCAGGTGACAGGCGCTCTGGTGATTCGGCGAAACCTCCCGCAGCGCTGGAACTTCCTCGCGACAGCGCGCCATGGCGTGCGGGCAGCGAGGGTGGAAATGACACCCGGCAGGCGGGTCAAGCGGGCTGGGGATTTCCCCTTGGATCGCGTCATAACGGGTACTGCGAATATCGAAGCGCGGGATCTGCGCCAGCAAAGCCTGGGTGTACGGGTGATTGGCCCGCGCGAACAAGTCATCGACCGATGCCGTCTCGACCACACGACCCAGGTACATCACGATGACCCGATCGCAGAGGTGCTCGACGACGCCCAGGTCATGGCTGATAAACAGATAGGTCAGGCCCAGCTCGTCGCGCAGGTCCATGAACAGATTGAGGATCTGCGCCTGAATCGACACGTCCAGCGCCGCCACCGACTCGTCGCACACCAGCAGTTCCGGCTGCACCGCCAGCGCCCGGGCAATCCCGATGCGCTGGCGCTGGCCACCGCTGAACTGATGCGGATAGCGCTGGCGCAATTGCGGGCTGAGCCCGGCACGCTGTAATTGCGCACTGACGTAATCATCTGCGCCCTTGCGGTCGGTCAGGCCGTGCAACAGCGCACCTTCGCCGACGATCCGGTCGACACGCAGACGCGGGTTGAGGCTTGACGAAGGGTCCTGAAAAATCATCTGCACTTTCAGGCGCAGCGCCTTGCGCTCCTGCGGGGTCAGGCTCTCCAGCGGTTTGCCGTCTACCGATGTGGTGCCCGAGGATACCGGCAGCAGCCCGGCAACCATGCGCCCCAGGGTCGATTTGCCACAACCCGACTCGCCCACCAGCCCGACCACTTCACCGCGCGCAATGCGCAGATCGACACGATCCACGGCATGGGTCAGCGGTTTCGGGCGCGTAAGGTGCAGCCGTTGCAGGAGCCCCTGCAGGGAGCGCTCATCCACGGGTTTGCCGAAGGTCTTGCTGACCTGATGCAGCTCGATGAGGGGAATCTGATCACTGGGCATCGGCCGCTCCTGGGTGAAAACAGCGAACCGTCTGGCCCGGTCGCGCCTGGTGGGGTTGCGGCTCCTGCGCACAGACCTGCGAGGCTCTGGGGCAGCGCGCTGCGAAAGCACAACCGACCGGCATCGACAGCAGGTCGGGCGCCATGCCCGGGATCTGCCGCAGGCGCTGGCCGCGCTGGTTGCGACTTGGCAGGCTGTCGATCAGCCCTTGTGTGTAGGGGTGCTGCGGACGATCCAGTACATCGGCGACCGGACCCTGCTCGACGATGCGCCCGGCGTACATCACCGCCACATCGTCAGCCAGCCCGGCGATCACGGAAAGATCATGGGTGATCCAGATCAGCGAAGTGCCCTGCTCGCGCACCAGCTTCTGCACTTCACTGAGAATCTGCGCCTGAATGGTCACGTCCAGCGCCGTGGTCGGCTCATCGGCGATGATCAGGTCCGGTGCATGCAGCAGCGCGATGGCGATCGCCACCCGCTGGCGCATGCCGCCGGACAACTGATGCGGATAGGCGCGCAGACGTTCTTCCGGGCTGGCGATGCCCATCAGCGCCAGCGTGCGGCTGGCGTGTTCGCGGGCCTCGCGCCTGCTCAGCGGGCTGTGGGCACGTACGGCTTCGATCATTTGCGTGTCGACCCGCAGCACCGGATTGAGGGTCATCATCGGGTCCTGAAAGATCATCGCTACCCGGTTGCCCTGAATGCCACGCAGTTGTGAGGCAGACAGCCTGGTCAGATCGCGCCCCTTGAACAGCACCTGGCCGCCGCTGATGCGTCCGGGTTCATCGACCAGGCCGAGGATCGAAAAGCCGGTGACCGACTTGCCCGAACCGGACTCACCCACCAGGCCGAGAATGCGTCCCGGCTCTACGCGCAGTGACACATCGCGCACCGCTGGCAACACCCCGGCGCGGGTATGAAACGAAGTGCACAGGTTGCGCACCTCCAGGGTCGGCTGTTGGACTGCGTCAGGCACAGACGACATTTCAGGCACGCTCATCGCTGTAACCTCGGGTTCAGGACATCGCGCAAACGGTCACCGACCAGATTGATTGCAACGATCGTGATCAACAGCGCCAGGCCCGGAAACAGACTGATCCAGTATTCATTGCTGAGCATGTATTGAAAGCCGTTGGCAATCAGCAGCCCCAGCGACGGCTCGGTGACCGGCACGCCCAGGCCAAGAAACGACAGGGTCGCTTCCAGTGTGATGGCGCGGGCAATCTGCAAGGCGCCGATCACGATCAGCGGCGGCAGGCAGTTGGGCAGAATGTGGCCGATCACAATGCGCAGCGGACCAACGCCCTGCCCGCGCGCTGCATCAACGTATTCACGGCGGCTTTCGGTAAGCGCCTGACCGCGCGCTGTGCGGGCGTAATAAGCCCATTCGAGCAAGATCAGGGTCAGCATCACGTTGCCGACACCCTTGCCCAGCCAGGCAAGAATCATCAGCGCCATGAGAATCACCGGAAACGACAGCAGCAGGTCGACCAGACGCATCAGCAAAGCATCGAGCCAGCCGCCTACATACGCAGACACCAGCCCGAGCAGCGTACCGAGCACTGCCGCAATCAACGCCGAGCCAATGCCGACCCACAGGCTGATGCGCAGCCCGTAGATAATCGCCGAGACCAGATCGCGGCCCTGCCCGTCAGTGCCCAGCCAATAGGTGTAACCGCTGTCCCCATTGAGGCTGCCAGGCGGCATGCGCGCATCCATGACGTTGAGCTGCATCAGGTCGTAGGGGTTCTGCACCACAATCCACGGCGCCAGGGCTGCAACCAGCACAATGATCAGCAGGACTACCAGGCCCATCACCGCCGTGGGCGAGCTGAAGAACTCGGTCAGCACTCGTCGCCAGGGCGATTGGGCCTGCAGCAGCGTGCTGCCGATCGGGGCTTTTTCAATGACATTCATCGCGATGCCTCGATGCGTACGCGTGGGTCCAGCAGGTAATACAAGCCGTCGACGATCAGGTTGAGCACCACGAAAATCACCACGACCACCATCAGGTAAGCGACCACCACAGGGCGATCAAGCATGTTGATGCTGTCGAGAATCAGCTTGCCAGCACCCGGCCAAGCGAAAATGCTTTCAGTCACCACGGCATAGGCGATGGTCGAGCCCAGTTCCATGGCCAGCACCGTCACCACCGGAATCATGGTGTTGCGCATGACGTGCATGCACATCACGCGCATCGGTGACAGGCCCTTGGCCCGGGCGAATTTGACGAATTCTTGGGGCAGCACTTCGCGCACGCCCGCACGGGTCAGGCGCAGCACCAGGGAAATCTTGAACAACGCCAGGTTCAGCGCTGGTAATAACAGGTGCTGCAAACCGTCCAGCGTCAGCCATGACCATTGCACACCCAGCCACTCACGGGTTTCGCCGCGGCCGCTGGCCGGCAGCCAGCCCAGGGTGATGGAGAACAGCATGATCATCATCAATGCCACCCAGAAGGCTGGCAGCGAAAAGCCGACAATGCTGGCGGCCATCATCAGCCGGGACAGCGGATGCTCGGGGTACATGCCGGCAAACATGCCCAGCGGCACACCGATGACCACCGCCAGAAACAGGGCACTGAACGCCAGTTCGAAGGTTGCGGGCAAGCGCTGCAGAATCAGGCGCATGGCATCCTCGTGATACACGAAGCTTTGCCCCAGATTGCCGTGAATCGCGCCCTTGAGAAAAATCAGGTACTGCTGCCACAGCGGCTGGTCCAGGCCCAAATGCGCGATGGCCTGCAGACGCTCGGCCTGATTGAGGTCTTCACCGACCAGAATGTCCATCGGGTTGCCGATGGCATTGAGGCCGACGAACACCACCAGCGTCATCAACAGGATGACCAGCAACGATTGAATCAACCGACGCAGCGCCCAGCCGATCATTGGCGCAGCTCTGCGGCGTCTGGCTGGCTGACCACCCACTCATCGCCCAGCAGCTCTGGCTCGGCGTAATCGAGCATGGTGTCGAAATGCAGGTCGATGTCCTCGTTGAACAACTGCCCGACCAGGGCATGCGCCAGACGTTTGGAACCCTCGCTGATGGCAGGAATGTCCCCGGACACCGCGCCATAGCTCAACGCGGCCGGATAACTGAAGCAGTGAATGTGGTTCAGCCCCGGGCAGGCGCCTGCGGTCTTTTCCTGAAATTCAAAGCAGTTGCCTAGATCCGGCAGCACAGCCAGTTCCGCATCGGTTTCGCCACTCGGTGCGTCGAAGCGATCCTGCCAGACACGGATCTGCGCAGAGAATGGCGCAAACTCCGGACGCTGCCGGAAGTCGGTGCGAAACCCGGTGGCAAATACCACGAAATCCGCCTCGATACGCGCCTTCGGCGTATTCAGCCAGACGCCCCCGGCAGCGCTCTGTTCGACGGAAAGCACCGGGCTGTCGAGCATGAACCGCGCCTTGCCGGAAGCGGACACTCTGAGCGTACTGCCGCGCGGTGGTGGCACTTGCTGGGTATTGAGGTAATGGCGAATGCGCCATTTCCAGATGTCCGGCAGGCGCCAGTAGCCATGCACCATGCCGGGATTACCGACGCCTTTGCCTTTGTTGATGCGCGGCAGCTCGGCGCGCCGGATCAGCAGATCGACCCGCGTCGCACCAGCCTCCAGCGCCGTGGCGGCGCTATCCATCGCCGAGGCGCCACCGCCGATGACCGCAACGCGTTTGCCGGCGAACCAGCTGTCCTGCAAACCCGCCGCCGAATGCGTCCACAAATGCTCCGGCAACTGCCGGGCAAAGTCCGGCACCCAAGGGCCGCCAAGACCGTCACGCCCCGTGGCGAGCACCACATGGCGGGCCAGCAGAAATCGCGTCTGTACCGGCGTGACGACGTCCAGTTCAATCAGACCGTCCGCTCTGGGCGCTACCCGGCTAATGCGGTGCTCATTGCGTACGTCCAGTGCCAGCACCTTGCGATACCAGCGCAGATACTCGGCCCATTGCAAACGTGGAATCTTGTCCAGCAACGGCCAGCCGTCGACGCCGAATTGCGCTTCGTACCAGGCGCGAAACGTCAGCGCTGGCAAGCCCAGCGCCGGTCCGGTCAACTGCTTTGGCGAACGCAGGGTCTCCATCCTCGCCGTGGTGGCCCAGGGGCCTTCGAAACCCGCTGGTGACTGATCGAAAATGACCGCCGCTACACCTAGATTGCGCAGCTCTGCGGACAGGGCAAGACCGGCCATGCCTCCGCCGATGATCGCCACGTCGAGCACGGCCTGCCCTGCGCTGATCCTTGGCTTGACCCAGGGTTTGGCGGGCAGATCCAGCCAGGCCAGATCCTGCTGCAAACGAGCTTCCAGAGCAGCCAGGCCAGCGGGTGCATTCACATCGGACATTGATCGGTACTCGAAAAAATGATCGGGCCACAAGCCCGAGCCTTGATTCAAAGCACTTCAAGAATCATTCCAATAGTGTGATAAATGAATTCTTAAAGCCATTGAATGCTTAATTCGAATAGTAAAAGCCGTTTTTTATTCTAGCAACGCGCAAAAAAGCATATTTATATTCCAAAATAGAATTTAAGGGAGTTTTGCGTGTTGTGTAACGAAGGGTTACGAAGGATATTCACGGACGCGCTGCGTCGATTTTCAGTCTTGCGCTACGACAAGCGTTACCAGCACCCGGGCCTGAATGCTGTCTGGATGGCCCACTCACTCGGCATAAATGCTCTGTAACAGGGCATCGTGCGCGCTGGCTTCGTGCATGATCATTTCCGGCAAGAGAATTTTTGCGCTGTCGGCAATCTCATCGATCAGCGCGCGCGCCACATCCGACAACGGGCTGGCGAAGGCTGAAATCAGCCCGAAGAAAAACGGAATGTTGCAGGCGATCGGTCTGACGACCACGCCTTGCACCGGCACGCCCATGGCCGTGAACGGATCGACCAGCGCAATGCCCAGCCCGACCCTGGCCATCTGCATGGCAATCAGCGACGTATTGGTGTCCAGCATGCGCGGCGGCTGACCACCCGCCTCCTGAAACGCCTTGTCGATGCGTCGACGAAAGCGATAAGGGTTGGCCATGGTGATCAGCGTCTGCTGACGCAGCAGCTCCATCGACAGCACCCCATGAGCGGCCAGCGCCGAATCGGCGGGCAATACCGCCACACAAGGCGCCTCGCCGATCCAGTGGATTTGCAGACCACGATGCTCCAGCGGCAGGCTGACCGCTCCCAGGTCCATGGTTTTCGACAGGACGGCCTGAACCACGTTCTCCGGAGACATGCTCTGCAACTGAATCTGTTGCGGGCGCAGGTGCTCGGGCAGCCGCGACAAGGCTGTGGGCAGCAGGCCGGCCGCCAGGGCCGAGATCGCCACCAGCTTGATCTGGTGGTTCTCCTCCTGGGCAATGTGCTGCGCACGCTGGCGGATGTTGCGCACACCCAGCAGCGCACTCTCCACCTCGCCATACATCATGAACGCCTTGTGGGTAGGCGTGACCTTAGGCCCGCTGCGTTCGAACAACGCAAAGCCCAGCTCCTGCTCAAGTTCCTGAATGGCCCGGGTGACCGAGGGTTGAGACCGGCCGAGCATTTTCCCTGCCGCCGTGACACTGCCTGCCGACATGACCGCCGCGAAGGCTTCGAGCTGACGCAAATCCATAAGCATGCCTTGATCGATACATCGCCGATGAGGAAGCACGACACAGTGCTCCCCGGTTCAAAGCGCGAAAGTCTACACGCTGGTAGCGCCTGGCGTGAGCAAGCACCTCATCCGGCGATCATTACCCGGTTTCGGCCCTGCTGTTTGCCCATGTACAGCGACGTGTCGGCACGATTGAGGGCCAGCTGGAACGCCTCGCCCGTGGCGATGGTCGCCACCGCGACTGTAGCGCTGACGGCGATGATGCGCTCATTGATCCGCCCGGCCTCTTCGGCGATACGCCGCCAGATACGTTCGGCCGCGCGCAGCGCATCTTCGGGCGTAGTGTCCGGCATGAGCACCAGAAATTCCTCGCCGCCCCAGCGTGCCGCCATATCGCTGCTGCGTACGCTTGAACCGATGATCTCGGCCACCCGTTGCAGAACCACATCGCCGGTTTCATGCCCATGGATATCATTGATCTGTTTGAAATGATCGATGTCGAGCAGGATCAACGAAGCCGACAGCCCCTGCCGCCTGGCTTCCAGTTCGCGTATGCGATGCAGCACTCGTCTGCGCGTGTAGAGATTGGTCAGGCTGTCGCGGTTGGCGATATGAAACAGGCTCAGTTGCATCGACGAGGTGAAACGTACCGACAGTGCAGTGGCGTAAATCGACAGAGTGGTGGCTGTGAGTACGTTGACGATACCGAACGCATCCAGCACGTTCTGGCTCAGACCGGTTCCCTGCCCCGTGTATCGGCGAAAAACGAAGCAGCCCACCAGCGACAGCAGAATCGCCACGCTGTAGGCAATGCGTCTGATGACGTTGAGTTGAAACGTGAAGGCAATGACCGGAATCACGCAAAATATGTAAAAACTGAAGTTGCTTTCCCAGCCCAGTTGCCATGTCGCGAGCACGGCATGGCCGATGATCTCCAGGCACATCAGTTGTCCGGCTTGTCGATGCCGCCCCCTGCGGATCAGGTAGATGCAGTTGACGTAAATCAGCGTGCTGACGATGTTCGCCATCCACATGATCTTCATGCCCAGCCCCAGAAACACTGTCAGCAACACACAGTGAATGCCCAGAGCGACATAAACGATCGGGGTGATGTGTTTCCAGAACTGGATAGCCGTGTCCTTGAACAGCTGGGTGCGGTCTTCCGTCGGAAGGCTCATCATCACGTTATCTCGAAATGCAGGTGGAATATGACCCTCGGCGTAGGGTTGAGATCATGACGTATTGTCGGCCTGAACCGACGCCGCTTTATACAGCGACTGGATAATATGTTTGTCTGCAGCGCCCGAACCCAGTGAATGCCGGAAGGATTCAAATGGACATCATTGAGCCCGGGTAGTGCAATCCCGTGGCTGACTTTTTCATATTCCGCCGGCCGTGTCGGCAGCATCTGGCATTACGCAGTGAGTTTGCACCCACGGGCAGCGGATGGCGGTTTTTCGTCGTTTTACAGTAGCGATCCTGATGCTCCGCAAATACTATCGGGAGCGGACCTTGTGTCGATCACGTATTGCTCGTCAGCCCGCCCAGACGCAGGCAGCCCTGAATGATTCGGAAGGAAGCGTACCGATGGAACGTCTCACTGCAAAAGACTTTGCTCCTGAACTGCTTGAGCTCTATGACTACTACGCGCACGGCAGGATCAATCGGCGCGAGTTTCTCGACCGAGCAGCGCTGTTCACTTTTGGCGGCATGACCGCCAGCGCGCTGCTTGCCTCGCTGAGCCCCAACTACGCGCTGGCCGAACAGGTGGAATTCACCGACCCGGACATTATTGCCGAGTATGTTTCCTACCCTTCGCCCAACGGGCACGGTCAGGTTCGCGGCTATCTGGTACGCCCGGCCAAAGCTACCGGGAAAGTACCGGCAGTGGTTGTCGCACATGAGAATCGCGGCTTGAACCCGTACATCGAAGACGTGGCGCGCCGCGTTGCCAAAGCCGGTTTCATTGCGCTGGCACCTGACGGGCTGTCATCGGTCGGCGGCTATCCAGGCAACGATGACAAGGGCCGTGAGCTGCAGCAGACAGTCAACCCGGAAAAGCTCATGAACGACTTCTTTGCCGCCATCGAGTGGCTGATGAAGCATGACGCCAGCACCGGCAAGGTCGGCATCACCGGTTTCTGCTACGGCGGCGGTGTGGCCAATGCTGCTGCGGTCGCGTATCCGGAACTGGGTGCTGCGGTGTCGTTCTATGGGCGTCAGCCCAACGCCGAAGACGTGGTGAAGATCAAGGCGCCGGTGATGATTCACTACGGCGAACTGGATACCCGCATCAACGAAGGCTGGCCAGCCTATGAAAAAGCCTTGAAAGCGGCGGGCAAGACGTACGAAACGTACATTTATCCGGGCGCCAATCATGGTTTCCACAACGATTCCACCCCACGCTACGACGAAGCAGCGGCCAAACTGGCCTGGGATCGTACATTGGGGTGGTTCAACAAGTACCTGGTTTAAGTTCTGACCGAACGGCGCGACGCAGATCGGTGACGCTGAGCGTCACGCAAGGCATTCCCACGCTGGAAAATGCCACTATCGTGCGACGCTCCGCGTGGGCATGCCGTTCTGGACGCTCTGCGTCCTCTCTTATAGCGCCCTCACCCGTTCCAGCAGTACCTGTAATGGATGCTGCACCACCTTGCCATCCTGGCGCTTGACCTGGCTGCGGCATGAGTAGCCATCGGCGACCAGTCGACCTTCACCGCCGTGCCGCGCCACCAGTGGCTGCCAGGACTGACGGTAGATGGTATCGCTGGTTTTCGCGTTTCGGGTTTCATGCCCATAGGTGCCGGACATGCCGCAGCAACCACTGGCCAGCACCTCCAGCTTGAGCCCGGCGCGGGCAAAGGCTTTCTGCCAGAGGCCGACGCTGGCGGGCTCGTTGGTCTTTTCAGTGCAATGCGGCAGGAAGTAGTACGTTTCTGCCGACGCGCCATCACCACCTTCCTCGACTGTGGACGCCAGCCATTCCTGCGGCAGCATGACCTCGGGCACATTCTCGCTGCCCAGCGTCTTGCTGTACTCCTGGCGGTAAACCAGGGTCATGGCCGGGTCCAGACCGATCAGCGGGATGCCGTACCCGGCCAGCTTGCCCAGCGACTGACTGTTGAAACCGGCAGCTTTCTCGAACGCCTGCAGAAAACCCTGCACCTGCAGCGGCTTGCCATTGGGCGCAAACGGTGCGAGGTAGACCTGATAACCGAGACGTGAAATCAGCTCCAGCCAGTCTGCCGCCAGCGGGGTTTCGAAGTATCGGGTGAATGCATCCTGAACCAGCACCACCGTGCGCTTGCGCTCCTCCTCGCTCGATGCGGCCAGACGCTGCGGCGTGGCGATGCCCACATTCCAGCGAGCACAAGCCGCACGGAAGTCGGTCAGGCTCAATAACGGGCTGTCGACCATGCCGGCCACATGTTCGAGCAGGTAACGCACCGGCCTTGCGCCCATGATCGCGTTGTACAGCTTCGGAAAGCGCGCCAGGTGCGGAATGCTGAACTCCAGCGAGCCAATCAGATAATCCTTGATCGGGCGCAGGTAGCGGCTGTGGTACAGCTCGAGAAAGCGCGAACGGAACTCGGGCACATTGACTTTCACCGGGCACTGTCCCGCACAGGACTTGCAGGCCAGGCAACCGGCCATGGCGTCGTAGACTTCGTGGGAGAAATCCTTCTGCCCCGCCACCCTGGCGACACTGTTGACGGTTCGCTCGGCAAGGCTTTTCAGCACATTGGCACTGCGCGCCCTGGCGCTGGCGGTGAGGACATTGACGTCCTGCTCGCCTTGCAGACGCAGCCATTCCCTGACCAGCGAAGCGCGGCCCTTGGGTGAGTGAATGCGGTCACGGGTGGCTTTCCATGACGGGCACATGGCGTCGTCGGTGTCATAGTTGTAACAGGCGCCATTGCCATTGCAGTGCAACGCGCTGTCGTAGCTTTGCCAGACCCGTTCATCGATCGTACGATCCAGATCGCCACGCAACGTCACTTCATCCACCAGCGTCAGGCGCGCGTCGGGCACTGTGGCAGGCGTGGCGATCTTGCCGGGGTTAAGCTGGTTGAACGGGTCGCAGGCGGCCTTGAGGGCCTGCAACGCGGGATACAACTCGCCGAAATATTCAGGCACGTATTGCGAACGCAGACCCTTGCCATGCTCACCCCACAGCAGCCCGCCATAACGCTTGGTCAGCGCCGCGACTGCGTCGGAAATCGGCCGAATCAGCGCAGCCTGCGCGGGGTCCTTCATGTCCAGAATCGGCCGCACGTGCAGCACGCCGGCATCCACATGGCCGAACATGCCGTATTGCAGGCCGTGGCTGTCCAGCAGCGCACGGAACTCCTGAATGTAATCGGCAAGATTTTCCGGCGGCACGGCAGTGTCTTCGACAAACGGCTGCGGCCTGGCTTCACCCTTGACGTTGCCGAGCAGCCCCACCGAGCGCTTGCGCATGGTGTAGACGCGATTCACTGCCGCACTGCCAGCCGCCAGCGTGTGGCCGAGACGCAGCACCGACGTGTCAGTCTGCAAGTGCGCAACGAACGCATGAACGCGCTGCTCCACTTCACTCAACTCATCGCCGCTGAATTCGATCAGGTTGATGCCCAGCGTCGGCGTTGCAGGGTCCTGGGGGAAATACTCGGCCACGCCATGCCAGACGATATCCTGCATGGCCAGCATCAGCACCTTGGAGTCCACGGTCTCGATGGACAGCGGCTTGTGCGCCATCAAGGCCTTGGCGTCCCGCAGGGCGTCCATGAAACCGGCATAGCGAACGTTGACCAGAATCGAATGTTTGGGGATCGGCAGGACGTTGAGTCGGGCCTCGACGATAAAACCCAGCGAGCCTTCAGAGCCGCAGAGCACGCTGTTGAGGTTGAAACGCCCGTCTTCCTCGCGCAGGTGCGCCAGGTCGTAACCGGTCAGACAGCGGTTAAGCGGTGGGAAAACATCCTTGATCAATTGTGCCTGCGTATCGGCAATCTGCTGCGCGCAACGATAAACGTCGCCGGCGCGGTCGACGCGTGCCTGCTCGCTGGCCAGTTGTTCGACATTCAGTGCATGGCTGTTGACGTACGAACCGCCCAGCAACACGGTCGATAGCTCAAGGACGTGATCACGGGTCTTGCCGTAGGTGCAACTGCCCTGCCCGCTGGCATCGGTGTTGATCATGCCGCCAATCGTGGCACGGTTGGAAGTCGACAGTTCCGGCGCGAAAAACAGCCCGTGCGGCTTGAGCGCGGCATTGAGCTGGTCCTTGACCACACCGGTCTGCACGCGCACCCAACGTTCCTCGACGTTGATCTCGAGAATAGCGTTCATGTGTCGCGACAGGTCGACCACCACCCCGTCGGTCAGTGATTGCCCGTTGGTCCCGGTGCCGCCACCACGCGGGGTCAACACCACCTGTTGGTGCTCGGGCCGCGCCGCCAGCCGGGCGACGATTGCGACGTCATGGCTGTCCATCGGGAACACGGCAGCCTGTGGCAGGCGCTGGTAGATGGAGTTGTCAGTGGCCAGTACGGTGCGCGAACCGTGGTCACGGGCTATTTCGCCACGAAAGCCGGCCTCCGCCAGGGCATTGAGGAAACGGTCATAGTGACCGATCTGCTCAGAGGTCGGTTTCAGCAGCGCAATCATGGTGGTCTTCCTCGCTAGGCGTTTTATATGCAAAGCACGTATGCTTCGAAACGCTCGAATGCATGGCGTTATCAACGGTTAGCGTGATTCTCCTGCCTGTCATGCTTCAGTGCAAACGTAAAACCTGCCGTTTTTCCATGAGTTTTATGAATGAACACCCGAAGACTGACGCCCTCCATGTCGCTGCTGCTCGCCTTCGAGGCGGCCGCCCGGCATGGCAGCTTCACCAAGGCCGCAGACGAACTGGCCCTGACCCAGAGCGCCGTCAGCCGGCAGGTGCAGGCGCTGGAGGCACAACTGGAAGTCGAGCTGTTCAAGCGCGACGGCAGACGCATCGAGCTGACTACCGCAGGCGCGCTGTATCAGCATGAGCTGGCTGCCGCGCTGGGCCGCATCCGCAGTGCGACCCTGCAAACCATCGCGCACAAGGCCGAAGGCGGCACGCTGCATCTGGCCGTGCTGCCGACCTTCGGCTCGAAGTGGCTGCTGCCACGCATGAATGACTTTTACACCCGGCATCCGGGCTATGTGGTGCATATCCACTCACGCATCGTGCATGCCGACCTGACGCCCGCCGCCAGCGAAATGAACGCGATCATCTGTGCCGGCAACGGCAACTGGCCCGGTTACATCGCGCATCCGCTGGTCAGTGAAAAACTGGTGGTGATTGCCAGCCCGGCTGCCCTTGCCGGCTACAAGACGATGACCCCGGCGCAGGTTGCCCAGCATGCGTTGCTAAGCGTGGTGTCGCGGCCCAATGCCTGGTCGGGCTGGTTCGACAGTAATCGGCTGGACCATCACATCATGCGCCCCGGTCCGAGCTTCGAACTGACCTCGCACCTGATCCAGGCCGTCGCGGCCGGCATTGGTGTCGCGCTGGTCCCGCGCATTCTGGTGCAGGACGAAATCCACAGTGGCGAACTGGTCACCCTGTTCGAGCCCCTGGACAGCGGACGCAATTATTACCTGGCCTACGCCACGCGTTTTCAGAACCTGCCATCGCTGTGCGTGTTCAGGGACTGGCTGCTGTCGACGCCGTTTCCCGACACTTTGTAAAACCTGCCCGCAACAGGAGCCACTGTGCGTATCGAGCCTCTTCCGCCGCTGCAGAACCTGATCGCTTTCGAAGCTGCCGTCCGGCATGGCAGCTTCACGCGTGCCGCCAGCGAACTGAACCTGACCCAGAGCGCGATCAGCCGTCAGGTCGCGCAACTGGAGGAATTTCTCGGCCGCGCGCTGTTTCGTCGCGAGCACAAGCGCATTCATCTGACGGTCGCCGGGCAGATTTACGCCGAGCAGATCCAGCGCGTATTGACGTTGTGCGCCGAGGCCACCGCTCAGGTGATCACTCACAGCGGCGATCAGCAGCTGACCCTGGCCTGCTCCAGTGGCGTGGCGGCCTTGTGGCTGGGGCCTTTGCTGGGACGTTATCGCGATGCCTTCCCGGCCGTGGATATCCGCCTGCGCGTGGTCGACGGGCTGGATTCGCTGATTCGCGCCGAATTCGATCTGGCGCTGTATTTTCTCCGCGAAGTCTCACCGGCGGGTCTCGACAGCCGTTTGCTGTTCGCCGAATCGGTCAATGCCTACTGCTCGCCCGACTATCTGGACGGACGTCTGCTGGAGCCCGTGCAGTTGCTGGATCATTGCCTGCTGATGCTCGAAGACGGCCAGCGTCAATGGTTGTCATGGGGTGACTGGTTCGGCCGCCAGGGTGTCGATGCCTCGCTGATCCGTAAGCGCATGACCGTCAATCTGTATCCGGTGCTGGTCGATCTGGCGGTCGCCGGGCACGGCATCGTGCTCGGCTGGCAGCCAATGATCGACCGCCACGTACAGTCCGGCGCGCTGGTGCCCGCCTGCCGCAAGAGCGTCGGCGCGGTAGGTGGCTACTACCTGCTGACACCCAGCGGCAAGACGCCTCGGCGTGCCGCACGCGCCTTCGAGAAATGGCTGGCGGGCGAAATCGCCACACTGGCTTCAGCGCCCTGAAACCTGCATGCGTCTGGCGCATGCAAATCTGCGTAATAAGCGTTTTCTTAAAATCCGCCCAGCGCCTACTCTCGACTGAAACGGGCAAAAAGACCTGACTCAGCCGCACTCACAACCACCCTGCCCCTCAATCAATGCAGCCGATGCAGGGGGCTTCCCTGCGTGTATCGCATGCAGGAGCTTATCCGGTGAGCACATTACAATCCTCTGCTTCACGCCCCCATGAACAAAAGGCACGCCGCGCGGTAGTCGCCACGGTGATCGGCAATGGCCTTGAATGGTTTGACTTCACGGTCTACAGCTTCTTCTCGGTGATCATCGCCAAGGTGTTCTTCCCCACCGGCAGCGAACTGACGTCTTACCTGCTGGCGCTGGCGACCTTCGGGGTCGGCTTTTTCATGCGTCCGGTGGGCGGCATTGTGCTGGGCATCTATAGCGACAAGCGCGGACGCAAGGCGGCATTGTCGCTGACCATCCTGCTGATGGCGCTGGGTACGCTGATCATCGGGCTGACACCCGGCTTCGCGCAGATCGGCTATCTGGCGCCGCTGCTGATTGTCCTGGCGCGCCTGCTGCAAGGCTTCTCTGCCGGTGGCGAGATGGGCAGCGCCACGGCGTTTCTGACCGAGCATGCGCCTGAGGGCAGGAAAGCCTTCTACTCCAGCTGGATTCAGGCCAGCATCGGCGTCGCGGTGCTGCTGGGTTCCGCGCTGGGCGCGGTGCTGTCCAGTTACCTGACCCAGGCACAGCTCGAAAGCTGGGGCTGGAGGGTGCCGTTTCTGATTGGCACGCTGATCGGGCCGGTCGGCTTCTATATTCGCAGCCGGGTTGACGAGACACCTGCCTACAAGGCTGCCAAACCGGTCGAATCGCCGCTGCGCGAAGTAATCAAGACTTACCCGCGACAGACCCTGATCAGCTTTTCGCTGGTCGTGCTGTGGACCGTCTGTACCTATGCGATCCTGTTTTACATCCCGTCCTACGCCCAGCGCGTGCTTGGTCTGCCGTCATGGATGGGCTTCAGCGCGGGCATGATGGGCGGCGCGGTGCTGATCGTCGCCACGCCGATTGTCGGCGCCCTGGCCGACCGCAGCGGGCATCGCCCCTGGCTGCTGGGCTCGGCCATTGCCATCTTCCTCAGCGCCTACCCGATGTTTCTGTTCATCAACCAGATGCCAGGGCTGTTTTCACTGTTGATCTTCGAGCTGGTGCTCGGCCTGCTGATTTCCGCTTACATCGGCTCGATCCTCGCAGCCTTCGGTGAATTGCTGCCCACCCACGTGCTGTCCACCGGGCTTTCGGTGGCCTACAACTTCGCCGTCACCCTCTTCGGCGGCTTTGCCACCTTCACCATCACCTGGCTGATTGCCTCGACCGGCAGCAACCTGGCGCCAGCCTTTTACATCATGTTCGCCGCCCTCGTCAGCGGTATTGGCGCACTGCTTTATCGCGACCGTGCGCCTGCGGCCCATCAACCCCTGTCTGGAGCTTACCCATGAGTAACACTGAACCCACACGCCTGATCCTGCGCAACGGCCGCCTGCTGGACGTGCAACAAGGACAACTGATTTCGGGCCAGGAGGTCGTGATCGAGGGTGAGCGCATTGTCGCGGTGCGTGCCGAGGGTCAGCCGGCCCCGGCAGGCGCTCAGGTCATCGATCTGGGTGGCAGAACACTGATGCCCGGCCTGATCGACTGCCATGTGCATGTGCTGGCTTCCAACGCCAACCTGGGCATGAACGCCCTGCAACCCAACGCAATCATCATGTACCGCGCCTTGCCGATTCTGGCGGCGATGCTCGACCGTGGTTTTACCACCGTGCGCGATGCCGGGGGCGCTGACTGGGCACTGGCCCGTTCGATTCAAATGGGGCTGATTCCCGGCCCGCGCATCTTCGCATCGGGCAAGGCACTGTCACAGACCGGCGGGCATGGCGACATGCGCGCACGCGGCGAACTGCTGCTCAACGAGCCCTGCTCCTGCTGCTTCCGCGCCGGGGCCATCGCCCGCGTGGTGGATGGTGTCGACAACGTGCGCCTGGCGGTGCGCGAAGAGCTGCAGCAAGGCGCCAACCAGATCAAGATCATGGCCTCGGGCGGTGTTTCTTCGCCGACCGACCCGATTGCCAACACCCAATACAGCGAAGCTGAAATCCGCGCCATCGTCGACGAGGCCGCCGCCGCGAACACCTACGTCATGGCGCATGCCTACACCGCTCGGGCGATTCGCCGCGCCATCGAATGCGGCGTCAGAACCATCGAACATGGCAATCTGGTCGATGCCGACACCGCGCGGCTCATGGCTGAAAAAGGCGCATTTGCGGTGCCGACTCAAGTCACTTACGAAATGCTCGCCGAATATGGCGAACGCTTTGGGCTGCCGGCTGACTCGGTCGCCAAGATCGAGGATGTGCGCCAGGCCGGGCGCAATGCCCTGCTGCTGTTCGCCGAAGCGGGCGTACCGATGGGCTATGGCTCGGATTTGCTGGGCGAAATGCACGAGTACCAGACTCATGAATTGAAGATTCGCGCAGAACTGCTGGGTAATCTGGCAGCGCTGCGCAGTGCCACAAGTGTCGCGGCGCAGATCCTTCAGCGCGAAGGCGAACTGGGCTGCATCGCCGCCGGTGCGATCGCTGATCTGCTGGTGGTGGATGGCGACCCGCTGAGCGATATCAGTTGCCTGGTCGGTCAGGGCGAACACCTGGCGATGATTGTTCAGGGCGGTCATGTGCGCAAGAACACCCTGGTCTGACGCCTGGTCAGTGCGTGTCGTCAGTGGGCGTTGTGGTCCCAGATCCAGTTCCAGACGCCGGGCAAGCTGACAGGCTCGCCCGCCTCCTTGACCGTCCGGGCCAGTGCCGCGCGCTGCAACTGCCCGCTGTCGTCATAGAACGGTTTGTCGGCGAGCCGCACGCCGGTCTGCCCGGCACTGTCGACCAGTATCTGCAAGTACTCCCGCGCATGCCGCGCGGTGTAGCGGTTCAGGTCATGGAAGGTCACCACCACCGGAATCACGCCATCCACCGCAGGCAGCTCGCCGGCGGCAATGCGCTCGCGCACCCGCGAGAGCTGGCTGACCATATTGGAACGGCGGCGCAGGCTGAAGTTATAGCCCCAGATCTTGCCGTCATTGGCACTCAGGTCAGTGAGCAGCACCTGCAGATGGTGGCGCTGATAGGCGCTGAAGGTGCGTTTGTCGTAGTTCCAGAACGGCGGACGCAGCAAGGTAGTCGGCACGCCCGTGATCGACGCAATGATCGCGCAGCCCTGGGTCAGGGATTGCTCCAGTTCCTCATCGCTCAGCGAACGGTGGTTGGTGTGGTGCGGCGTGGCGGTGTGAAAGCCCAGCAGGTGCCCTTCATCATGCTGACGGCGCATGATCGCCCAACCCTGATCACTGTTACCCGCACCGGTTGCGCCGGTCTGCACGAAGAACACCGCCTTGATGCCCGGCTGCAGCGGATTGTCCGCCAGGCTGTCGAGCACGGTGATGCTGGGGTTGTAGAACGTCGAGGCGCTCGGGCCATCGTCGAAGGTCAGCAGAAAGCGCACCGGAGGCTGTTGCTGCAGCTGCGCGGCGGTTTTCGCGGCCAGCGGGATCGGCGCGCTGATGCAGGCCGACAGGCTCGCAGCGATGGCCAGTACGCAAAAAGCCTTGAGCACGAACTTAATCACGGTAGAGAGTCCTGTGGCCGGTCTGCTGAAGCGCACGCATGATCATCCACAGGCGCGGCAAACACAATCACTGCGGCCCGAAGTTTATCGGCACCGAAACAACTCATGCGGTTGAAGTCGGCATGGCTTACCGGCATATGCTGGCAGTCGATGGCCTGCCGATGCAGGCTGTGATCGATATCGGGATCGTGCAGGTAGACGAAATCGCTGTCGCAATCGGTGACCATCACCCAGTGCGGTGCCTTGGAACGGGTCAGGCGGTAACTGCTGATCAGCACCAGCGGCTTGCCGCCATCGGCCAGCAGGCCTGGCAGGTTCAGCGAGCGATTGGGCAGTGTGTGCACCCCGGCGGTTTGCAGCGCCTCACAGAACTGCTCGTGAACCAGGCGAATCACCTGTTTCTTGTTGTCACTGCGCACGCCGCCCAGAAACAACGGGCCCGAGACCGACACCAGCAGCTTCACCGCAAAGCCCCGTTGCAGAGCCGCCAGCGCAAGCCCCTGAGGGCTGCAACCGCCATGGCCGGAGGTCATGAACACGGTGGTCGCCTCGCGCCAGATCTGCAATTCTTCGCCACGGCCCATCGAGCGCGCAGGTTGCAGGGCTTTCATGGCCATCAGCAGACAGGCCGGGCCACAGGTGAACTCCAGGGTCTGCTGGTAGTAAGGCACTGAGCGACTGTCCAGCCGGGCGTGTTCAACGATGCGCTTCTCGTAGCGCAAGGCCGGGGCATGGTCCTGGTAATAGTCATCGACCTGAGCGAAACGCCGATAACCGCTGCGCTCGTAAAGCCCGATGGCAGCGCCGTTATCGGGGCGCACCTCAAGGCGCAGGTAAGCGCAGTCGCGGCCCACGGCCTGTTGCTCGGCACGTTGCAACAACTGCCTGCCCAGGCCCTTGCCCCGCGCTGCATCGGCAATCGCCAGCGAATACAAGCGCCCCAGCGAGGTGCCCCGATGAAACAGCACCAGCGCATAGCCGGTGAGCTGTCCGGCCTGCTCGGCGACGATCAGGCTGGCATTGGCGCGGCGGATCATCCAGTGAAAGCTGCGCGCGGTCAGACGGTCGCCGTCAAAACACTGGTTCTCCAGAAGCAGCAAGTCATCGACATCGGTTTCAACTGCATCTCGAAATATAAAGTCCATCTGCACCGCCGTAAAAGTTGTGTAACGAAACGGGACATTTCAAAAAGCACATGCTTAATAGAAAGGACTTGTTTCCCATCGGATCGATTACACATGTCAGCGGCACAGGTGAAGATGAACGAAGTATCTGCGCAACTTGCGCTTTCAGCAACAGCCCGACGTGCAGACCCCGCAACACTCTTTGCAGCGCAGAGGCAACTGGTGATTATTGTCGAACGGCTCGAAGACTGGGCATCGTACTTCCCCAGCGAAGACTTGATCAGCGCCCAGGACTACCTGGAAAAACCGCTGAAAGCCACGGCAGGCAGGCGTGTGCAAGTCATCAACCTGTGCCGCAGCTACAAATACCTGGGCCACGGTTATTACTGTTCCCTGCTCGCCGAAGCGCGTCAGCACAATGTCATTCCCTCGGTAAAGACCATCAGCGAGTTGACCCGCAAGTCACTCTACGGCCTGGCCCTCGATGACCTGGACAAGTTGCTGGAAACCGCACTTGAGGATCATCCCTATGACGACACCGAAGGCTTTACCCTGACACTGTACTTCGGCCAGACGACACTTGATCCGTTGAAGGATCTTGCCCGTCAGTTGTTTGAAGTCTTCCCCTGCCCGATCCTGATGGTGGAGTTTCGCAAGCGCGACAATTGGCATATTGCCGGTATCAAGGCCGGTGCTCTGCCGCGTCTGCGCGAGGATCAGCAGGATGAGTTCGCCACGGCGCTGGAAGGCTTCAGCCGCAACGTCTGGCGCCAGCCCAGTTCGCGGCGCATGGCCCGCTACGACCTGGCGATTCTGCATGACCCGCAGGAACAACTGCCGCCTTCCAACCCTGAGGCGCTGGCCAATTTCATCCGCGTCGGTCAGCGCCTGGGCATCGATGTCGAACTGATCGAAAAGAAAGACTACGCCCGGCTGGCCGAGTACGACGCGCTGCTGATTCGCGAAACCACCAGCGTCGACAACCACACCTATCGCTTTGCCAAGAAAGCCGAAAGCGAGGGGCTGGTGGTCATGGATGACTCCACCTCGATCCTGCGCTGCACCAACAAGGTGTATTTGACCGACCTGCTCAAAAGCCACGATCTGGGCATGCCGCGAACGGAAATTCTCTACAAGGACCGCCCGGAAGAACTGCAGCACGTGGCCACGCGTCTGGGCTTCCCGCTGGTATTGAAGATCCCTGACGGCTGCTTTTCCAGAGGTGTGATCAAGGTCAGTACACCCGAGGAAATGCACACGGCGACGACGCAGTTGTTCGAGCACTCGGTATTGCTGCTGGCTCAGGAGTTTTTCTACACCGAGTACGACTGGCGGATCGGCATTCTCAATCGCAAACCGATATTCGCCTGCCAGTACTTCATGTCCAAGGGGCATTGGCAGATCTACAACCACAAGGC
The DNA here is from genome assembly GCF_020312125.1 of Pseudomonas sp. P135. Lineage (NCBI taxonomy): Bacteria > Pseudomonadati > Pseudomonadota > Gammaproteobacteria > Pseudomonadales > Pseudomonadaceae > Pseudomonas > Pseudomonas sp. P135. The sequence continues at coordinate 150,036 of NZ_JAGPYR010000005.1, forward strand.
GATCGGCGCCGAGGTGATTGGCGAATGCCGCACGCTGGCGGTGCACGAAGCGCCGCGCGCCGTGGTCGAGCTGGCGCTCAAGACCGCCAACCTGATTGGTGACGGCTTGTATGGCGTGGACTTGAAACAGTCAGGCGATCAAGTGGTGGTGATCGAGGTCAACGACAACCCGAACCTGGATGCCGGCATCGAAGACGCTTATCTGCAGGATGATCTGTACAGCCTGGTGCTGGAAGAGTTCGTCCGCCGTCTGGAGCTCAAGCGCCTCGGTCAGGCATGGTGAAACGATGATTCAGGGCCTGAAACTCGACAACAACCAGTTGCTGGCATGTGATCCGCAAAAGGCCCATGTGCTGTGGTTCAGCAAACCGGATGCCGGAGAACGCAGATTATTGCTGGAGCGATTTCACCTTGATGAGCACGCTGTTGCCTCGGCACTCGACCCGGACGAAATTTCGCGCATCGAGTTTCACCCTGATGCATTGTTCGTCATCTGGAAACGCCCCGAGAACTATTCGGGCAAGGACAGCTTCTCGTTCGACGTTTCGTCCTTTGGCGTGCTGCTGAGCCGGGACCAGCTGGTGCTGATCTGTGATGACGAGCAACCCTTGAGCGCGCTGGGCGCGCACCGCCCGCTGAACCAGCCGCTGGATATCCTTCTGGAGCTGCTGTTCAACAACATTCATCACTACTTGGGGCACTTGAAAGTCATCAAGATGGTCGCCCGTGAATTGCAGCAGAAATTCAACTCTTCACTGGAAAACCGCCATCTGCTGCAGATGTTCAACCTCAGCGAAAGTCTGGTGTATTACATCAACGCCATCCACAGCAACGGTGCGGTCCTGACCCGTCTGCGCAATCATGCGCAAGCCAGGCAATACCCAGCAGAAAGCCTGGCGCTGATCGACGACATGATCATCGAGAACGATCAGTGCTACAAACAGGCGGAGATCTATTCCACGGTGTTCGCCGGTCTGATGGATGCGCGCGGCAACCTGGTCAATAACAGCACCAACACCCTGCTGCGCAAACTGACCTTGATCAATGTGGTGTTTCTGCCGTTGAACCTGATTGCCGGGATCGGCGGCATGTCGGAATTCAGCATGATGACCGCACCGCTGCACTGGTGGGTGGCTTACCCGGCACTGCTGCTGGCCATGCTCGGGATGGGGGCGGTGATGGTCTGGGGGCTGCGCAGAATGGCGCGCGCAGCCTGAGCGGTTATTGCTCCCAATCGGCCTTGGCGATCCGCAGACCGTGCAGGCCGTTATAGGCCGCGCGCTCGGGGGACTGCCAGCCGTCCAGCAGCGACGCGTCGAGGTCATAGATCTCGACGCCCAGCGGCCGGCAGACGCTCAACGGGTCCTGCGCATCAGGCCCCCACATCGGCAGTGACAGGTCGCCACCCGGACAGGTCGACAAGGCACACAGCAGGTCGATTTCCGCGAAGAACTCCAGATAGTCGCCCTTCTGCGCCGGGCAGGCTTTCATGAAATACAGGTCGTCATGGTTCAGGCCGGTGCACTGGAAGATGTTCAGCACATCGTGCACATCGAACTCGGTCAGCCCGTGCGGCAGCACTGCGCGGGTCAGGTTGGAATGGCAGTGATGGTGAAAGTCTTCACCGGTCAGCATCTTGTTGATGTAGGGATCGCAGCGCGTGCCGAGCAGGTCATGCAGGCGGCCGCCGTGCTCGTCGGTTCCGTAACTGGCCAGACTGTCATCGGTAATGGTTACCATTGGCCGCAAAAACGGCAGGTTCGACCACAGCCGATCATGGGTGCTGACATGCGCGCCCTGCAACTGCCGCGTGCGCGCAGCCCACAGTCGCTCGCGGGGGTCGTTGGCGTTCCAGACATTGAAATCGCCGACTTGCGGGCCCACCGGTGTAGTGACCCGAAACACCTGGCCGGCCTTGACCTTCCAGGCCCGCCCGGTACGAATCGGTACGTCGATCTGTTCGACGAGGGTGCGTTGCTGCGCATTCGTGCGGATGCGCTCATAAAAGGCAGTGTCGACTTGCAGCGCCGCGCCTTTGCTGACTTGGTAAGCGGCTGGATAGTCTTTGTACATACTGGGCTTCTCGGTGACAGGATGTACCGATTGATACTGCAAATTGCAGGCCCGATTACTGAAAATCCCGGCTGCGCACATCCAGTCCGGTGAGCAGCGGCGTCAGGTCGTACAGGCGCTGGGCAATCAGGTGCCGCACCCCGCTTTTCGATTCCAGTCGCCCGAACACCTGCAGCAATTGCGAACCCACCAGCACCTTGCGCTGACGCTCGGCCAGGTCGCGCCAGACTACGACGTTGACCATGCCGAACTCATCTTCCAGGGTGACGAAGGTCACGCCACTCGCAGTGCCCGGTCGTTGACGACCAATGACCAGTCCCGCCACGCTGAGGGTCCGGTCGTTTTCCAGGTGTAACAAGTCTTGTGAGCTGCGAAAGCGTTTGGCAGCCAGTTGCCGGCGCAGCAAGGCCAGCGGGTGTGGCCCCAGGGTGGTGCCCAGCGTCGTGTAGTCGGCCACCAGGTCTTCGGCCACGGTCGGCAGCGGCAAGGTTACCTGGGTTTCTTCGCTGGGCAGGTCGTCGAACAGGGGGCGCTGGGCCTCAACCCCGGCGACTTCCCAGCGCGCCCGGTGCCGATGACCGATCAGGCCGCGCAAGGCCCCGGAATCCGCCAGCGCTTCGGCGGCCCGCGCGTCCAGTTCGGCGCGCAACGTCAGGTCCGTGGCATCGACAAACGGGCGTTTCGCGCGCGCCGCTTCGATGCGCAGGGCATCTTCCTCACGAAAGCTGCGGACCATGCGCAGCCCGAGACGAATCGCCAGATTGCGCGTGCGGTCAGGATGATCGAGCGGCTCCAGCGAGCAATCCCAATCGCTGTAACGCACATCCACCGGGCGAATTTCAATGTGATGGCGGCGTGCGTCCTGCAGCAATTGATCCGGGCTATAGAACCCCATTGGCCAGCTGTTGATCAGCGCGCAGGTGAACGCTGCCGGTTCGTGGCACTTGAGCCAGCAACTGGCGTAGGTCAGCAAGGCGAAACTGGCAGCATGGGATTCGGGGAAACCATAACTGCCAAAGCCCTTGATCTGTTCGAAGATCCGGTCGGCAAAGTCCGCTTCGTAGCCGTTTTTCAGCATGCCCGTGCGCAGCCGTTCGCGATGCGGCTCGAGCCCGCCGTGACGTTTCCATGCGGCCATCGCGCGACGTAACTCATCCGCCTCGCCCGGCGTGTAGTCGGCGGCCAGAATGGCCACTTCCATGACCTGCTCCTGGAACAGCGGCACACCCAGGGTGCGCTTGAACACCGATTCAAGCTTGGGCGGATAGGTGACGTCCTCTTCACCATTGCGCCGCCGCAGGTACGGGTGAACCATGTCGCCCTGAATCGGCCCTGGCCGGACAATGGCGACTTCGATGACCAGGTCGTAGAATTTTTCCGGTCTGAGGCGCGGCAGCATGGCCATCTGCGCACGCGACTCGATCTGAAACACGCCGATGGTGTCGGCGCGGCTGATCATTTCGTAGGTTTTCCGGTCGTCGCCCGGAAGAGTCGCCAGGGTCCATCGTTGGCCACGGTGCAAATGCACCAGATCGAACGTGCGGCGCAAGGCACTGAGCATGCCCAGTGCAAGAATGTCGACTTTCAGCAGGCCGACCAGGTCCAGGTCGTCCTTGTCCCACTGGATGATGGTGCGGTCGGCCATCGCGGCGTTCTCGACCGGCACTAGCGTTTCAAGCGGGTGTTCGGAAATCACGAATCCACCCGGGTGTTGCGACAGGTGCCGGGGAAAACCGATCAGTTCGCCGGTCAACGCCAGCACGCGCTTGAGGATCGGCGTGTCGGCATCGAAGCCGTATTCGCGCAAGCGCTCAGGCGACGGCAGTGAATCGCTCCAGCGGCTGAAGGCTTCGGCCAATGCATTGATCTGGTCTGGCGGCAAGCCCAGCACCTTGGCCACGTCACGCATTGCGCCGGAGCCATGATAGGTGCTGGCTACGGCCGTCAGCGCGGCCCTGCCCCGGCCATAGCGCCGGAAGATGTACTGAATGACTTCTTCGCGGCGGTCATGCTCGAAATCCACGTCGATATCCGGTGGCTCGTTGCGCTCTCTGGAAATGAAGCGCTCGAACAGCAGGTTGCTCTGTTCCGGGTTCAGTTCAGTGATCCCCAGCGCATAACACACTGCCGAGTTGGCCGCCGAGCCGCGCCCCTGACACAAAATGTGCTGGCTGCGGGCAAACTCGACGATGTCATGCACGGTCAGAAAGTAGCTGTCGAACTTCTTTTCCGCGATCAGCGCCAGTTCCTTCTCGACCTGCGCACGGGTGGCCGGTGTCAGGCCGCCCGGCCAGCGCCTGCGAACGCCGCGTTCGGTCAGTTCACGTAGCCAGGACGTAGAGGTTTGGCCTTTGGGGACCAGTTCATGCGGGTATTCATACTTCAAATCGCCCAGGTCGAACGTGCAGCGCCGGGCAATACGCACCGACTCGGCCAGCAGCCAGTCCGGGTAATGCTCGCTGAGCGCATCCAGTGGCCGCAGGTGGCGCTCGCCATTGGCAAACAGCAGATGACCTGCCTCGGCCACTGTGGTGTGGTGGCGGATGGCAGTCATGGTGTCCTGCAGGGCACGCCGGCCACGCGCGTGCATGTGCACATCGCCACTGGCCACTGCCGGAATACCCAGCGATTGTGCCAACGCCAGCAGGTCGGCCAGCCGCTGCTCGTCATCCGGGCCACGGTGCAGCCCGACACCCAGCCACAGGCGCTCGGTAAATCGCTCACGCAACCAGCGTCCGCCGGCCAGACAGGCTTGAGCATCGCCGTCGAGGTCCGGCAGCCAGAGGGCCAGCAACCCGTCCGGCGCAGGCTCGAAGTCTTCGCGCAACACGCGGTATTCACCTTTTCTGGCCCGGCGGCGCGCTACCGTGATCAGTTTGCACAGCGCCTCATAGCCTGCCTGGTTTTCCACCAGCAAGACGACTTTCGGGCCGTTTTCGATGTGCATTTCACTGCCGACGATCAAGGGCAGACCGGTGCTTTTTGACGCCTGCCAGGCGCGTACGATGCCGGCCAGGGTGCACTCGTCGGTAATTGCCAGCGCTTTGTAGCCATGGCGTAACGCCCGTTCGAACAACTCGCGTGCGCTCGAGGCACCCCGCTGAAAGCTGAAGTTGGACAGGCAATGCAGCTCGGCGTATTCGCGGGTCATGCGAACCAGCCATGCAGCAGCAGTTCACCCTGCTCGCCAACCGCGCGATACGCCCAGGCGCGTTGGCCACTGGCGGTTTCGACCAGGTAATAGTCGCGGCGCACATCGCCGCCGTCCCACCACCCGGACTCGATTCGCTCGGGCCCGGCCACGATACGGGTCGCCTGCACTGGCAGCGGCTGAGGCTCGCGCAGCAGCCAGCCTGGACGCGTGAAGCCTCTGGCTGGCAGGACCGGTTTACTGCTGCTGTGCGCTTGCCAGGCACATTCGGGACGATAATCGGCCTGGGCGCGCAAGCCATTGACCGACTCGTCGCCCAGACGCGCCCGCAGGCGCTCGCGTAGTTGCTCCCAGGGCAAGGTCTGCTGCACGCGCTCATCGAACAACTGACGGTGCGCCGGGACGAAATCCGGCAAGTCTCGCGCCAGCAGGCGCACGGCACGTACCGGCGACGCGACCAGCACCTGCTCCAGCCTGCCGCGGGCCAGTTCGAAGAGCATCGACGCATCGCGCTCGGCGCTCAGCAGCCCGACCGGTACGACAGTCTCCGGCACGACGGTTTCCGGCCCTGGCACATGCTCGAGGTGCAGGGAAAATCGCTGCACACCGCTGTCGCGTCCGGCCAGGAACAAGGCCAGATCGGCGATCAGCCGCTTGAGCGGAAACAACAGGGCCTGATGGGACTCGACGTCGAAATTCAGCTCGATGCGTACATCGAAAAAGTCCGGCGGCGTGTAGCACTCCAGCGCCACGGGGCGCTCGCCGAGCAAGGTATCAAGGTGCTGCAGCACGCTGGCCGGAAACCGCCGAGCCAGCGTATCGCGGGGCAGCGCCAGCACCTGCCGCACACTGCGCAGCCCCATGCGTGTCAGGGCGGTAGCGGTTTCGCGGCTCAGGCCGATGCGTTCCAGTGGCATCTGCTCCAGACGGCGACGCAATTCATGCGGACAGTCGATGCTCAGCCCGTCATGCATGTTGGCCAGCATTCGCGCGGCTATCGGGTTGGGCGCGACCACGATGCGATGGCGGAAACCCTGTGTGGTCAGCTCTTCCCGCAAACGCGCCTCGAACACCGGCCAGGGGCCGAACAGCTTGAGGCTGGATTCGATTTCCATCAGCAGCACCCGCGGGTACTTGAGGCTGACATTGGAACTGAAACCGTAGGCCCAGGCCGCGAGCAGTTGCTGCAAACGCTCGATATCGGCCGGGTCATGTTCGATCGTGGTGAAGTTGGGCACCAGCGCCTGGGCTGCGGTCAGCGATTGCCCGGCTTTCAGACCCAACGCACGCGCAGCCGGATTGACGCTCTGCAACACGCGACGTTGAGCGCTGCCGCTGATCAGCGCCAGCGGTTCATCGGGGTTGCCGTGACGACGCATGACGCCGTCCAGCGCCAGTTGCGGCAGCAAGACACAGGCCCAGAGCATAAGAACCTCAAGCGTCGGTCGGGAACGGAATGGGGAAAGGCGGCGCAAGTCCGCCCCGGCATTTGAGTACCCGCAACTGTGCGGGACGGGTATCGAGCGCTATGCGCAGGGCCGCAGGTGAAGGATTGGCGGCGGCCTGCTGCGGGCGACAGGCAAAGGCAAGGGTCTGCCCGGTTTCGGCAGCCACCTGCAAGCGTCGCAACGCACGGTCATCGACCATGCCGGGCCAGCACACGATCGCGCCACAGCTGCCGGAGCGCAGGCATTGCTCGGCAGCCCACAAGGCATCGCGGTTACTCGCCTCGATCACCACCAACTGGCGCAGATCGACGCCGGCGGCCAGCCACGCCTGTGGGTACGGAATATAGGGCGGTGCGACCAGCACAATGCGCTCAGCGATCGCGGAAAGCCGCGCCAGGCTCGGCCACAGCAGGCGCAGTTCGCCGCTGCCATTGGCCGGGATGAGGATTTCAGTCAGGGCCGCAGCAGGCCAGCCGCCGGTGGGCAAGGCAGCGTCCAGCAACGCATGGCCACTGGGCTGCGGGCTGACCTGTGGCGCGCTCTGCTGACGCCCTTTCCAGACCCTGCGCTCATCCAGCAAGGCGTCCAGGCTGACCACCGCGCCCATCATTCGCGACGCACCAGCCCGCAGAACACGCCTTCGATGGCGAAGTCCTGATCGGGCGTGACGATGATCGGTTCGTAGGCCGGGTTGCGCGGTAACAGGCGAACCTGGTCGGCACGGCGTTGCAGGCGTTTGATGGTCACCTCGCCGTCCAGACGGGCAACCACGATCTGCCCGTCACTGGCCTGCGGGTTACGGTGCACGCCCACCAGGTCGCCATCGAGAATGCCGTCCTCGATCATCGAGTCGCCCTGCACGCGCAGCAGGTAGTCCGGCACACGGGTAAAGGTGCTGCGGTCCAGGTGCAGCGTGGTGTGGATATCGAGATCAGGCCCGATCGGTACGCCCGCCGCCACGCGCCCCAGGACCGGAATTTCCAGCAATTCGGGCCGTGGCTCAGTGTTCAGCAGGCGAATGCCCCGTGCCTGATGCGGAACGACTTCGATCAGCCCGGCTTCAGTCAGGGCCACAATGTGTTTGCGCGCCACGCTACGCGAAGCAAAACCGAAAGCCTCGGAAATTTCCGCCAGGCTCGGTGATTGCCCCTGCTGCGCGATGCGATCGCGGATGAAGGTAAGAATAGCGCTGCGTCGAGGAGATAATGTGCTCATGGAGTACATTTGTACTCCATTCGGTATGGTGTGACTAGCGCGCTTTGTCGGATTCAAGAGGCGCGGTGTTGCATGCCCACCGACAGGCGCTGACCACCACTACGGTCAGCATTGTTTGGATTTCAACAACAGTGAAATAAGAAACACCCGGTTTATTGAGCCACGCAAAGAGGCGAAACTCGACCGATCTTTCAACGATCAGGAGCACTCATTGTGATCACGCGCCAATTGGGTCAACTCGGTCCGCACGTGTCCGCCCTCGGGCTGGGCTGCATGGGAATGTCGGACTTCTACACCACCGGCATCGACGAAAAGGAATCCATCGCCACCTTGCACCGCGCGATCGAGCTGGGTGTCAACTTTTTCGATACGGCTGACATGTACGGCCCGCACACCAACGAAGCCTTGCTTGGTCGTGCCCTCGAGGGCAAGCGTGAAGGTATCTACCTGGCCAGCAAGTTCGGCATCGTCCGTGGCGATGACCCGCATGCGCGTGGCGTCAATGGCAGTCCGGCGTACATTCGCCAGTCCATCGACGCCAGCCTGAAGCGGCTGAACACCGATTACCTTGATCTCTATTATCAGCACCGTGTCGACCCCACGGTGCCCATCGAGGACACCATTGGCGCCATGGCCGAACTGGTCAAGGCTGGCAAGGTTCGCCACATAGGCATCTGCGAAGCCAGTGCCGCGACCATCGAAAAGGCCCACGCGGTGCATCCATTGGCGGCCGTGCAGAGCGAGTACTCACTCTGGTCACGCGATCCGGAACAGGATGGCGTGCTTGCCACCTGCCGCCGTCTGGGCATTGCCTTCGTGGCGTACAGCCCGCTCGGCCGGGGGTTTCTGACCGGTGAATTGCGCACACCGGACGACTTCGCGGCCGATGACTACCGTCGCTTCACCCCACGGTTTCAGGGCGAAAACTTCAATCGCAATCTGCAATTGGTCGAGCAGGTCAAGGCACTGGCTACGGCCAGGGGCATCAGCGCGTCGCAACTGGCGCTGGCCTGGGTGCTTGCCCAGGGAGATGACATCATTCCGATCCCCGGCACCAAGCAGCGCAAATACCTGGAAAGCAACGTGGCAGCGGCTTCATTGACGCTGAGTACCGATGACCTTGCCCAGCTGGAGGCGATTTTCCCGGCCCAGGGGTCGGCATCCGGTGAGCGCTATAACGCGGCGTCGATGAAGTCTCTCAACGGCTGAAAACCGTTGCGCTTGGGCATCAGGTCGCTTCAGGGCAGGTCTCGGCGCCGTTGTTGAGGCCCTGCTTTTGATTCTTGTAATCGAGCGTCGCTTTGCCATCGACCCATTTCAGGGTGACGACAATCACCGAGTCGAAATCATCGTTTGTCCAGTCATCCAGCAGATTGGTGCTCTTGCCGGACGCTTCTTCAGCCACCTTGTTGATCAGCTCCGGCAGATAGCCATGCGACCAGGCGGTGTAGATGACTGCGTTGTGGTACTTGTCCTGCATCAGTTCATCGGCCAGGTCTGCGGTGTCGTTGGCACCGAAGTCAAGGTTGACGGGCAACCCCAGTTTGATTGCGCTGGGCCCTACCGTCATCAGCGGACGAACGTAGCTGTAGGACTGGTCGCCCTCACCCTCTTCCACATGTCGGCTCGGATTGGCGGCGAAGATGAAGTCAGCCTTGCCGAATTCCCTGGGCAGGACTTCCGACAGTTCTATCGCCCGGTTGAGCCCCTGGCAGTTCAATTGCCCCAGCCCCATGGCCGGCTTTTCGGCATGACGCAGAAATACCAGTGTCTGGATACCATTCTTGGGCTCTGCATGCACGCCTTTGCCCATGGTGAACAGGACCAGGGCAGAAGCCACCAGCACGGAGGGGAAGAAACACCACGCAAGGCGGCGCTGAAGTCGGTTGATGGAAGACATTTTCGGCATATTCATTATTTTCTGAGTCCGGTGCGCATTTGAAAGGGGACAGCCACTTGGCTGGTGCGAATACGCAGGCTTGTGCAGCTCGCCCTGGAAATTTCTGCGGATCAGTCAAAAAGGGTCACGCGCGAATCTTAGGCTCTGTACGAAAAGTGGCTGCGCTCGGTGATGCTTCGTTAAAAACAGGCTCGGAATGCTCATTTACAACACGTAGACTCCGCTTCCTCGCCTGTTTTTGCCTCGCCTGACCTTCGCTCGCCGACTTTTCGTACAGAGCCTAGTGCGCACATGTTTCGAAATTAAGAATGTGGACGATTAAGAGTGTCAAAAAACGATTCTGTTGCAATACCGGCAAAAAAAATCGCCTGACAAGCAGGGAAAATGTCAAAAAATCGTCGAAAGATGAGTCATCAAACCCGACTGTCTGCCTGGCAACAGCCATTCAACAGACCGCTGTCAGATCAACATCACGGACGCTGAAAAACCGCGTAAGCCCCCGGAATTCAAGCGCTTTGGTCGTTGGCATAGAGCGTGCAATATTCCGGTTCTGAATTTCACGCCCTGCGAACTGCCTGTTTTGGAATATACCAACCGGTCGCTGCGGCTCTGCTTTCCTGACCTGGATGCCACTATGCCACAACCCCCCGTTTCTTTTCGGTTGTTGTCTCCGCGCGCGTTGATTCGCTGGATGGCAAGCTCCTGCCTATTGGCGTTGAGCCTCAATGGCACAGTGCAAGCCGCCGAGACCGCACCTGCGGAAATCCGCCTCGACTACGCCTACTATTCGCCGCTCAGCCTGGCGCTCAAGCATTTTGGCTGGCTGGAGAAAGCCCTGCCGGAGGCGAAAGTCACCTGGGTGTTGAGCCAGGGCAGCAACCGCTCGCTGGAGTACCTGAACAGCGGCAGCGTCGACTTTGCATCGTCGGCCAGCCTGTCTGCGGTGCTGGCGCGGGCCAACGGCAGCCCGATCAAGTCGGTGTATGTCTACAGCCGGGCAGAATGGACCGCACTGGTGGTGCGTAAGGATTCGCCGCTGCAATCGGTCGCCGAGCTCAAAGGCAGGAAAATAGCCGCCACCAAAGGCACCGACCCTTATCTGTTCACCTTGCGCGCGCTGCAGAAGGCCGGGCTGAAAAAGGATGATGTCGAGCTGCTGCACCTGCAGCATCCCGATGGACGCACCGCCCTCGAAAAAGGTGACGTAGATGCCTGGGCAGGGCTTGACCCGCACATGGCGGCCAGTGAAATCCAGTCCGGCTCACGCCTGCTTTACCGCAACAAGGACTTCAACAGCTATGGCGTACTGAGCGTCACGGAAACCTATGCCAGGGAGCATCCTCAGGCGATCAGGACAGTATTGAGCGCTTATGAACAAGCCCGGGAATGGGCAGTAAAAAACCCTGATGAGCTGGCCAGGCTGCTGGCGACCGAGTCGGGCCTGCCGCTGGAAGTCGCCAGACTGCAATTGACCCGCACAGACCTGAGCACCCCGCAACTGAGCGCGAAAGACGTGGAAGCGTCCAAGGCCGCAGCGCCGATTCTGGTCTCCGAGGATCTGGTGCGCAAATGCATCAATGTCGAACAGGTCATTGATCAATTGATCACGCCTGAATTCTCCAAAGCCGTGATCGCCACGCCATGACCCGCCGCAACAAGTCGTTGCCTGCCTCAGCGCAGGCAACAGTGCCGGACAAGGCACAACGAACGCTTTGGCAGCGCTACAGAACACCACTCAAGGGCCTGGTGGTGCCGGCCGTGATTATCGTTTTGCTGGAAATGATCGTACGCATCGGCTGGCTGCCTGCCTACCAGATGCCAGCGCCCAGCGAGATCGTGCTGACCCTGCGCGACCTGGCGGACGGTGCGTTGTGGAAGCACATCAGCGCCAGTCTGTTGCGTGTGCTCAGCGGCTTTGCGATCGGTGCGAGTCTGGCCCTGGTGTTTGCCGCGTGGGTGGGGCTCAGTCGCGAGGCAGAAGCGTATCTGGAGCCTACATTCGCCGGGCTTCGCTCCATTCCGAGTCTGGCATGGGTGCCGCTTCTGCTGTTGTGGCTGGGCATTGGCGAAACATCGAAAATCGTGCTGATTGCCATTGGTGCGTTCTTTCCGGTGTACCTCAACGGCGTGGCCGCGATTCGAGGCATTGACCGAAAGCTGGTGGAAGTCGGCCAGATGTATGGCTTGAGCCGCTATCGCCTGACCCGGCGCATTCTTCTGCCCGCAGCCCTGCCCGGCCTGTTTACCGGTTTGCGCAGCGGCATGAGCCTGTCGTGGATGTTTCTGGTGGCTGCCGAGCTGATCGCTGCCACCAAAGGCCTGGGCTACCTGCTCAGTGACGGGCGCGAAACCTCGCGTCCGGACATCGTGCTGGCGGCGATCATCGTTCTGGCGACACTGGGCAAACTCAGCGACGGCCTGCTGGCAAGCCTGGAAAAACGCTTCCTGGCCTGGCGCGATACATTCAACGGGCAAAGCCGTGAGGGTTGATAGATGCCGGAATCACTGATGGACATACGCGTCCAGCACAAGGCGTTCGCGGGTAATACCGTGCTGCACGGCATCGATCTGTCGCTACAGTCAGGTGAAATCGTCAGCCTGCTCGGCCCCAGCGGCTGCGGCAAAAGCACGCTGTTGAGGATTGTCGCCGGGCTGGAGCAGGAATTTAGTGGTTCGGTGCAGCGTATTCAGGGCGAAGTGGCGTTCGTGTTTCAAGAGCCGCGCCTGATGCCCTGGCTGACCGTCGCACAGAATATCGGTTTCAGTGACGATGATCGCTACGACCGCCGCTGGGTCGCTCAATTGATCGAAGAAGTGGGCCTGTCCGGTTTTGCCGATGCCTTGCCCAAAGCGCTGTCCGGGGGCATGGCGCAACGCGTGGCCATCGCGCGCGGCCTGTACTCGCACCCGGCGGTGTTGCTGCTGGATGAGCCGTTCAGCGCAGTCGATGCGTTTACCCGGATGAAGCTCCAGGACCTGCTGCTGCAACTGGCTGCGCGCCATGCCATTACCCTGTTGCTGGTGACTCATGATGTTGACGAGGCGTTGTACCTGAGCGACCGCGTGCTGGTGATGGGCAGCCGCCCCGGCACAATCACCCACCAATTACCGGTCGGGCTGCAGACGCCAAGGGATCGTCGCGATCCGCTGCTGGCCCGGTTGAAGGCTCAGGCACTGACCGAACTGCAACAGGCTCATGTCATCTGAGCAACGTTACCTGTCGGCCCTGAAACTGTCCCAGAGCTTCTCGCGCAACGCATCGATAGTGTCCGGGACCTGAGACATCACAAACAGGCGGCTCAACATGTCGGCGTCCGGGTACACCGTGGTATCGGTCCACAGGCCGGGACCTATCAGCGCGTCTGCCTTTTCATTGCCGTTGGCGTAATGCACGGTATTGGTGATGTTGGCGATCACTTCGGGGCGCAGCAGGTAATTCAGGAACGCGTAGGCGCCCTTGATATCGGTGGCGTCCGCAGGGATGGCGACCATGTCGAACCACATGGGCGCGCCCTCCTTCGGAACGGCATAGTCGATGGTGATGCCATTGCCTTCTTTTTGTGCCTGCTCCTGAGCCTGGGAAATATCCCCGGAATAGCCCACCGCGACACAAATTCTGCCCTTCGCGAGGTCGGCGATGTAATCGGCAGAACTGAAATTGCGTACGTATGGCCGCACGCTGTCCAGTACCGCCTTTGCCTGGCGGTAGTCGTCAGGCACTTCGCTGTGTGGTGGCAAGCCAAGGTAATTCAGGGTGATCGGCAGCAGAGCCGGCGCGCTGTCGAGAAATACCACACCGCATTGGGCGAGCTTTTTCATGTTTTCCGGCTTGAGCACCAGATCCCAGGAATCGAGCGGTGCATCCTTGCCGAGGATGGCCTTGACCTTGGTCGAGTCATAGCCGATGCCGGTACTGCCCCACAGATAAGGGAAGCCATGCTGATTACCGGGATCACTGCCCTCCAGCGCCTTGAGCAGGACCGGGTTGAGGTTTTTCCAGTTGGGCAACTGCCGCTTGTCGAGGGTTTTGAGCAGCCCGTTCTGGATTTGTCGTCCCATGAAATGAATGGACGGAAAAACCACATCGTGACCGGAGTGGCCAGCCAGCAGCTTTGCGTTCAGCGCTTCATTGGTTTCAAAGGTTTGGTAAGTGGTCTTGAAACCGGTGGCGGCTTCGAAATTCTTCAGGGTGTCCGGCGCTATATAGTCCGTCCAGTTGTAGATATTGACCGTCTCTGCCGCGTGACTGGTCGAGGCCAGCAACACCAGTGCGGCAAGGGATTTTTTCAGCATGTGCGATTCCTCGGGTCAATAGCGACAGCTTGCCCCAGACCCGGCACGAAAACCATCTTCGTCACGGCAAATTCATTCCATTGAAGGACTTGCGGCAGCGACTCTGCAAATGCATGGAGCGTGCCTATTAATACCGTCTAATGACACGGGTCATATAATTGATTTTTTTGTGCCGCGTCATAAAAAATTTTTCCAGAACGGCGCTGGCAGATGCTATTTTCAGTGTTCGTCAGACCGCTCAGCGATCCTGCTGGAAAGTAACTTGACCGACCGATGATCTGTAGCACTGATCATCGTCTCGTCATCATCGCTTTACCGGACGCATTCTGGCTGTCTGCCTACCCATTGGAGCAAAGGAAGTGCTCGATTGATTCAGGTGGGCCCTCGTCATGACTAAAGTCACATTCCCCAATGCATGCCAATTGATGCGCTGGCACTTCCATCCCGTGGGTTTCGAAGCCTCGATGGATGCGCCAGGGAGCATGATTGCGCGACTTTTCGACCGTGCCAGCGGTGAAACCGTGGTCGCCATTGCCGGCCTGCCCTGTTCTACCGTGATGAATGCCGCAGACGTGGAGCGCATCATCGAAGCCATCGAGGATGAGCTGGAATTATTCGGCACTCATGCGCAACGACAGATCGCCGGTTTTATCTGACATGAATGCCTCAGCCGGCACGAACCCTGTTACGCAGGTCTTCGAAGAAAGGCTTGTCGCGGGCAATCCTGTCTGACGCTTTGGGCATCTGAACAGCGTCTCCTGAAGTGGCGCTTTCATCGATATACCAATAACAGTGCCGCGCCGAACGAGTAATGGCGACATAGGCCAGACGCAAGACTTCATCCTTCTGTGCCGTATCGAATGGCTGAAGATCATTCGTATCACCCAGCCCTGCCAAGCGGTAAACCTGATTCTTGTAGGGCGAGACGGTCAGATGCTGACAATCGCCCAGCAAAAATACGGCATCCGCCTGCAAGCCCTTGGAGCTGTGGTAGGTCAGCGTTCTGATGCGACGGTTCTGCGCGCCATTTGCCGAATCGGCGTCGATCAATGCCTGCAGGCGCGCCGAGAAGCGCGCCTTCTCGCTGCCCTTGCGGTACAGCAGCAGGATCGAGTCGCCATCGTGATAATGCTCGGCGACCCGCTCGGCAAGCTCGTCCTCATCGCGATCCAGTACCTTGACCGGCAGCAGTTCCTGAAGCAGGCCACTGGCGCGGGCCTTCTTGCCCGGGATGGCCGGGGCCGCACGGACGATGTGCTCGGCGGCGTCGATGATGTGCTGATGACTGCGGAAGTTGTCACTGAGCATGACCCTGGTGGTCGCCGGGGAGGAAAACTCCTTTGCGAACTCCATGAAGTACTTCGGCGAGCTGCCGCGCCAGCCGTAGATCGATTGCCAATCGTCACCGACACACAGCAGCGATGAATGCTGAGCGATGCGCCCCGTGTGCAACGCCGGACCACGGCGCCTGATTTCGCGCAGGCTGGCGCGTAACCATGACACGATCTGCGGCGAGACGTCCTGGAACTCGTCGATCATCAAATGCGCCAAGGGTCTGAGCATCGGGTCACTGACGTGCTTGAGGTTCTCGGGTGAGGTCTCGCCGAACAAGGCAAACATGCGGTTGTAGGTCATGATCGGCGGCGATTGAGCCAGAAGGTGCGTTTCAAAGGCTTTCCAGAACAGGCTGAGTGCTTCGAAGAAGAAGCGGTCCGGGTCATCGCTGGCAAAACTCATCTCGGACACGGCGCTCGGCACATCCAGCCCCAGGTTCTCGATGAAGCTGGCGGCCGTGACGAAGCAGTCCAGCAAGGGTGCCGCACCGAGTTCGCCCTTGACCCGGTAATCGAATCCAGGCCCCGCGGCGGCTTCCCCTGCCAGCGATTGCAAAACCTCATTGGCCGACTGGTAGTTATCCAACCATATCAATGGCTTACTGCAGAAAGCTTGAAACAGCGTGCGCTTTATCACGCCCTCTGCCCACACCGGCAGCTTGGCGCCCGGCCGCTTGAGTTGCTGGTCCTCACTGGCGTCCAGACCCAGCACGACCCAGGCATCCAGCTCGGCGATATAGCCGTGAAAAGAAAACGGAAAACCATTTATTTCAACAGCTTGGCGCATGGTCTCAATGCCTTTTATAGGCCAGGCTCCCGCGCGAATCCATAGATCTTCAACGGTGTCGCACCATTCCTCATCGCGTTTCGAGGACAGCTCGGTCACGGCGACCCGTTTCTGCACATCAGGGTGATCGCGGTCCAGTTCCTTGAGCTGCAGGGCATGGCGATACAGCGGCGCCATGACTTCGCGAAAACGCTCGTTGCCGGCGTACAGATCGCGGTAGCAGAGATTGAGTTGCTGGCGCTGCGCATCGTTGATCCGCAAGTCGAAGGGGTTGCTGTCCGCCTCTTCCAGGCCGGAAGACTGACTGCTCAGGTTCTCGAACGCGCGCAGCTGCTCAAACCCCGGCAGGCTGCGCACCAGCGGCAGAATGCGCGAATGGAAGGTACGTACCACCTCGCGCGCCTGCTTTTGCTCCAGCGCATGCCCCCACAGGGCCATGACATCGATCAGTTTGCTGATGAAGTCCTTGCGCGACTCACGGGTGAAGGTCACCACCGTCATGGCGTTCAGTTCGAAGCCCAGGTAGTGATGCAGCAACAGAATCCGCAGGACCAGCGACGTGGATTTGCCTGCGCCGGCCCCGGCAATCACGTAGGTAGACGGCGTATCGCTGAAAATCATCTTCCACTGCGCCGCGCTGGGCTGGGCATGTGCGGGGAGTTTTTCGGCGACATCGGCCTTGATGCGCTTTTTCAGTTCAGGTGTGAGCGCCAGTCGCCAGTCATCGAACAGATGATCGTCGACCTTGGGGCCACGATGCCGGGCTGGCCGGGTATCGCTGATGACCAGCACCTGACGGCCCGACTCCTGGCCATCCAGATAACCCTCTTCATAGCCTTCACGCACGCCTTCGATGTGGCCGTTCAGATAACCGTCGGCATGCCCCTGCGACCATGAGGGCGCGTGCTGCGAGCGCAGCCCGGTAAGGCCGCGCCCCATCAGCCGCGCCAACAGGCGTCGGAAAAACGGCAATTGCCGGGGCGGTACAAGGTCGACATCCAGGTCATGAGGAAGCGCAGAAGGCAGGTCGTCAGGCACGCAGACTCCGGTGGTGGGCTCGCAGGCGAAAAGGTCGCCTATGGTGGCCGGATTTTCGCGCGGGTTCCAGCGATATGCTTGTCTGTCAGTGTGTTAGCCGATCAACTGCATGTTCCGTGGCAAGTGCTATCAGACTGGCATGACCGACTTGGGCACCAGCGCGCCCGGGTGCTGGATCACGATACTGGCCAGGCGATGCCCTGCTTCCGCCGCCTGCAGCGGGCGTTCACCCGTGAGCCGGGCCGCGAGATAGCCGGCACTGAACGAGTCTCCCGCAGCCGTGGTATCGACCACACGCTCGACCTTCTGCGCTGCGATGTCGAAACGTTCGCCGCCGGCTTCGACGAGGCAACTCTGGGCGCCACGCTTGACGACGATTTCACCGATGCCGCGCCCGCGATAGGCGGCCAGCAGCTGTTCGCTGTCGGCATAGCCATACAGCGCCTGCTCGTCGTCTTCGGTCAGCAAGGCCAGATCCACATGCTGCAGGCACGCACGGTAGGCTTCGCGGGCCTGCTCGACACTGGCCCACAGCCGCGGACGATAGTTGTTGTCGAAGGCGACCCTGACACCGCGCTGACGCGCGCGCGCCAATGCCTCCAGCAGTTTGGCACGCCCCTGCTCGCCAAGCACTGCCAGGGTAATGCCGCTGAAATACAGCACGTCGTAGCTGGCCAGCGCTGCCAGGATCGGCTCGGCCGCCGGGGTCATGAAGCAGTCGCGCACGGCAGCTTCGTTGCGCCAGTAGAGGAAACGCCGCTCACCATTGGCGTCGGTCTGGATGCAGTAGAGCCCCGGCAAGCGTCCAGGCAGGCGCTGCACCTTGCCCAGACCGATGCCCTCGTCCGCCCAGATCCGGCACATCGCATCGCTGAAGCTGTCGTCGCCCAGCGCCGTGACGTAGTCGACCTTGGCCCGCTCACCCAGCAATCGGGAAAGGTATACCGCGGTATTGAGCGTGTCGCCGCCGAAGCTCTGGCGCAGGCTGCCATCAGCATGCTGTTGCAGTTCGATCATGCATTCGCCGATAAGGGCGACCCGGGGAAGGCTCATGTGACGATACTCCTGCAAATATTTTGACTAGAAATATGTACTGAAAGGCTCGATTACCCGCAGGTCATTATCCACCAGGCAACCTGAACGCCACTTGTCGAACGTCAGACACGGGTGCGAGGTGCCGAAGGAAATGATATCGCCGACCTTCAACTCGCATCCGGGTGCAACGCTCATGAATGCATGCTGGTCCATGACAGCCGTCACCTTGCAGGCGCTGACATCGTCACCGGCAGTCGATTGCACGCCTGGCTTGTAACGCAGCAGCGGATTGGGCAACCCGGCGTCGTAGGCCACATCGCGCTTGCCCATGGCAATCACTGCAAAGCCCGGTTCCGGCATGGATTGCACATGCGCCCAGACTTCCAGGGCAGGCAGCAACGCTTCGCTCAATTCGGCACGCCGATCCAGCACGCAGCACTGCGCGTCCTTGTAGATGCCGTGGTCATGCACCACATAGCTGCCCGGCCGCAGCACGCTGAGGAAGCGCTCGCGAACCGCCTGAGCGTCAAATGCCTCGGCGATCAGGTCATACCAGGCCGAGCCGGACGCCGTGACGATCGGGCGATCCAGTGCGAAGGCGCCCTTGTCCTGCAGGTCGACAGCCAGACGCACCAGTGACGCGGCAAAGGCCTTGATGCCTTCGATAGCGTGGTCGCCGTGGATGACGCCCTCGTACCCTTCAATGCCGGTCAATGCCAGCGCCGGTTGAGCCAGAACAGCGTCGACCAGCGCCAGCACCTGTTCTTCGCTACGGCAGCCGCAGCGCCCGCCGGGTACGCCGTATTCGATCATCACGTTCAAACGCAGGCCACGCGCAGCGAAAAACTCGCCCAGCGCGGCGACATTGTCCGGATGGTCGACCATACAGTGAAACTCGAACATCGGATCAGCCAGCATGTCGGCGACGATCGCCATGTTCGGCGCACCGACCAGTTGGTTGGCCATCAGCACCCGGCGCACGCCATGCGCGTAAGCGGCCTGCGTCTGGACTGCGGTGGCGAGGGTCATGCCCCATGCGCCCGCGTCCAGTTGCCGGCGAAACAGCGCGGGCACCATGCTGGTCTTGCCGTGCGGTGCCAGCTCTGCACCGCTGTCGCTGACAAACTGCTGCATCCAGCGAATATTGTGTTGCAGCGCCTGATTATGAATTACCAGTGCAGGCAGGCTGACATCACTGACCAGGCTGTCACCCGGCTGCGCAGTACCCTTGTCCATTGCGGCGGTGCTCATCGGTAATCTCCTGCGGTTATTCGTTGATACGGCGAGCCAGGCCATTGGCGCTGTCGATCAGCACCCGCCGATAGTCGTCGTAGTGGGTCTTGGCGTCGGCACGCGGCGCGACGATGCACAGTGTGGCGATGCACTGACCGTGTTCGTTGTTCACGGGGGCGGCGAAGCAGTGGGTGAAAGTGTCAGCCACGCTGTTGAAGGAAAAGAAGCCCTCCTCGCCGGCCTTGCGGATTTCCCGAAGAAAGGTCTCCAGCGGCAGACGTTCGCCACCCGGCAGAATGAAATCGTCGGGGTCGATCAGGTCGATGATCTGCTGATCGCTCAGGTGGCTGAGCAACAGACGCCCGGACGCCGTCCATGGGATGGGCGCGTTTTCGCCGATGTCCGAAGAAATCCTGAAATGACGCTCGCCCTCCTTCATCAGTGCCACGGTGTATTTGCGACCATTGAGCAGGCACATCTGCGCAGTTTCCCGCGTCTGGCTGACGATCTCGCACAGGCAGGCTTCGGCCTCGCGAGTGAAATCGAAGTGCCGCAAGTGTGCCTGCCCCAGGAAATACAACTGACGGCCAAGATAGACATGCCCGTCCTTGCCCACTGTCTCCAGAATGCGCCGTTCCAGCAGCGAGGCCACCAGCTCGTAAACCGTCGATTTGGGGCTGCCGATGCCGCTGGCAATCTCATTGGGGCGCATGGGCCTGGCCTTTTCCTTGAGAAAATCCAGGATATCGAACGCCCGGTCCAGTCCACGTGCCCGGCGCTTGATAGTGTCTTCGGTCATGAGTTCATTCCTTGGGAAAGCGGCAAGCCAAAAGCCTCAGGTGATCGGGCTTGCGGCTTGCAACGTGTAGCTGCACGTCTGCTACTTGCGCTTGTAAGCGATACAGTCGATTTCGACCTTGCAGTCGACCATCATGCTCGCCTGAACGCAAGCGCGTGCCGGTGCATGCTCCGGGGTGAAGTACTCACCGAACACCTTGTTGAAACTCCAGAAGTCCCGCGGGTCTTCCAGCCACACGCCGACCCGGATCACATCCTTGAGCGCATAACCGGCTTCCTCAAGAATTGCGATCAGGTTGCGCATGGTCTGGTGCGTCTGCTCGACGATGCCGCCGACGATAATCTCGCCATCCTGCGCAGGCACCTGGCCGGAAACGTGCAGCCAGCCGTCAGCCTCGACTGCGCGGGCGAATGGGCGTGGCTGGCCGCCCCCTGCTGTACTGCCTGCGCCATAACGGGTAATAGTCATGAGTTTTTCCTTGTCTTGAAGCATTGGACGTGGTGAACGTTTAAAAACGGATGTTCTTGAGAAACTCGCTCAAGCGCGCCGACTTCGGCTGCTCGAACAAAACCTTGGGTGGCCCCTGCTCTTCGATACGGCCCTGATTCATGAACACGATCTGGTCCGACACTTCGTAGGCGAAACGCATTTCGTGCGTCACCAGCAGCATGGTCATACCCTCCTCGGCCAGGTCCTTGATGACGCTCAGCACTTCGCCCACCAGTTCCGGATCGAGTGCCGAAGTGACTTCGTCAAACAGCATCAGGCTGGGGTTCATGGCAATGGCGCGGGCGATCGCCACACGCTGCTGCTGGCCACCGGACAACTGACCGGGGAAATGATTACGCCGCTCCAGCAGGCCGACCCGGTCCAGCCACTTTTCGGCCAGCGCAACGGCCTGATCCTTGGGCATCTTCTTGACCTTGAGCAAGCCCAGGGTGACGTTCTGCAAGGCACTGAGGTGCGGAAACAGGTTGAATTGCTGGAAGGCCATGCCGGTCATTGCCCGGTGTTGCGCGATCAGACGCTCCGGATGGCGGGTGCGCTTGCCGTCTACATTGCTGTAGCCGATGTCCTGCCCCTCAAGGCGGATATGCCCGCCCTGAAACTCTTCCAGCAGGTTGACGCAGCGCAGCAAGGTGGTCTTGCCCGAGCCGCTGGAACCGATCAAGGTCACGACATTGCCTTTCTGCATGCGCAGATCGACGCCCTTGAGCACTTCCACTGCGCCGTAGGATTTATGCAGGCCCTCGATGCTGAGCAGCGCCGGGCCAGGGTTATGAGTCTGTGTCATGGCAATGCCACCCGCTTTTCGATTTGCCGCCCAAGAAGTTCGATGGCGTAGTTGATGAGAAAGAACAGGAAACCTGCAAACAGGTAGAACTCCAGGGTCATGAACGTGCGCGCGATCACCTGTTGGGTGCTGAGCAGCAGTTCAGCCACACCGATCACCGAAAGCAGCGTTGACGCCTTGACGATCTCGGTCGAGGAGTTGACCCAGGTCGGCAGGATCTGACGCATGGCCTGAGGCAGCAACACGTAGCGCAGCGACTGACCAAAGCGCAGTCCGATGGCCTTGCCGGCTTCCAGTTGGCCACGGGGAATGGCCTGCAGGGCGCCGCGCACGATTTCTGAAACGTGAGAGCCGCAGAACAGCGTCAGGCCTATTGCGCCGGCCTGAAACGCGCTGATCTGCCAACCCAGCGCCGGCACCATGTAAAACACCGCCAGCACCAGCACGAACACCGGGGTACCGCGAATCAGATCCACATAGAGCCGAATCGGCAAGCGGGCGAAAAAACCGCCGTAAGTCAGCACCAGACCGGCCAGCATGCCGATCAGCGTACCTGCGGCAATCGCCAGCGCCGAGCACTGGATACTGGTCATAAAGCCGGACCAGAGCACTTCCCGCGCATTCCACAATTCCTGCAACCAGCCAGGGGGTTGATACATGACAGCCTCCTAGCGGCGAATCGCCAAACGTTGTTCGAGGGTGCGCAGAAGCAGAGCGATCACGTAGCAGGCCACCACATAGAGTGCTGTGGTCACCAGCCAGGTTTCGATCACCCGGTAGCTTTCGACGTTGATCTTGCGCGCGTAATAGGTCAGCTCCGGTACGGCAATGGCGGCCGCAAGAGAGGTGTCCTTGAACAGCGAAATGAAGTTGTTGGAGAGTGCCGGCAATACATTGCGCAACATCACCGGCACGATGATGTAGGCCCGCACCTGCCATTCGCCCAGACCGATCGCCAGCCCCGCTTCGCGCTGCCCCTTGTGGATGCTCAGCAGCCCGGCACGGAACACTTCGGTCAGATAGGCACCGGCGTACAGCGACAAGGTGACGATGAATGACGCCAGCTTGTCCAGTCGAATGCCCAGCCCGGGCAACGCGAAGTAGATCAGCAGGATCAACACCAGAATCGGCGTATTGCGAACTACCGTGACGTAGATCGACGCAACAATACGCAACGCCTTGTAGCGTGACAGCAGCGCAAATGCATTCGCCAGCCCGATCACACAGCCAATCGCGATCGAGATCAGGGCCAGTTCCAGACCAAGGCCCAACCCCGCCAGAAGACTGGGGAAGTCGCGCCACACGGCATCAAAATTCAATTGGTAATTCATGCTTGCCCGTACCTGGCAGGGAAAGCCCGAGGGCCCGCCCTGCCGCTGAAGGTCAGAGTGGACTTATTTGTATTCCATCGGAAAACCGATTGCAGGCACCGGCAGATCGACACCGAACCATTGCTTGAAAGACGCCGCGTAAGCCGGGAACTCGACACCGGTCATGGCTTCATGCAACGCGGTGTTGACGAAGTTCAGCCAGTCCTGGTCGCCACGCTTGACCGCGCAGGCATAGGTTTGCGGGCTCCAGGCAAAGGCAGGCGAACGGTAGCGGCCAGGGTTCTGCACCATCAGGTACTTGACTGAAGACTGATCGGTGGCCGCTGTATCGGCACGTCCGGAGTTGATCGCCTGGTACATCAGGTCGACGCTGTCGTACTGATCGACCTTGGCCTTGGGCAGCGCCTGATGCACCAGCTCTTCGGCGTACACGTTCTGCAGTACAGCAACAGTCACATCGTCACCTGCCGCCTTCAGGTCATCGATTTCCTTGTACTTGCTATTGGCAGGCAACAGCAGGGCCACACCCTCGCGGTAGTACGGCAGGGTGAATGCCACCTGCTGTGCGCGACTGGCGGTAACGGTGATGAACTGGCAGCTGATGTCGACCTTGTCGGTCAGCAGGTTGGGGATACGTGCATCCGAGGACTGCACGACAAATTCCACCTTGCCCGGGTCATTGAACAGGCCCTTGGCGATGATTCTGCCAATGTCGATATCGAAGCCCTGCAACTTGCCGTCCGCGCCCTGGAAGTGCCAAGGCGCATTGGTGCTACCCGTCCCTACCACCAGATTGCCACGTTTCAATACTGCATCGAGCTTGCTGCCTTCGGCTGCCTGCACCGTATTGGCCATGAATGAGGCTGAAAGAACAAAAGCACAAGCTTTCACAAAGGAAGGTCCGCGATGCATGACTTAAACTCCGCCGAAGTATTCGTTATTCCGCTATAGCGGATATAGGTATGTAACAACGGAATAGACAGCAGAAAGTGTGCCATAGAGGACGCGCGGAAAACACCCCATGAAAAAGTCGAAACAAATCAACAGACTGGAATTTGGGATTGAGTCGGGAAAGCGGGGACGAAGCCCGCAGGTAACGCTACCGATTGTCACATTTGAGTGGTAAGGCCCCACTCTTGTGCGCATGCGCTGTTATCGGGCGTGGAGTATCAACGCAAATAAGCCCTAAACACGGGCACGGGCACGGGCACAAAGAGCGGCCAGAACGGCGTTCCCGCGCTGGAGCGTGGGAACGAGAGGTGTCGAGTGGGGAAAAGGCTTAAAGACAGGTAGCAATGGCCGCAGAGCGCAACGCGGCCTGGGCATCGCCTTGCGGGGCATAGAACTCGACGGCAGTGGTCGGGCCCTTGCCACGCACGTCAGCAAAGTAGGTCGACTCGGTGGTAAACACGGTGAAACCGCCGCCGGACAGGTCATGCAGGAACACGTCAGAAGACGTGCCGAACATGGCTTCGTTCTGCCAGGTCACCTGAATGCACTGGGCAACGGCAGCATCCTGCTTGGCGCTCGACAGGACCTTGTAGGGTCCTGCGGCACGTGCGGAGCTGGAAGGCGCTGCACACCCGGTCAATACGGTTGCGGCAATCACCGTCACGCTCGTCAGAAACAGAAACTTCATGTCATGCCTTCGCTGATAAAAAGCCGATTCTAGCACTGCACCGCGCTATCAACCTTCAGCCAATTGCTCCTCGTATTCCTTCACGTATTCGCCGGCCAAGCTCTGTTTCTGCTTTTCGTCGAGCAATTTGCCCGCCATCTGGAAAAACTTCTGTTCTTCTTCCTTGAGGTGGTGATGCACTTTTTCCGACAGCTTTTTCGCAGTGGCCAGCCAGGCTGGACTGGACATCTCGGTTTCATCGAGCTCTTCCATCATCTCGTCCATCTCGTGATGCTCGGAAATGGCGTGACGGCTCAGGTCCACGCCATTGTCGTGGGCCATCAGAGGGATATAGAAAAACCGTTCTTCGGCCGTTTCGTGGGCCTGCAGCTCTTCCTTGAGCTGTTTGTAGGCCTTCTCGCGCTCGGCACTGTCGCCACTGGTCTTGATCAGGGCATCAGCGTAGCTGCGTTGACGGTCATGGCTTTCGCGCAGGGCTTCGAAAATATTCACGGTCATGTCTCCAGGTCGGCTTCCGGGAGCTGGAAGCATCGTGGACTAGACCCCTGGCGAAGATCAGCAGTTCCAACAAATACTGGCAAATGCCTATCGCCCAATGGCGGCCGACTCAAGCCAGTTCGAAAACCACATCCTGAGCGCCTTCCCACAGTGTCTTCACACCCAGTTTGCGCAAGTTATCCTTGCCTTGGGTAATAGTCAGAAAATGGTTGCCCGCCAACTGCCCCATCTTGCTGGCGAAACAGCACGAGCCGTAGGCAAGGATAATCTCGGTTTCGCTGTAACCGCCCGGATAGAAAAGAATGTCGCCTACCGAAGGATGGCTGGTTGCGTTCTCGAAACCGATCAATGTGTCATCCAGCTTCAGCTGATAATCATCCAGCGGCACCCAGCAGCCCTCGCCGCTCCAGCGCACATGGATGAATTTCTGCCGATAAGGCAGCAGCTTGAGAAACGCTTCCACCGTTTGCGGCGCATCCGGATGGGTTTCGGCCAGAAACTCATATCCGCCCGCGGTAATTTTGATGGTGGTCACTTCGACGACTCCTTAACAGGCAACAAGGCTCACAATGGTGCCCAAGGATAAACGCGAGCCCGACGAACCGTCACGGAGTTCCGTTGCGCCCGTACAGAAGGTAGCCGGAACGATGGCTCAGGCGTTCGTAATACGCATTGACGGCGGGCAGGTCGGGATGCTCGAGAGGCGTCTCGAACCAGCGATTGACTGAAAGACCGATGGGGATGTCAGCCAGGGTAAAACGCTCGCCACAGACATAGGCGCCGGTCTTTTCCAGCTGCCTGTCGAGTATCTGCATATGCCTGGCCCACTGGGCACAGGACGCGGCCATGGCGACAGGGTCCTGGTGCTCGGTCGAGCGTCGCACCAGTGACATGAAGGCATAACTCCATGATCTGTTCAGCTCCGAGCCTTGCCAGTCGATCCACTGATCGGTCTGCGCCCTGGCACGTGGATCCAGTGGATAAACATGACCGCCAGCATAACGGTTGGCCAGATAGCGAATGATGCTGTTGGACTCCCAAAGCACGAAGTCATCATCAACGATAACCGGCACCATGGCATTCGGGTTGAGCGCGAGAAACTCATCGGTGTTGGCAGGTTTGAAGCCTGACCCCCAGTCTTCCTGAGTGAAGGGTATCTTCAGCTCCTCGCACGTCCAGAGCACTTTTCGTACGTTGATCGAGGAGGTCTTGCCCAGTATGCGCAGCATTCAGCGTCCTTGTTGCACAGCAACGTCGTGTCAGTCAGTAGTCATCAGCGGTTTGGCAAACAGTTGATTCTCATGTGTCTCGCCCTGAAACACATAGTGCGGCGTACCTTTCCATTCATAGCCTTGACGAGGGTAAAACGCCAGCGCGCGCGGATTGCCAACCCAGACCGTCGCCCATAACAGCGAGGCACCACGGATTGCTGCACGCCGCTCGGCGGCTTCAAGTAGCAGCCGCCCCGCTCCACGCCCTGTGAAGCGCTCCTGCACATAGAGGCGCTGCAACTCGGCAGCGGTCGATACACCGAGCATTGCGTGATCGGTGCGCAACGCGACCTGGGCAAAGCCGATCAAATGCCCTTGCGACTCCGCCACCACGATGAAGGTTGTCGGCTCGACAAGCAGTTGCGCAAAGATCGCAGGCGAAAACGCCTCCAGCGCCTCTCGGGCGATGGACTGTCGAATGCCCTGCGTTGCGTAGGTATCGAGAAAAACCTGCATACCGAGCGCCGCAAGGCACAACGCATCCGCAGAGCAAGCCTCACGCTGGGTAATGGTCATTGAAGAGGGGTTAGTCATCAGGCGGTTGATTCCCGGCATCCGGCAGACAGATGGCCGAATCATACCTGACAAAAGGACCGGCCCGGCATCAGGGCCGGGCCGTTACTTCAGGCGCAGCAGCTCGATATCAGCGGCCGGTCATCAGCGATTGCAGCTTGGACTGGGCTTGTTGAGCGTTCTTGCCCTGCTCGTTCAGCTCTTGCAGCAGTTTGTTGAGCTCGGTCTGGACCACAGGATCCTTGACGGTGATCGTCGAACCCGAGATATCGATCTGCGATTTGTGCGCGTCCACATAATCGGCAACCTTCAGACCACTGGAAAAGGTGCCCTTTATCTGCGGCAGCACTTCACGGAAGGTGTTGGCGGGTACGCTGACAGTTCGGTCGTAGGCCTTGTCATAAACCACCTTGAGGTCTTCCGGCTGCTTGAGTTTCGCGCGTGCAGCGTCTGCCTTGCCCTGCTCGATGGTCAGCTTTTCGCCCACTTCGTCAAGGCCGGTCTGCACGGCGGCCAGGTCAGCGCGGCGTTGAATGACATCGCTGACCGAATGAAAAGAGCCTTTCTGCATCAAACCGGCGAGCGGCTGCACCGCTGTGTCCATGCCTGCACCAAAGTCGGAGATGACCGCGTAGTGCGAGGTGTAGTCACCAAAGGTCTTCTTCTCCTCATCCGTCAGCTTGGGAACATGTACGCCCGGCTTGTCGACAATTCGGGTTTGCAGGAACTGGGTGAACGCAGTGCGCTGCTCGGGCTCCTTGTCGCCGCAGCCAGCCAGGAACAGGGGTAAAGCGACAGCCAGCAGCAAAGCTGGGCGAAAAAGGGACTTCATGTCAGTAACCTCCGGGATCATAAGAATGCGCGCTCACAGGCCCCGCCTGCTGAACGCGAGCGTGCTTATAGTCTCGTCGTCGCCTCATCTAGTTCCGCGACAGCACTGAAGATACTTATAGGAATGCCACCTGGCGCTTGAGGGTTTTGGGTGATGGGCGGTGCAAACGTTACGCAGCGCGAGGCCTTCGACGAGCAGAAAGAGGCCTGCCGAACCCGGTTGCAGATAAATATTGCACGCAGCATCAAAACCTCATCCGGCAGGGCCAACGCTCATACCGACTGGTTTGGCGGAGCAAAACCGGGCGTCTGCGCTAAACCGCGCGAGGGTCTGCCCGGCGCAGCGTTGCGTCTCGAAGCCTTTCCAGGAAAGTTCCTTAACATTTCTTCATGAGGTGAAACGTTTCAGCGGCTAGTCTTCAACGGACCGACAAAGTGACAACAGGAGTCAATCACTATGTTTGCACACGAGGGCCTGGGTCTGATCCTTGTCTCCATCGTCTTTCTGCTTGGAGCGATTGCGATGTTCATTCACCCTTTCCACGCGCTGGGAAGCTGGTTCAGGAGGAAGAAGCAGGAAAGGAAATCCGACTAACCGTCAACACGCACCAGAAATGGCAGGCCCGGTGATCACCGGGCCTTGCAGAAAAACCCTCCTGTGAATGAATTCGTCCAACTTGACCCGCGCACATGTATCGCCCTTGATACCTGTTTATGGCTGATCGTCATGCATCCAATTAGCCAAGCTTTGACTGTGAACAGCAACCTGTCCAGCTGCCATTAAGTAGTGGCCAATCAATATTAAATCAATATCACCTATCTGACCTTGCATGCGAAAACCATCTAGTGAATAGCGCATTTCCTGAATCAGCGCCCGCGCTATGTAGCCTGTTGTTTCCAGTGTGATACTCTTTTGAGATTCATAAATATTGAATTAATAGCCACCAGCCGATAATGTTGCCCGTGAAATGCCCTAACTAATTTGCCACGAGTGCTTACAAGGTTGTCATGACTAGTCAATCAATTCATTCGACGCGCTACGTACGCAATGCTGTTGACAAGCACATGCCTGAACCGACGCGCGTGCTTGATTTCAGCCAATGCAAGGGCACTAAAAAAGGGCCGGTCTTCCTGATTGGCTCCGGGAAATCAGCAAAGGATTTCCCGATCGAAGAGTTCTCGCGCATCCCCATGATTACCATGAACGGCGCGTTCTCGATGTTCGCAGGCACGAACATAAAGCCGTTGTTCTACGTGTGCTCCGACAGGGATTTCCCCAACCAGCAACCTGAGCTGTTCGCCGCTGCCATGCGCTCCAGCGAGAACGTAGGCCTCTGGGAAGATCAGTTTCGCGGCGACATCCCCAGACCTTCCGGACGCGCTTATGCACTGAAGAAATCGCCGAGATTATCGACGATGGCGGCGCTATGCTCGCGAGAAGATGCACTGGTCAGAAAACGCTCGTTATGGAGTAGCAGAAGCCGGGATATCGGTTTCAGCAAGAATCTGGAACTTGGTTTTTTCGACGCACGTACTGTCATGTATCTGGCGCTGCAACTGTCTTATCACCTTGGTTTCGATAACGTCTTTCTGGTCGGTTTCGATATGAATCAGTCCGTGGGCCGATTCTATGAGTCCTCCAGCGACAATTGCTCACCCTGCGGTCTGGACCAGCATTACGAATCCAGAATTCTTCCTTCACTGGAGCTGATGTCGAAACAGGTCGTCGGGAGCGACTTCCAGGTATTCAATGTCTCGGACAGCTCGCGAGTACCGCATGAGGTCATTCCCAAGTTGAGCCTTGATGAAGTTCGCCACAAAGTCAGTTGCGCACTTCAATAATAGTATTTCGCCATCAAAGAGTACTGCCAGCAACGCAGCCTGCTTGTCTCAGGCATACGCACTTGCCCTCGGCGAAGGGTGCTGAAACAGGCGCCAGCCCTGCCCCGCCCCGTTAAACTCGGTAATCCTCTGCCGACCACCATGTCACTGCCGCCCGACCTATGCGACAATGCGCGCCAATGTCTGGCGTGAACCCCCACATTCATATCCCGGCAACGCAGTCATGGCAGGCTGCCGTTGCTGTAGACGTATGCCCGTTGGGTCAGCTCATGCTCGGACGGAGCGGACTGAACAGCCTCGGTGGGGTCCTGAACACCACACCTGCTGACGCCAGCGCTCCCCCGGTTATTGCCCACGTTATTGATAGGTAAAGTAATTGATCTCCACAGCTAACATCACGATGCAGTTCGGCCCCAAACCCTTGTTCGAGAATGTCTCGGTCAAGTTTGGCGCCGGTAACCGTTACGGCCTGATTGGCGCGAACGGCTGCGGCAAGTCCACGTTCATGAAAATCCTCGGTGGCGACCTCGAGCCTTCGGGTGGGCAGGTGATGCTGGAGCCGAACGTGCGTCTGGGTAAGCTGCGCCAGGATCAGTTCGCCTATGAAGAGTTCACCGTGCTCGACACCGTGATCATGGGTCACGAAGAGCTGTGGAAGGTCAAGGCCGAGCGCGACCGCATCTATTCGCTGCCGGAAATGAGTGAAGACGACGGCATGGCCGTTGCCGAGCTGGAAACCGAGTTTGCGGAAATGGACGGTTATACCGCCGAATCCCGCGCCGGTGAACTGCTGCTGGGCCTGGGTATCGGCATCGAACAGCACAACGGTCCGATGAGCGAAGTCTCGCCGGGCTGGAAGCTGCGCGTTCTGCTGGCGCAGGCACTGTTCTCCGATCCGGAAGTGCTGCTGCTCGACGAACCGACCAACCACCTGGACATCAACACCATTCGCTGGCTGGAAAACATCCTGACCCAGCGTAACAGCCTGATGATCATCATCTCCCACGACCGTCACTTCCTGAACAGCGTGTGCACGCACATGGCTGACCTGGATTACGGCGAGTTGCGCCTGTTCCCGGGCAACTATGACGAGTACATGACCGTGGCGACCCAGTCCCGCGAGCAGCTGCTGTCCGACAACGCCAAGAAGAAAGCACAGATTTCCGAACTGCAATCGTTCGTCAGCCGCTTCTCGGCCAACGCCTCGAAAGCCAAGCAGGCCACGTCCCGAGCCAAGGCAATCGACAAGATCCAGCTGGCCGAGGTCAAGCCATCCAGCCGTGTCAGCCCGTTCATTCGTTTCGAGCAGACCAAGAAACTGCACCGCCAGGCAGTCATCGTCGATCGCATGGCCAAAGGCTTCGACGGCAAGACTCTGTTCAAGGACTTCAGCTTCCAGGTCGAAGCCGGCGAACGTGTGGCTATCATCGGCCCGAACGGCATCGGCAAGACCACCCTGTTGCGCACCCTGGTCGACGAGTTGCAACCGGATGCGGGCACGGTCAAGTGGACCGATGCGGCGGAAATCGGCTACTACGCTCAGGATCATGCTCACGATTTCGAGGATGACTCCACCCTGTTCGACTGGATGGGTCAATGGACCCAGGGCGGCGAGCAAATGGTGCGTGGCACCCTGGGCCGCATGCTGTTCTCCAACGACGAGATCCTCAAGTCGGTGAAGGTGATTTCCGGTGGTGAACAGGGCCGCATGCTGTTCGGCAAGCTGATCCTGCAAAAGCCCAACGTGCTGGTGATGGACGAACCGACCAACCACCTCGACATGGAATCCATCGAGTCGTTGAACCTGGCGCTGGAAAACTATCCAGGCACACTGATTTTCGTCAGTCACGACCGCGAGTTCGTGTCCTCGCTGGCAACCCGCATCATCGAACTCAGCCCAAGTGGCGTGGTCGATTTCAGCGGCACCTATGACGACTACCTGCGCAGCCAGGGCGTTACGTTCTAAGCCTGCCAGCCCGCAACAGCAAAAAGCCCTGTCATATGACAGGGCTTTTTAGTTTCAGCGCGCTTATTCGCTCGACTGGCTGAGCATTTCAATCCACAGCGCACCCTTGCCCGAGGGCGCTTCACTGACCCGTTGCAAGTCGCCCTTCTCGCCTATGGCGTAACTGCCCACCTTGTCGCTTTTCTCGCCACAGACCAACAACCAGCGCCCATTGGGTGACACCGCGATGTTGCGGGGCTGCTTTTCCTGAACGGGGTAATTTTCAACGAACGTCACGTTGCCATTGGCGGGCTCAACCTTGAACACCGACACGCTGCTGGTGGTGCGTTCACTGATGAACAGCCATTTGCCGTTCGGCGCGATACGAATGTCCGCAGCCCAGATACGCGGCGTCGGATCATCCTTCAGATCATTGTTGCGCGCATCACGGGCTTGTCCCGGCGCCAGGTTCAAGCGCTTGGGAATGCCGTCTGCCTGACTGGTCTGCTTCAACGCACCGGTTTTCTGATTGATCGCGAAGGCAGTGACGGTGCCACTCATTTCACCGACGACATACAGAAACTTGCCGTCGGACGAAAAGGCCAGGTGGCGCGGGCCGGTATTGTCGGGAACGGCGACATAGCCCTCGCCGATGGGGACGAGCTTTCCGTCCTTGGGCTCCAGTCGGTATTGCAGCACACGATCGACGCCCAGGTTGCCAGCGTACACAAACCGGTTGCTCGGATCGGTGCGCACCGAATGCGCGTGCATGCCGGTCTTGTAAGTCTGAATGCTGTCGCTCGGGCGGTGCTGCGTGTCGATGGGCTGGACGCTGAGCAAGTCGGCACCATAGGACGCGCCGAACAGGAAGCGTCCGCTGCGATCGGTAGACAGGTAGGCCAGACTCTCGGCCAGCGGTGCCTGACTCAGCGGCTTGAGGTGCCCCGTTCCAGGTTCGATGCTGAAACTCAGCACTTGATACGGTTTGGCGCGCAACGCCGCGAATAACGCTTTGCCATCCGGCGTGATGGCCATCGGATTGACCTGATCACCCGCCCTGGTTTGCTCGACCAGGCTGAGCGCCCCGCTCTGCTCATCGAGACGGTATTGAGAGATGAGCCCATCGGTAGGGCTGGAGATATAGGCGAAGGTGGCTGCCTGGGCGCTCAGGCCGAATGAACAACCGACTGCAGCGGCCAGCAACAGAATATTTTTCATGAACAACCTTTTTATTATTGTGATGTGATCAGTCATCCTATGAGCATATCTTCACAACGGCAACTGCCTGATAACCAACCCGCATAATACCGTTAGCCTGCTTTCATTTATCCACGACGCAGGCCATGATGAGGCACTCCCACCGCCCGCCAGCGAAGAGCCCAATGCCTGCCGCACACCCCGGTTCCATGACGATTACCCTGCAGATCGTCTCCATCGTCTTCTACACGTTCATCGCCTTCCTGTGTATCGGACTGCCTATTGCGGTATTGCCCGGCTACGTTCATGACCAGTTGGGTTTCAGCCCGCTGATTGCCGGCCTGACCATCGCCTCGCAATACCTCGCCACCCTGCTCAGCCGGCCCTTCGCCGGCCGCGCGACAGACACGCTGGGCAGCAAGCGTTCCATCGTGTTCGGGCTCTGGGGCATCGTCATCAGCGGCAGCATGACCTTGCTGGCCACACTGCTGCACGAATTTGCCACGCTGAGCCTGTCGATTCTCATCGTTGCCCGGCTGTTCCTTGGCGTCTCTCAGGGGCTTATCGGGGTAGGCACCATTAATTGGTGCATCGGCAAGGTCGGCACGGAGCATACCGCCCGTTCAATCTCGTGGAACGGCATTGCGTCCTATGGTGCGATTGCCATCGGTGCGCCGCTGGGCGTCGTGGTCATCGATAGCATTGGCTTCAACAGCCTGGGTATTGCCCTGATGGTGATGGCGGGGCTGGCACTGAGGCTGATTCGCGACAAACCATCCGTACCCATCATTGTCGGTGAGCGCCTGCCCTACTGGTCGGTGTTCGGCCGCATCGCACCCTACGGTCTGGGCCTGACGCTCTCGTCGATCGGCTACGGCACACTGACCACCTTCATCACCCTGTTCTATCTGAATCGGGGCTGGGAAGGTGCGGCCTATTGCCTGAGCATGTTTGGTGTGTGCTTTATCCTCGCCCGCCTGCTGTTCATCGGCGCCATCAATCGACTGGGCGGCTACAACGCGGCCATTGTGTGCATGGCGGTAGAAATCTGCGGGCTGTTGATGCTCTGGCTTTCCCCAAGCAGCAGCGTTGCCCTCGCAGGCGCCGGACTGACCGGCGTGGGGCTGTCGCTGGTCTACCCGGCGCTCGGCGTAGAGGCTATCAAGTGCGTGCCCACCCCTAGCCGCGGCGCAGGCCTGAGCGCCTATGCGGTGTTCTTCGATCTGGCACTGGCAATCGCGGGTCCGGTGATGGGCGCAATTGCCTTGGACCAGGGCTATGACTGGATATTTTTCTACGCCGCCCTGCTATCGGTTTGCGCGCTGGCCCTGACAATCTGGTTGTCGCGGCGCGCCACTCAACTCGGGTGAAGGGTCCTCAACAGTGGCTTTGCTGCATAAGCTTTTCTCCTGTAGTTCCAATAGTTAGCAGATAACGCTTAAATCCTGCCATCGGTCGGTCAACTTCTTGACGCATCCGGCAACGACTTCTTGACTTGATACTGCGAGCCTCGAAACAGGCTTGCAAAGCGATCTTCACCCGCCTTGGTGTGACGCCGCTTTGCGTAGCAGTCTGGCGCTTCGATCCCTCTCGATTGCCTCCCTGCTGCCTGCCTGGACGGGAGTGCTGTCATGAAAATCCGTTGCGTTCATCTGTACCAGACCTGCAATGTGCTGCCCGTGGTAATACTGGCAATCATCCCGTCCTGGGCCGAGGGCGCCTGCAGCCTTTCCTCCCTGGCATCGGCAGGCGTTCAGGTCTGCAACAGCGGCAGCAGCGGGCCGTTTAGCGCGCCGAGCGGTGACCACGTGCTGATCTTTCCGGTCGGCGGAACGGGCACCGTGTCCGGCAATATCCTGTTCGGTCCGGGAATGGACAGCGTGGACATGCAGTCGGGGCGCATTCTGGGCAACGTTACTCAAGGGGCCGGTATCGACCGCTTCACGCTCTCCACGGGCGAGGTCAGCGGCGATCTGAACCAGGGCGATGATCCCGACGATTTTGTCATGGGCGGCGGCACGCTTGGCTCTCTGGCCCAGGGTGACGGACGCGATACCTTTCTCATGACGGGCGGCACCATCACCCGCGCGTTCGAGGATGGCGACGTCGCGGTGATGACCGGTGGCAGCATCGGTCGCGTGGACATGAAGCTGGACAACAATGTATTCGAAATGTCTGGTGGCACTATCATCAACAACCTGGTCACCGGCTTTGGCCGGGACACCATCACCTTGTCGGGTGGCATTGTTGGCGGCAACGTCAGCGTCAGTGGCGGCGACGACCAGATCACCCTCAGTGGCGGCGAGATCCGCGGCGAAGTTCGCACCAGCGTTGGCAATGACACTTTCAACTGGCTGAACGGCGGTTACGCACGCAGCAACGTATTGATGGCCGACGGCAACGATACGGCACGCCTGTACAACCTGAGCGAATACTACCTGAGCGCCAACCCGCTGCTCGACGGCGGCCCTGGCAACGACGCGTTGACCTTCGACGACACCGTATCATCACAGCCGGGTCGCTACGCCAACTGGGAAACGGTCAATGTGAGCAATGGCTCGCAGCTGAATCTGGCCGGCACGCTGGTGCTCGGCGACAGCCTGACTGACACCGGCGTTCTGGACATAGACTCCAGCAGCAGGCTGATCTCGACCTCGGGCAGTGTTGTCCCCTTCAGCGCCGGATCCCTCGCCTCACTGCAGAATGCCGGAACGCTGGATCTAAGCGATGCAGGCCGCTCGCTCACTGGCACATTGACGGTGACCGGCAATTACACCGGCCAGAACGGACGACTGCTGTTGCTCTCGGCACTGGGCGATGATGCATCCGCCAACGACCGACTGGTGGTAGCACAAGGGCGTATCAGTGGGTCTACGCGCATGCTCGTCAGCAACTCGGGTGGGCTGGGCGCCCTGACCCGTGGCAATGGCATCGAAGTGGTAAAAGCCATCAACGGTGCAACCAGCGAAAGCGGCGCCTTTTCGTTGCAAAGTCCGCTGTCTGCAGGCGCTTATCAGTATTACCTGTTCAAGGGCGGCGCTACTGCCGGCTCTGAGAACAGCTGGTTTCTGCGCTCTGCGGTGATTGCCCCGCCAACGCCAGCGCCGCCCCCTGTCGAGCCCGCCCCGGAACCTGCACAGCCAACGCCGCTGCCCGCACCTGCTCCTGAGCCTGAACCAGAACCAGAACCAGAACCTGTTCCTGTTCCTGAACCTGTTCCTGAGCCGACACCGACACCACAGCCTGTGCCTGCTCCAGAACCTGCACCAACACCGCAACCTGTACCTGCCCCACCTCCAGACCCTGAGCCTGAGCCGAACAGCCCGCCCCCTGTCACCCCAGCAGCCGCACTGCCAGTCCCGGCGATAGGAACCCCGCCGCTGCCGGAACCCGTTCGCGGAGCTGCACCCATCGCGCTGTACCGGCCCGAGGTCGCCAACTACTCCGTGGTGGCTCCCACCGCTGCGGTCCTGGCCCTGAGCTCACTGGGCACCTTTCATGAGCGTCAGGGGGATCAAGCCTTGCTGACGCAAAACGGCACGACGTCGGCAGGTTGGGCACGCGTGTTCGGCAGCGACTTCAGGCAACGCTGGTCGGGAGACGTGAGCCCTGGCCTGGACGCTTCATTCAAGGGTTATCAGATAGGCCATGACCTGTATGCCTGGCAACAGGACAGCGGGCGAACTCAGCGTGTCGGCCTGTTCGTCGCGCATAACCGTCTGGACGGCAGAGTGAAGGGTTTTGCAGAAGGTTTCAGCGACTACGAAACAGGGCGTCTGAAGCTGCAGGGCGAGAGCCTAGGCGCCTACTGGACGCTGACCACGCCGAGTGGCGGATATGTCGACGCAGTGGCGATGGGCACCCGCCTGGACGGTCGCAGCCGTTCTGTCAGAGGCGTAGGCGTCGATACTGAGGGCCGCGTCATCAGCCTGTCTGTCGAGGCAGGTTACCCGCTGCCGCTCTCACAGCGCTGGGTTGCAGAGCCTCAGGTACAGATCATCTACCAACGCGTTGACCTGCAGGACCAGCATGACGGCATTGCCCATCTGAGGTTCGATAGCCAGGCTTACACCACAGGGCGCATCGGCCTGCGCTTCAAGGGACACTATCAAGTGAGCGGCGTACCGTTAGAGCCTTATCTGCGCGCCAACCTCTGGCACACCAAAGACGGCCATGACACGCTGACCTTTGATCACGCAGAGCAGATAAGAACAGCGCACCGATCAACGACGGGCAGTATTGGCGCAGGGATGGTAGCCACATTGAGCAGCAGCGCCAGTCTGCACTGGAGCGCTGATTATCTCAGTGATCTGGACGACGACGGAGCGCAGGGAGTGAACACCAGCCTGGGGTTCAGGCTGGTGTGGTAATGCGATCGTTGGCGCGGGGACGCGCCTTGATCAGTGTTTCTTCGGTTTGAGGATCAGCACCGCGAGGGGTGGCAGATTCAGCACCAGCGAATCCTCCATCCCATGCGCCGGCTCGGCTTCGGTCATGACCTCGCCACCATTGCCAAAGTTGGAGCCCGCGTAGGTTTCCGCGTCACTGTTGAGCAGCTCCGTCCAGGCACCTCGCATCGGCGCGCCAAGACGGTAGTCCAGGCGCGGCACCGGGGTCATGTTGGCGACCACCAGCAGCGGTTCGCCGTCGTTGCTCCAGCGCAGGTACGCAAACACGCTGTTGGCACTGTCATCGCCGACCAGCCACTGGAAGCCGGCAGGGTCTGCATCGCGCTCGTGCAGCGCCTTTTCCTCGCGATAGAGGCGGTTCAGGTCGCCGACAAGGTTCTTCACGCCCACGTGCTCGGCGTATTGCATCAAGTACCAGTCCAGTTCCCTGTCGTGATTCCACTCGCGCCATTGGCCGAATTCGCAGCCCATGAACAGCAGCTTCTTGCCGGGATGCGTCCACATGAATGACAGATAGGCGCGCAGGTTGGCGAATTTCTGCCAGCGATCGCCTGGCATCTTGTCGATCAGCGAATGTTTGCCGTGCACCACTTCGTCGTGGGAAATAGGCAGTACGAAACGCTCGGACCACGCATACACCAGGCTGAAGCTCAGCTTGCCATGGTGATGCCCGCGGTTGATCGGGTCCTCTTCCATGTACTGCAGCGAGTCATGCATCCAGCCCATGTTCCACTTGTAATTGAAGCCAAGCCCGCCCTGCTGGGTCGGCTCGCTGACACCCGGCCAGGCGGTCGACTCTTCGGCAATCACCATGGTCCCAGGGGCTTCCAGTGCAACCACGTCGTTCAAATGACGCAGGAAGTCGATGGCCTCGAGGTTTTCGCGACCGCCGAAGCGATTCGTCACCCATTCGCCAGCATTACGCGAATAGTCGCGATACAGCATCGACGCCACCGCATCCACGCGCAGACCGTCGATGTGGTAATGCTTGAGCCAGTGCAGTGCCGAGGCCAGCATGAAACCATGAACCTCGGTGCGTCCCAGGTTGTAGATCAGGGTGTTCCAGTCCTGATGGAAGCCTTCCTTCGGGTCCGCGTACTCATACAGGCAAGTACCG
Organism: Pseudomonas sp. P135; assembly: GCF_020312125.1. Lineage (NCBI taxonomy): Bacteria > Pseudomonadati > Pseudomonadota > Gammaproteobacteria > Pseudomonadales > Pseudomonadaceae > Pseudomonas > Pseudomonas sp. P135. Next base: position 188,229 of record NZ_JAGPYR010000005.1, read on the forward strand.
TCGAACTGCGCCAGACCATGGGTATCGGTCGGAAAATGCGCTGGAACCCAGTCAAGAATGACGCCGATTTCAGCCCGGTGACAGGCATCGACGAAGAAGGCGAAATCTTCCGGCGAACCGTAACGGGCAGTTGGCGCGAACTGGGCCAGCAACTGATAGCCCCATGAACCACCGAATGGGTGTTCCATGATCGGCATCAGTTCGATGTGCGTGAAGCCAAGTTCCTTGACGTAAGGAATCAGGCGATCAGCCAGTTCACGCCAGTTGTACTGCCGCCATTGATTGTCTTCGACCTGCTCCATTTGCCAGGAGCCTGCGTGCAACTCGTAGATCGACAGCGGTGCAGTGACTTCGTGGCGCCCTGCCCTCGACTGCAGCCACTCCTGGTCATTCCATTCGAATTGCAATGGCGCAGCGATCTTCGACGCGGTATCGGGCGGCAATGTTGTGGACAAGGCCATCGGATCGCTTTTCAACGGCAGAATCCCGTTAGCACCGAGAATCTCGTACTTATAGACCTCGCCGGGCTGCAGACGCGGGACGAAAATCTCCCATACGCCGGTCGGGTGGCGCATGCGCATCGGATGGCGCCGGCCATCCCAACTGTTGAAGCTGCCAACCACCGAAACACGACGCGCATTGGGTGCCCAGACCGCAAAACGCACACCGTCCACGCCATCGACGCTGGTGACTTGCGCGCCCAGACAGCTGCTCAGGTCGCGATGATTACCCTCGGCAAACAGGTAAAGGTCCATCTCGCCCAGCAGCGGGCCAAAGCTGTAAGGGTCTTCGGTGATCTGTTCACCGCCAGCCCAATTGATTTTCAGCAGGTAAGGCTGCGGGTGTTCGAGGTGGCCGACGAAAAACCCCGGCACTTCGCTCATTTCCATCTCGCCCAGTTCACGACCGTCATCCCTGGCCAGCAGGCGGACACTCAAGGCTGCGGGCAGATAGGCGCGAACGAACTGCCCGCTGCCGCCATCGCCATGCGGGCCGAGGATAGAGAACGGGTCACGGTGTTCAGCACGGATCAGCGCGTCGAGGTCCACAGCAGCGGGAATCGCGCGGCGGCGCGTGCCGGTTTTGTCAGGCGCATTCATATTGACTCTCCATCAGACGGTTGCAGCAACCCACGCAAGCCTTGCAAGGGAACGGCCAGCCAGGCTGGACGGTTCTCGGCTTCGTAGATCACTTCATAAGCAGCTTTTTCAAGGGTGAACAGCTCGAGTGCAGCGTCCTCCCCTTTCGCATCTTTCCAGGCATGGGCAATGCCGGTGGTCGCCGAGCGATAACCCTCGATAAAGGTTTCTCGCGCCTGCGCCAGGTAGGTATCGGCAACACGTTTGCGCGCGCCGGCTGCCTCGGGAGACGTGTCGACGCTTTGCGCACTGCGTACAGCCATGGCCGCAGCGTAGTCAAAGGACCGCAGGACACCGCTGACATCCTTGAACGGGCTGTGCTTGGCACGGCGCTCTTCAAGTGCGCGGGCCGGTTCACCCTCGAAATCGATCAGGTAGGCATCACCCTTGACCACCAGTACTTGCCCCAGATGCAGATCGCCATGCACACGAATGCGCAGGCCACCGGCGGAGCGCTTGGCCAGGCCTTCGACGCGCTGGCGGATCTGCTTGCGCTGCGCGAGCAGATCGTTGACCAGTTGCTGATCGTCCTTGTCCAGCTCGCCGATGCGCTGTTCCAGCAGCTGCAAGGCGCGCTCGAGCTGAGCGTTGACGCTGACCCCGGAGGCCTTGCTGTCCTGGCTGCTGGTGACTTCGACGGCAAAATCCGCATTGTCGGTGGGCGACGCGAGAATCTGGTGCATCTCACCCAGACGCTGGCCAAGACTGCGCGAGAAGTCCGCGAGTTCGAGCAGCGCGTTGTAATGCTGTTCCTGACCGGAAACACCATGTGCCAGCTCGTCACGTACCGCACGCTCGAGATTGTTCTGGGTCCACTCCCACGCATCGCCCTGGTTGCTCAGATAGCCCTGAGCGATCATCAGCAGGTTGGGCTGACCGTCCTTGCCGACGCGTACCAGAGAGCCCAGCAGCGGCGAAATGTTCTTGAAGCCGGCATGGGTCAGGAATGCGCCCATTTCCAGCTCGGGGTGCGTCCCGGCGCTGACTTTGCGGATCAGCTTGAGCACCAAGCTGCTGCCCACCACCACCGAACTGTTCGATTGCTCGGCAGACAGGTAGCGCACTTCCGACTCAGCGTTCAGGCCGAGGGGTGCCAGCTGCGAACTTTGCTCGAAACGCAACTCGCCGTCGGCACAGGGTATGACCGTATCCGACTGCATGCCCTGAATCACTGCGCGGATGAAAGTTTCGAGGGTAAATGCATCCGTGATCAGCCCGACATCGCGATTGCGACGCACTCGGGCGAGCGCCAGTTGCTGCGGCAGTGCACTGCTGATGTCGTCTTCAGCCAGCAAGCCGAACGGCAATTGATAGCGATCGGTCTGCCCGCCTGCGGTGACTTCTATTTCGCTGAGCAGCACCGGATTCGCTTCTTCGCCGAAGCGCACGGCGTAGGCAATGCTGACCTTCTCGATCGCCTTGTCCTTGCCCGCGAACCAGCGCCGTTTGGGCAGGTAGACCGCCAGCGAGGTGTTTTCCATGGTGCTGCGCAGTGGCTCTTCGAGCAACTCTTCCAGACGCTTCTTGAGCACCAGAGTCGGGAAGTCCGGCATGCTCTGCGCGGGTTCAACGTGCCAACTGGGCATTTGATTCTCCGAAGCCAGTAAAAACCAGTAAAAGCCGTACGGCGGCAGCGTCAGCAGGTAGCTCAACTGGCCGATGGGCGGGAATGCGCTGCCGCCGAGCATTTCCACCGGCACCGTGCCTGCGTAGGCAGACAACTCAAGCTCTGCTGCCTGAGCGGCGCTGGAAACGTTGGCGACACACAGCACCACTTCACTGTGTCCGTCAGGTGCTGTGTATTCGCGGGTATACGCCAGAATGCGGCGGTTCGACGGCGAAAGCATTTTCAGCGTGCCACGTCCGAATGCCTTCTGCTGTTTGCGCACGGCGAGCATGCGCCGGTTCCAGTTCAGCAGCGAATGCGGGTCACGCTCCTGGATTTCGACGTTGACCGACTGGAAGCCGTACATCGGGTCCATGATCGGTGGCAACACCAGGCTGGCCGGGTCGGCGCGCGAAAAACCGCCGTTGCGGTCGATGGACCATTGCATCGGTGTGCGCACACCGTCCCGGTCGCCCAGGTAGATGTTATCGCCCATGCCGATCTCGTCGCCGTAATACAGCGTCGGTGTGCCGGGCATCGACAACAGCATGCTGTTCAGCAACTCGACCCGGCGACGATCGCGATCCACCAAGGGTGCCAGGCGCCGACGGATGCCCAGGTTGATCCGTGCACGGCGGTCGGCCGCGTAGTAATTCCACAGGTAATCACGCTCACGATCGGTGACCATTTCCAGGGTCAGTTCATCGTGGTTGCGCAGGAAAATCGCCCATTGGCAATTTTCCGGGATCTCCGGCGTCTGCCGCAAAATATCGGTGATCGGAAAACGATCTTCCTGGGCCAGCGCCATGTACATGCGTGGCATCAACGGAAAGTGAAAGGCCATGTGGCATTCATCGCCGTCCGGGCCTTTGCTGTCACCAAAATACAGCTGGGTATCTTCCGGCCATTGGTTGGCCTCGGCCAGCAGCATGCGGTCCGGATAGTTCGCGTCGATCTCGGCACGGATGCGCTTGAGCACCTGATGAGTTTCCGGCAGGTTCTCGTTGTTGGTGCCGTCCCGCTCGATGAGATACGGAATGGCATCCAGACGCAAACCGTCGATGCCCAGATCCAGCCAGAAGCGCATGACTTCCAGAACCGCATCCAGCACGTGCGGATTGTCGAAATTCAGATCCGGCTGGTGGGAGTAGAAACGGTGCCAGAAGTACTGGCCGGCAACCGGGTCCCAGGTCCAGTTGGACGTCTCGGTATCGAGAAAGATGATCCGCGTACCGTCGTACTTCTGATCGGTGTCCGACCACACATAGAAGTCCCGCGCCTTGGAACCGGGCTTGGCATTGCGGGCTTTCTGGAACCAGGGATGCTGGTCGGAAGTATGATTGATGACCAGCTCGCTGATCACTCGCAGGCCGCGCTTGTGTGCCTGGGCGATGAAACGCTTGGCATCGGCCATGGTGCCGTAGTCGCTGTGCACATCCCGGTATTCGGAAATGTCGTAGCCATCGTCCCGGCGTGGCGACGGATAAAACGGCAACAACCAGATGGTGTTGACGCCCAGCGCGGCAATGTAGTCGAGCTTTTCGATCAAGCCCGCGAAATCGCCGATTCCGTCGTTATTGGAATCAAAGAACGATTTCACGTGAACCTGATAAATCACCGCATCCTTGTACCAGAGCGGGTCTTTGATAAATGTCGCGTCACCGGGCTTCTTGGCCATTATTGACTCCTCGGGAGTGTTATTGCGCAGCCTGGATACGCCAGATTCCAAACGGTTGGGATGGATCGAGACGCGTGTGCTGATACTTGCCGTACCAGGTCCAGCGGTGCCCGGTCATCAGGTCTTCACCCGACGTAGCGGCGTCATCCGGCAGGCCCATTTCCCACAGCGGCAACTCGAAATCCGCTTCCTGTGCGTTGTACGGGTCGAGGTTGACGGCAACCAGAATGAAGTTGCTGCCGTCCGCCGAGCGCTTGCCGAAGTACAGAATGTTGTCGTTCCACGCGTTATACAGCTTCAGACCCAAGTGGGTTTGCAACGCAGGGTTCTGCCGACGAATGCGGTTGAGCTGCGCGATCTCGGCGATGATGTTGCCCGGCGCCGCGTAATCGCGAACCCGAATCTGGTACTTCTCCGAGTCCAGATACTCTTCCTTGCCGGGAATAGGGGCCGCTTCGCACAGCTCGAACCCGGAATACATACCCCACAGCCCGGAACCCATGGTGGCCAGTGCCGCCCGGATCAGAAACCCGGGACGACCGGACTCATGCAGGAAGCGCGGGTTGATGTCGGGCGTGTTGACGAAGAAATTCGGACGATAACAGTCGCGCCAAGGCACTTCGTTGAGCTGGGTGAAATACTCGGACAGCTCCGCCTTGGTGTTGCGCCAGGTGAAATAGGTGTAACTCTGGCTGTAACCGACCTTGCCCAGGCGCGCCATCATTGCCGGCTTGGTAAAGGCTTCGGCCAGGAACATCACCTCGGGGTGCTGACTGCGCACTTCGCCGATCATCCACTGCCAGAACGGCAGCGGTTTGGTGTGCGGGTTGTCGACGCGGAAGATTTTCACGCCCTCGTTGACCCAGCCCAGAACGATGTCGCGCAACTCCGTCCACAGGCCGGGGATGGCGTCTGGTGCGTAGAAATCGACGTTGACGATGTCCTGATACTTCTTCGGCGGGTTTTCCGCATAACGGATCGTGCCGTCCGGACGCCACGAGAACCAGCCCGGATGCTGCTTGAGCCACGGGTGATCCTGGGAACACTGGATGGCGAAATCCAGCGCGATTTCCAGGCCATGCTCGGCTGCAGCTTTTACCAGATGACGGAAATCTTCACGACTGCCCAGCTGTGGGTGAATGGCTTCATGACCGCCATCCTCGCTGCCGATCGCATACGGGCTGCCCGGATCATCAGGGCCAGCGGTCAGGGAATTGTTCGGGCCCTTGCGGTGGGCACGGCCGATTGGATGAATCGGCGGAAAATACAGCACGTCGAAGCCCATGTCGCGAATGATCGGCAGACGCGAATGAACGTCGTTGAACGTGCCGTGGCGCGCCGGATCGTCGGTCATCGAACGGGGAAACAGCTCATACCAGCTGGCAAACTGCGCCAGCTCACGCTCGACATCCAGCGGGAACTCGACGCTGCGGCTGAGGAAGGCCTGATTGTCGGCCAGTTTCATCAGGCTGGCGGTTTCGCTGTGCAACAACAGCGCGACTTTCTCGTCTTTATCGCCCTGTTCAAGCTGGCCCAGCAGGCCTTCGATTTGCTGGCGCTGCTCGTTCTGGCTGCGCTCGGCGGCATGCACCAGATGAATGCGGCCCTCTTCCAGCTCCAGATCGACAGGAACGCCAGCGCCGAACTTCTTCTCCAGCTCATAACGATAGCTGCCGAACTGATCGATCCAGGCTTCGAGGCGAAACACATGGCGGCTGACCGAGGTCGGGGTGAATTCACCGACCCAGCTGTCATTGCCCAGCTCGCGCATTGGCGCGCTGTGCCAGTGTTCTTCATCGGCAGCACGCCAGCGGATATTGACCGCCATCTTGTCGTGCCCATCGGCATAGACCTTGCTGGTCACGGTAACCGGTTGCCCGATGATCGCCTTGGCCGCGAACAGGCCACCGTCGATTACCGGCAGCGTGTCTTCAATCACGATGCGGGGTAATTGCAGCGCCTGGGTCAGTGACAGCGGAAGGGTTGCTTGCGGGACATCGGTGGCCAGGGAATCCGGACCGTATGGCTGTTCATTCATCGAGCATCACTCCTCACGCCCCAGGGACGCTCCTGTGCATTCCATGCAATGGAAAAATTGACGGTATGGCAGCGTACGATCGCACTGTGCTGGCGACTCGTCTATTTCCGCTGACTAGGTTCCGAGCGGTCAACGAGGGTAAAGTTCAAAGGTTTTGAGGATGTTTGGTGGTCGTGCGAAGAGATGAAGCAGTCATCGAGTGGATCAACGGGACGACTGTGGCGGGAAGTAAATGAATTGAATCATCGGCCATGCCAGGCAGTCGTAAACAGGGTCGACAAGGAGGCTGCAACCATGACCTTACCCAACCCTGTAGAAGTACCCGATCCGAACATCGATGACCCCGCCCTGCCCGAGCCAGTGCCCGAGCAGGAGCCGCCGCCATCCACGCCGCCGCCCAATGAAACGCCAGTTGGCGATCCGCCAGCCAATGCGCCGCCCGTCACGGTGTGACGAGTAAGCAGGGTCTGAAGGGGTCTGCCCGAGTATGGACGCCTTCAGCGCCCTCCCGCCACATCGATGAACGTTCCCGTGGCATAAGACGCATTGTCCGACAGCAACCAGAGAATCGCTTCGGCCACTTCCTCGGCGGTACCGCCACGGCCCATGGGCAATGCCCCTTCAAGCTTGCTGACGCGGAACGGATCGCCGCTCAGGGCGTGAAAGTCGGTGAAGATGAACCCCGGACGTACCGCGTTGACGCGAACGTTTTCCGCCGCGACCTCTTTGGAGAGCCCGATGGTGAAGGTGTCCAGCGCTCCTTTGGATGCTGCATAGTCGACGTACTCGCCTGCCGAGCCCAGGCGTGCCGCGAGTGACGATACGTTGACGATGCTGCCGCCTTGCCCCCCGTGTGCCGGCAACATGCGCAACAAGGCGTGTTTGCTGCACAGCATCGGGCCGACGACGTTGTTCATCATCATCTTCAACAGGCGAAATTCCGACATGTCCTCGACTCTGGAAGCCTGCGCCAGGGTGCCCGCATTATTGACCAGATGGGTAACCCGGCCGAGTTCGGAGTCAACCCTGGCAAACAGCCGCATGATCTCGTCTTCGTTGCTGACATCGGCCTGCACGGTGATCGCCCTGGCGCCCATTGCCCTCACCTGGCCTGCGGTCTTTTCGGCAGCGGCATGATCCGACAGGTAGTTGATGCAGATCCGATAACCCTGTGAGGCGGCCAGACGCGCTGTAGCAGCGCCGATCCCGCGCGAACCACCGGTGATAATGAGGACTTTTTCCATGGAGTGTCTCGTTTTTTTCAAAGGCCTACATCAGGATCCAGCCAACCTTCGCAGGTTAACCAGCCGGTTCGGATCGTGACAGCCTTTATCGTCCAGCGCCATCTGCGCGCGTCAGAAAGCCGCTTGCCCGGTATCGGACGCTTCCACTGCAGCTTTCGCTTCGGCGGCGCGGATTTCTTCGAGAAACTGCTCGGCCGGTAACGGATAACCCAGCAGGAAGCCTTGCAGCGAGTGACATCCCAGGTGAGTCAGGAAGCGCTGCTGAACAGCGGTTTCGACGCCCTCGGCGACGATCCGCAGATTCAACGCCTGCCCTACCGCGACGATGGCCGAGACGATGGCGGCGTCGTCGGTGTCATGCTCCAGGTCGCGGACGAAGCCCCGATCAATCTTGATTTCATTGGCGGGCAGTCGTTTCAGGTACATCAGGCTGGAGTAACCGGTGCCAAAATCATCGATCGACAGGTCCACGCCCATTTCCGAAAGCCTTCGCAACACCGCCAGGCTGGCATCCGCATCATGCATGGCCGTGGTCTCGGTGATTTCCAGGGTCAGGCAGTTGGCCGGCAACTGATGCCGGGCCAGTGTGTCCGCCACTGCCGTAACCAGCCCGGCATGACAGAACTGCAAGGCTGACAGATTGACTGCAATGCGCCAGTGCGAGTAGCCCTGGGTGTACCACTCACGCATTTGCCGACAGGCTTCGTCCAGCACCCACTCGCCGATCTGAATGATCAGGCCGGTCTTCTCCGCCATGGAAATGAACAGATCGGGACCGAGAACACCCTGCTCCGGATGATTCCAGCGCAGCAACGCTTCTGCGCCTACGGGCAGTCCGGTCATGGCGTCGAACTTGGGCTGGTAATAGATACAGAACTGCCGGTGCTTGATCGCCTTGTGCAAATCCTGCGACATCTGCAACTGATTGCGGGCGTTACTGTTCATCGACACATCGAAAAAGCTGTAGCCGTTCTTGCCGGCCGCCTTGGTGTGGTACATGGCGGCGTCGGCATTGATCAGAAGCTCATGCTGGGTGCTGCCATTGCCCGGGTACACGCAGATGCCGATGCTGAGGGAAATCTGCAATTGATGTTCGCCAATGATAAACGGGTTGCCGACCTCACTGACCTGTCGTCTGGCCACGCCCAATGCATCCTCAGGGTGTTGAAGCTCCACCAGCAGGACAAACTCGTCACCGCCGACTCTGGCCAGCGTGTCGCGACGGTGCAGGCTGTTGCGAAGACGCAAGGCGACCTGCCGCAACAGCAGGTCGCCGGTGTGGTGCCCGAACGCGTCATTGACCGGTTTGAAGCCATCGAGGTCCATGAACATCAGCGCAAAGCAGCCACCCGTCTCGGTGACCCTCTTCATTGCCTGATCGATGCGTTCGGTCAACAACGCCCGGTTTGGCAAACCGGTCAGGTTGTCATGCAGGGCCAGGTGGGTCAGTTCCAGATTGGCTTGCGTCAGAGAATCGGCCAACACGGCGGTACGTGTTTCCAGATGCGAATCGAGAATGCAGCTGAACAGCGCAATCCCCAGAATCGACAGGCTGGCGACCAGCACGAATCTGTCCAGCCCGTTACTGCTCAACCCTTGGGGCAGCGCACCACAAAAGCTGCCATCGGCAAAATTCGCGGCGGCCATACCGGTGTAATGCATGCCGATGACAGCCAGCCCCAGCAACAGCGCCGCCGAGGCGCGCAACACGTAGACTCTCGGGCGTTGCTGACGAAGGTGGAAGGCCACGCGCAATGCTGCTGCGGATGCAACGACAGCAATGACCAACGAAAGCGCGAACAGCCACGGCGTGTACTGGATGCCCGGCTGCATACGCATTGCCGCCATGCCGGTGTAATGCGTGGCGCTGATGCCAAGCCCCAGTAACAGCGACCCCAGGCTCAGTTGCAGTGCCGGCAATCGCGGCAGAGTGGCGAGCCACAGGGCGAACCCTGAAAAGCCGATGGCGATCAACAGCGAAAGCAGCACCAGTGGCACGTCGTAGCCCAGGTCGATGGGCAATACGAACGCCAGCATACCGATGAAATGCGTCGACCAGGTGCCGACGCCCATCGCGACAGCGCCTCCCGCGATCCATAGGTGAACGGCACGGCCCCTGGCCGAAACGATGCGGCCAACCAGATCGAGGGCCGTATAGGCGGCAAGAATAGCGACGAGAATCGAGATGACGACGAGTGAGGGGATGTAGCTGCCAATCAACATAAACGCACCTGGAAACCAATGAGCGCGTCCATGCCGATCTTGTGCGGGTGATTGTACGCATTAGCGGCCGAATGTCGCGGCACTTGGTCGCAAAGCTGGCGAATAGCTATTATTTTTTCGTTTACTGCGAACAGTTCCACTGAAAATCTGCGTTCTGAACCCGAAATACTTATTCCCGGAGCGTCAAACCTGTTTCGGCATCCCAGCCCCCGCCCAGTGCGGCGATCAATTGAACGCTGGCAATCAACCGGCTTTGCAGCACGCTGAGCACACTGCGTTCGTTGCTCAAGGCAGTCGCCTGAACATTGACGACGTCCAGATAACCGATCAGCCCGGCCTTGTATTGATTGTTGGTCAGGCGCAGCGAATCACGAGCCGAGACCAGCGCTTCCTGGCGCACCGCAGCCTCCTGCTCGTATACCTTGAGCTGAACCAGATAGTTCTCGACCTCCTGAAAACCGTTCAGCACGGTCTGCCGGTACTGGGCAACAGTCTGGTCATACACGGCCTCGGTACGATCAACCTCGGCCGAGCGCCTGCCGCCGTCGAACAGGGTCAGCGCCAGCTGCGGGCCTACCGACCAGAAGCGGTTGGGCAGGCTGATCCAGTTGGCAAAGGTACTGCTGCTGTAACCGCCGCTCATGCTCAGCGTGAAGTCCGGATAATAAGCCGCCTTGGCCACGCCGATGTTGGCATTGGCGCCCATTACCGAGCGCTCGGCTGCAGCAATATCAGGTCGGCGTTCGAGCAACTGCGAAGGCAGGCCTGGCGGGATCTGCGGCAACTGCGGAATCGAGGTGCTGGCGGGCAGATTGAAGTCTGCCGGTGCCATGCCCATCAGTACAGCGATGGCATTCTCGAATTGCGCACGCTGCCAGGCCAGATCGATCAGATCGGCCTGGGTGCTTTTCAACTGCGTCTGCGCCTGCGCGACAGCATCACTTCCGGAGATACCGGCCCGGTACTGATTCTGCGTCAGCGTCAGGGAGCGCTGATAGGCATCCACCGTGGATTCCAGCAGGCGTTTTTGTTCATCGATCACGCGCAATTGCAGGTAATTCTGTACCAGCTCCGATTGCAGACTCAGACGCATCGCGGCCAGGTCGGCAAGACTTGCCTGAGCATTGGCGGTGTCAGCCTCCAGCCCGCGCCGCAGCTTGCCCCAGACATCGGCCTCCCAACTGACGCCCAGTTGCGCGTTGTAACTGTTGCGAATCCCCGAGGCACTCGTGCCGCTATTCGACGTGCCTGTGCCCTGCCCCGAGCGGGTTTTGCCGGTTGTCAGGTCAAGCGTAGGCAGGAATGCAGCCCTGGAGCTGCGCACCAGTGTCTGTGCCTGTCGATACTGCGCATCGTACTGGGCGACGGTCTGGTTGGACGTGTTCAGGCGCTCGACCAGAGCGTTCAGTTGCGGGTCCTTGTACACCTCCCACCACGCACCTTTGGCCATCCCGTCACTCGGCGTGGCCGTACGCCAGCCCTGCGCAGCCTTGAACTGCGCGGGTGCGGCCATGGACGGCTTCTGGTAATCCGGACCCACAGCGCAGGCGCTGAGCAGCACCACACAAAGCCCCAGCGCGAATGGACGAATCAGCCCTGTCGGGCGGGAGGTGAATGCCAGGCGTTCGGTCATAGCGGAGTTTCCAGAGCAGCATCGGTGCGCACGCCACGCCATTTGTTGTAACGATGGCGCAGACGGTCGAGATAAAGGTAAACCACCGGAGTGGTGTAAAGGGTCAGGACCTGGCTGAAGATCAGGCCGCCGATGATGGTCAAGCCCAGCGGCTTGCGCATTTCAGCGCCTTCGGCGGTGCTCAACAGCAATGGCAAGGCGCCCAGGATGGCGGCCATCGTAGTCATCAGAATTGGCCGCAGGCGCTGCAGGCAGGCGCTGCGGATCGACTCTTGCGGCGTCATTCCCTGTTCGCGCTCCAGATGCAGGGCAAGGTCGATCATCATGATCGCGTTTTTCTTGACCACGCCGATCAGCAGGAACAACCCCAACAGGGAGATCAGACTGAATTCGCTGCCCAGCACATAGATCGTCAGCAATGCGCCAACCCCTGCGGACGGAAGCGTCGAAAGGATCGTCAGCGGATGAATGTAACTTTCGTAGAGGATCCCCAGCACCAGGTACACCGCCAGCAACGCACCGAGGATTATCCACGGCTGGCTCTTCTGCGTCGAGGCGAAGGCATTGGCGGTCCCGGCCATTTTGGAAATGATGTCGGACGGCAGACCGATGGCGGCAATCGCCCGCTCTATCGCCACGGTGGCCTTGTCGAGGCTGGCCCCTTCGGCCAGATCGAAGGAAATGTTTTCAGCGGCGAACTGGCCGTCATGCGATACCCGGTCGTTGGCCAGACTGCGCTCGTAATGGGCGATGCTCGACAGCGGTACGCGCTGCCCGTCTGCGGTAATCACCTGGACCTGTTCCAGCGTCACCGGGTCCTGGGCGTATTTTGGATTGACCTCCATCACCACCTTGTACTGGTTGAGGCTGTCATAGATGGTCGATACCTGGCGCTGGCTGTAAGCGTTGTTGAGCACCGCCGTGACCATGTTCATATCGATACCCAGCCGCTTGGCCGTGTCACGGTTGACCACCAGGGTCACCTGCTGTGCTCCGCGCCCTTCCCGTGCGTCGATGGCGGTCAACTCGGGTATCGACTTGAGCGCTGCGACGATCTTCGGGTACCACAGACGCAGGCTGCCCAGGTCAGCGCTCTGCACGATGTATTGATACTGCGAACTGGTCTGCTCGCGACCGCCGCCCAGTTGCAGGTCCTGATCCGGTGCCAGGAACAGTCTGCCGCCCGGCACATGCGGCATGTTCTTGCGCAGGCGCTCGACCACTTTCTCGGCAGACAGCTTGCGCTCGGCAATCGGCTTGAGGCGCACGATCATGAAAGCGTTATTGGTGCCACCGCTGCCACCGATAAAACCGGCAACGCTTTCCACCGCAGGGTCAGCGAGAATCGATAGGCGGAAGGTCTCCATTTTCGGCTGCATGACCGAAAACGAAAGGCCATCGTCACCGCGCACGAAACCCATCAGTTGCCCGGTGTCCTGTTGCGGCAGAAAGGTCTTGGGTACCACCACATACAGCGCGATATTGACCACCACGGTGATCAGCAGGCTGAGCAGCGTCAGCCTTCGATGCCGCATCACCCAGCCCAGCGAGCGGTCGTAGCCTGCCACCATTCGATCGTTGACCCGCTCGCTCCAGCGCTGAAAGGCGTTTTCCCCATGGGCTTCGCGTGGCTTCAACCAGCGCGCGCACAACATTGGCGTCAGGGTCAGGGACACGATCAGCGAGACGATGATCGACACTGACAAGGTAATGGAAAACTCGCGAAACAGACTTTCGACCAGACCGCCCATGAACAGGATGGAAATGAACACCGCGACCAGCGAGACGTTCATCGACAGCAAGGTGAACCCGACCTCCTTGGCGCCCAGAAAAGCCGCTTTCATGGGGTCGAGGCCGTTGTGAATATGCCGGGATATGTTTTCCAGCACGACGATGGCGTCGTCCACCACCAGACCGGTGGCGAGGATCAACGCCATCAGTGACAGGTTGTTCAGCGAGAAGCCGAACAGGTGCATGATCGCAAAGGTGCCGACCAGCGATACCGGAACCGCCAGGGTGGGGATCAGCGAGGCGCGAAAACTGCCGAGGAACAGGAACACCACCATCACCACCAGCACCACGGCAATCAGCAGGGTCATTTCGGCTTCGTGCAGCGTCGCCTTGATCACCGGCGAGCGGTCCATCGCTATATTGAGACTGACACTGGCCGGCAGCACCGCTCGCAACGCTGGCAACTGCGCCTTGATCTGCGCCACGGTTTCAATGATGTTGGCGCCCGCCTGGCGGTTGACGACCAGCAGCACGGCACGGTCATTGTTGTAGAAGCCGCTGTTGTAACGGTCTTCCACGGCGTCGCTGACTTTCGCCACGTCCTTGAGGCGCAAGGTCGCTCCGTCCTTGTAGCGAATGATCAGCGGCGCATAATCCTTGGCGGTTTCCAGCTGATCGTTGGCCTGCACCTGCCAGTTATGCTGGTCGTCCTCCACAAACCCCTTCGGTCGCCTTACGTTGGCGCCGGTGATCGCAGTCCGCACGTCGTCGAGCGATACGCCGTACTGGGAGAGCATCTGCGGCTCCAGCTCGATACGCACAGCAGGCAGCGAGCTGCCGCCGATCTGCACTTCGCCGACCCCGGAAACCTGTGACAGGCTCTGCGACAGGATGGTGGACGCCAGGTCGTAAAGCTGGCCCTTTTCCAGCACCGTCGACGTCATCGACAAGACCATGATCGGCGCCTGCGACGGGTTGACCTTCTTGTAGGTCGGCATGCTGCGCATCCCGCTGGGCAGCAGGTTGCGTGAGGCATTGATCGCCGCCTGCACTTCCCGGGCAGCGCCGTTGATGTCGCGATCCAGATCGAACTGCAGAATGATCCGTGTGGTGCCCTGGCTTGAATTGCTGGTCATGGTGTTGACACCGGCAATACTGCCCAGCGAACGCTCCAGCGGCGTGGCCACCGTGGACGCCATCACCTCAGGGCTGGCACCGGCGAGACTGGCCGAGACCACAATCACCGGGAAATCCATGTTCGGCAACGGTGCCACCGGCAACAAGCGAAAGCTCACCGCGCCGAGCAGCATAATCGCCAGGCTCAGCAGAACGGTCGCAACGGGGCGGCGGATGAACGGCGCTGAGAGGTTCATGCGTCAGCCCGTTCCTGTCGGTCCGGGTCGGCAGGTTTGCGACTCCAGCGACGGCCAAGGCGGTCGAAATACAGGTAGATGACCGGCGTGGTGAACAGTGTCAGGACCTGGCTGAGCAACAGCCCGCCGACCATCACCAGCCCCAGGGGTTGCCGCAATTCGGCGCCGGAACCGCTGGCGAGCATCAGCGGGATGGCGCCGAACAGCGCTGCCAGGGTGGTCATGAGAATCGGCCGGAAGCGCAACAGCGCCGCGTCGTAGATCGCCTTTTCAGGCGCAACACCGCGGTTGCGCTCCGCGTCGAGCGCGAAGTCGATCATCATGATCGCGTTCTTCTTGACGATGCCGATCAACAGAATGATGCCGATGATCGCAATCATCCCCAGATCGTTGCCGCTGATCAGCAGGGCCAACAAGGCCCCCACTGCGGCCGACGGCAGGGTCGAGAGGATGGTGATCGGGTGAATGTAGCTCTCGTAGAGCACGCCCAGCACGATGTACATGGTGACCACCGCCGCCAGAACCAGCAGCAACGTGCTGGACAACGAAGCCTGAAACGCTTCGGCAGCGCCCTGGAACTGGGTCTGCACGCCAATCGGCATGCCGATCTCCTGCTCGACCTGCTCGATCACCTTCACCGCCTTGCCCAGGGCGATGTCGGGCGCCAGGTTGAACGACATCATCACTGCAGGAAACTGCCCAAGGTGAGCGATGGCCAGTTGCGCCTGGCGCTGCTCGACACGTGCTAGGCTCGACAGCTTCACCTGTGCGCCATCGGTGGTCTTGACGTGGATCTGCTCGAGCGCCGCCGGGCCGAGCTCACTGCCCGACGCAGCCTGCAGCACCACGCGGTACTGGCTGGCCTGCGTATAGATGGTGGATATCTGGCGCTGACCGAATGCGTCGTACAGCGCATCGGTAATGTTCGCAACCGTGACCCCGACCCGGCTGGCCGCATCACGATCGATGTTCAGGTACACCTGCAAACCTTTGTCCTGCAGGTCGCTGGCCACATCCCTCAGTTCGGGCCGCTTGCCGAGCGCGTCTACCAGTTTTTCGCTCCACAACGTCAGCAGTTCGGCGTCGGGCGACGACATGCTGAATTGATACTGGGTGCGACTGACCCGGTCTTCGATGGTCAGATCCTGCACCGGCTGCATGAACAGACGGATATCCGACAGTTTGTCGACCTCTGGCTGCAGGCGCTGGATCACCTCGGACGCAGTCAGGTCGCGCGCTCCGTGAGGCTTGAGGTTGATCAGCAGACGCCCGCTGTTGAGCGTGGCATTGTCACCGTCGACACCGATGTAGGACGACAGACTGACCACTGCCGGGTCCTTGAGAATGATGTCGGCCAGTGCCTGCTGACGCTGGCTCATCGCCGCGAAAGAGACCGACTGTGGCGCTTCCGAAATACCCTGGATCACCCCGGTATCCTGCACCGGGAAAAAGCCTTTGGGCACGACGATGTACAGCAGCACCGTCAATGCCAGGGTGGCCAAAGCGACCAGCAGGGTCAGTGGCTGATGCTTGAGCACCCAGCGCAGCCTGCCCGCGTAGATGTCGATCAGCCAGTCGATCCAGGCACCACTGGCGCGGTAAAAGCGGCTCTGCTCTTCTTCCCTGGGCTCGCGCTTGAGCAAGCGTGCGCACATCATCGGCGTCAGGGTCAGCGAGACCACCAGCGATATCAATATCGCGACCGCCAGGGTAATCGCGAACTCGCGGAACAGCCGCCCTACCACGTCGGCCATGAACAACAGCGGGATCAATACCGCAATCAGTGACAGGGTCAGGGAGATCAGGGTGAAACCGATCTGCTTCGCGCCCTTGAGCGCGGCCTGCAGGGGCGTCTCGCCCTCTTCGATATGCCGGGAGATGTTTTCCAGCATGACGATGGCGTCATCGACGACGAAACCGGTGGCAATGGTCATGGCCATCAGCGTCAGGTTGTTGACCGAGAAACCGGCCAGGTACATCACGCCGAACGTGCCTACCAGCGACAGCGGAACGGCGATCGAAGGAATGATCGTCGCGCTGAAACGACGCAGGAACAGGAACGTGACCAGCACCACCAGGACGATCGCGATCAGCAATTCGTGCTGAACATCGGTCACCGACGCGCGGATGGTTTGCGTGCGGTCCGTCAGGACCACGACGTCGAGGCCGGCCGGAAGGTTTTCGGTGATCGACGGCAGCAACGCCTTGATCCGGTCGACCACCTCGATGACGTTGGCGCCCGGCTGACGCTGAATGTTCAACAGCACCGCCTGGCTACGATTGGCCCAGGCCGCGAGCCGCTCGTTTTCGGCACCATTGACGATTTCGGCGACATCCTTCAGGCGCAAGGGTGCGCCATCCTTGTAAGCCAGAATCAGGTTGGCGTACTCCTCCGGAGACTTCAGCTGATCGTTGGCATCGAGCATCGACACCCGGGTCGGCCCGTCGAAGTTGCCCTTCGGCTGGTTGACGTTGGAGGCGCTGATCAGAGTACGCACATCGGACAGGTTGAGGCTGTTGGCGGCGAGCGCCTCCGGATTGACCTTGATCCGTACCGCCTGACGCTGCCCGCCGGCAATGCTGACCATGCCGACACCGCTGATCTGCGAGATCTTCTGCGCCATACGCGTATCGACCAGATCATTGAGCTTGGGCAACAACATGGTTTTCGAAGTGATCGCCAGGGTCAGAACCGGAGTATCGGCCGGGTTGACCTTGTTGTAGACCGGAGGCGCTGGCAGGTCAGTTGGCAGCAGGTTGGTGGCCGCGTTGATCGCTGCCTGCACCTGCTGCTCGGCGACATCCATATTGATTTCAAGGCTGAAGCGCAAGGTAATGACCGACGCACCGCCAGAGCTGGTCGAGGCCATCTGTGTCAGGCCGGGCATCTGTCCGAATTGACGTTCCAGCGGCGCAGTCACGGAACTGGTCATCACCTGCGGGCTGGCACCCGGGTACAGGGTCATCACCCGGATGGTCGGGTAGTCGACCTGGGGCAACGCCGAAACCGGTAGCAAGGTATAGGCGATCAGACCCGCCAGGACGATTGCCAACATGCTCAGTGTGGTGGCAACCGGACGCAGGATGAACAGGCGCGACATGTTCATACGTTTGGTTTTTCCACCTTGCCGAGCGCCGCCGACTTGTCGGTCTTGCTGTCAGGCTTGCCTTGCAGCTTCTGAGCCGGGCCAGCCGGGACTTCCTTGCTGTCGTTGACGACTTCGACTTCGGCACCGTCGCGCAGACGGTCGGTGCCTTCGAGCACCACCCGCTCGCCGGCTGCCAGACCTTCGGTAATCACCGTGGATGTCTCGTCGCTCGGGCCGGTCTTCAGCAGTTTGAGCTTGACCTTCTTGTCACCGTCCAGCACGTAGACAAAGGTCCCGTCGGTGCCAAACTGCACGGCAGCCGTCGGCACCAGCGTGACTTTTTTCAGCATGTCGGCGCGCAGCCGTATATTGACGAACTGATTGGGAAACAGGACCTCGTCGCTGTTATCGAAACGCGCCTTGAACTTCAGTGTGCCGGTAGCCACGTCGATCTGGTTGTCGAGGCTGGCCAGTACGCCGGTGGCCTGCATCTTCGTATCGCCACGGTCCCAGGCTTCGACCGGCAGCTTGTCGCCGGTGCGGTAGCGGGAAATAACTTTCGACAGGTCCTTTTCAGGCAGCGTGAATGCGACGGAAATAGGCTGGGTCTGGGTAATCACCGCCAGTGCCGTGGTGTCATTGGCGGCAACCAGATTACCCACGTCCAGCTGTTTGAGGCCGACACGCCCGGCAATCGGGGCACGAATGCGACTGAAGTCCAGGTTGAGTTTTGCGTCAGCCACGGCAGCCTGATTGGTCTTGATCGTGCCCTTGTATTGGTTGACCAGCGACTCGGCAGTGTCGAGGGTCTGCTTGGCGATGCTGTCCTCGGCAAACAAGCCTCGGTAACGCTGCACGTCGAGCTGAGCGTTCTTGAGCAGCGCCTGGTTGGTGGCCAGCGTACCTTCGGCCTGCTGCAACGCCACTTGATAGCTGCGCGGATCGATTTCAGCCAGCAGATCACCCGCCTTGACCATCTGCCCTTCCTGGAAATAAAGCTTGACCAGCTCCCCCGCCACGCGGCTGCGCACATTGATGGTGTTCATCGCCGTCACGGTGCCAAGTGCCTTGTAGTAGATCGGAAAATCACCTTCGGTAGCCGGGGCCACACGCACCGGGACCGCCACAGCCGATCCGCCGAAGCCGGGCCTTGCCATGCCGCTTGTAGCGGGCTTCTTGTTGCTCTCGGCCCCCTTGCCGGAAGTGGACGCAGGCCAGAACCACCAGCACAAGGCGACGATGACCAACAGGACCAGCAAACTGATCAACCAGCGACGGGATTTACGGGAGCCAGACGATTGCATGAATAAATCAACCATTACAGGTGGGGGTTTGTTCAGAAGGCTGAACAATAAGCACAGTTACGTTACAAGCAAAGCGCCTTTACCAAGCGCTTACTTTGGATAAACGTATGAAGCACAAACAAAAAAAACGGCCTGAGCGGACTCAGGCCGTCTATAGGTTGCGGAAAGTTACTTCAGCACAGCCAATGCAGCGTCGTAGTTGGGCTCACTACCGATCTCGGCGACCAGTTCGCTGTGCAGCACCTTGTCGTTCTCGTCCAGAACAACCACGGCGCGCGCAGTCAGACCCGCGAGCGGGCCGTCGGCAACGGCAACACCATAATTGCGGGCAAAATCGGCACTGCGGAACGAGGACAGGTTCTGGACATTCTCCAGGCCTTCGGAGCCGCAGAAACGCGCCTGGGCAAACGGCAGGTCGGCCGAGATGCACAGAACCACGGCGTTGCTCAGGTCATTGGCCTGAGTGTTGAATTTACGTACCGAAGTGGCACAGGTCGGCGTATCGACGCTCGGGAAGATGTTCAATACCTTGCGCTTGCCGGCGAAGGAAGCCAGAGTCTTATCGGCAAGACCTGCGCCCACCAGCGTGAAATCGTGTGCCTTGCTACCGACTTCAGGCAGGTTGCCACTGACCTGAACGGGGCTGCCTTTGAGGGTCACTTGAGCCATGAAACACGTTCCTTTTCAAAATGGATGAAAGAGCCGGAAGTTAAACACGAAAGTGTGCCGCGGCCTATATGGGATAATTCTGAATTTTTTTCAGGAAACCAGTCTGTCCCTGATATCTGTGTGGGCACACAATTCCACCAGCCAATCAACGAATACCCTGACCCGTCGTGACAACTGTCGATGCGGGGGGTAAAGCGCGGTCAGTGGCAGCGGCGGCGGACGATGCAATCGCAATACTTCCACCAGCCCACCGCTGCGCAATTGCGCGGCGACATGGTAGCGCGGCACCTGAATCAGGCCGAAACCGGCTTCGCACGCTGCGACATAACCGTCGGCACTGTTGACAGCGATCGAGCAGGCCGATGCGTGTTCGACGCCCATACCAGCAGCCATGAACTCGAGGCCATAACGCTTGCCGGTGCTGGTCGAAAAATATTCGATTACCTGATGTTGCGCGAGCGCCTGCAGGTCCAGTGGCGTGCCGTGTTGCGCCAGGTACTCGCGACTGGCGCAGGTAATCTGGGTCAGACTGCCCAGCGGCCTGGCAACCAGTGTTTCATCCAGTGCCGCTCCGGCACGCAACACGCAGTCCACGCCTTCGCGGATCAGATCGACCGGCCTGTCACTCATGCCGATCTCCAGGCGGATCTGCGGGTAGCGTCGGCTGAATTCAGGCAGCGCCGGGATGATGATCATGCGCCCCAGACTGACCGGCAGATCGACACGCAACAGCCCCTTGGGCTCGGCCCCCGTCGCCGAGAACGACGCTTCGGCATCGTCCAGATCGGCCAGCAGGCTGACGCAGCGCTGGTAATAGGCCTTGCCGTCCGGGGTGGCGCTGACCTGCCGCGTCGTACGCTGCAAAAGCTGTACGCCCAGATGCGCTTCGAGCTGCTTGATCAGAATCGTCACCGAGGCACGGGGCATGTGCAGACTCTCGGCCGCCCTGGCGAAACCGCCCAGCTCGACGATACGGGTGAACACGCGCATGGCGTTGAATCGATCCATGATGGCCGGCAACCTGAAGGTAGATGACATGTGAGGTAACTTGCAGTTGCAAGAAAGACGCCCGGGAAAGGCCAGACGGCTGGGTGCAGAGCCGTGCTTTTAACGCCACCAGCCCTTGCCTAGAAGTCCCTTTTATAGAAAATATCCAGCGAGCTGGCAACACCGCTCGCGGCCTCCAGGTACACGCGCTTGCTGAGCAGATAGCGCAAGGCGATGGTATTGGCCGGTTCAAACACGCCCACGCCATAACGCAGGCTGAGCTTGTCGGTGATCTTGCCGCTGGCAACCACGTTGGTCTTGTCGCCGGTTCCCGAGGTGTCCAGTTCGAAGTCCTTGATCCCCAGATTGTCGGCGAGCTTGCCAGTGGTCGACGAGCTACCTGCCACACCCAATGCCAGCGCAGCCTGAGCGACCATGTTGTTGTCTTCGCCGGAAGTGCTGAGCGGTCTGCCCATGACCAGATAGGAAAGCGCCTGCTCCTGGCTCATCGCAGGTTCGGAGAACACCTCGGTGGTAGGCTGCTCGGCGCTGCCGGTCAGGCGAATACCGGCAATCACGTCGTCGGTCTGCCGAATCGCCTCGATGTCCAGATAAGGCTGGTCGACCGGACCGGCAAACAGCAGACGCGCCTTGCGGATGGTCAGCCGCTGCCCATAGGCGCGATACCGACCATCGTTCAGGTTCAGTTCGCCACGGGTGTCCAAATTGTCGCCAATGTGCACATGCCCGACCAGATTGGCGGTCAGCCCGAAGCCGCTGAAGCTGAGCTTTTCCTGGCCGACGTCCACATCGATATCCATCGCCACCGCGAGCGGCGGAGCGCCTTCCTCGGTCTGCTGTCCGACGATTACCGTGTCACCGGAGAGCTTCACAGTGGAAGGCGGCAACTCGCGTACGGTAATCGCGCCATTGGGCACCAGCACCTTGCCGGAGATGGCCAGTCGCTCGCCCTGCATGGAGATTTTCAGATCAGGCGCCGCCTCTACCGCCGCATAGGGTTCGACAGTGATCGGCAGGCGCGAGCCCTTGAGGCTCACATCGACGTTCAGGCTCTGCCCCCAGGCCACCTGACCGCCTATGCTGCCCTGCCCGGTGCTGCCACTTTTCCAGCCGCCATTGAGCTGTACGCTTGCTCCGGCAATCAACGCCTGGACCTTGAGGTCGTGCAGTTCCATGGGCAGCTCTGCCCCCGCCACCTCACCCGCTTCAAGCGTCACGTTGCCGTTGACCAGCGGCGCCAGCAACGTGCCTGACAACCGGCCATTACCATTCAGACGCCCATTGAGTTTCTGCACCATTGGCGCGAAAGGACGTGCCACCGAGATATCCAGCCCCGAGAGGTTGAAGTCACCTGCCAGGGTTTTGTCCTTGGCCAGCGGGTCGATCTGCGCGTTGAGCAGCAGCCTTCCCAGCTTGCCGCCATCGAAGTCCAGACGCGTGTCGATGCGTTTGGGCGCCAGTGTGGTGGCCAGTTTCAGCGTCTGATAAGGGAAGTCCAGCCACTGATTGTTGTTGCGTACCCGCAGCGTTCCGCCTCCGGCGTCAATCGTGACCTTGCCGCTGGGGCCGGCTGCCGGAATGTCGAGCTGCACGTCTGCATTCAGCGCGCCCTTCCAGGCAAAATCCTTGGGCATCCATTGCGCCAGGCTGTCCAGCGGGAAATTCTTGAGCTGATAACGCAGATGGGGTTCAGGCATCAGCCGCTGATCACCGCCACACAGGCTGGCAGCTCCGGACAACCAACAATGCGCACCGAAGTTGAGCCGGCCATCGGCCAGACGCTCGATCTTCGCTGGCTGCTGCAAACGCCAGTTCTGCCCGCCGCTCTGCACCGTACCGCTGGCCAGTCGGCCTCGCCAATCACCCTTGTCCAGACCACCGTCAAGGCCGATGGCCAGTTTGAGCAGAGGTCCTTGCAGGTCCAGCTTCACCTGCTGGCTCTTGAGCGTGCCCTGACCGTCCACCAGCAAGGTGCCCAACTGGGTATCGCCAGCCTGAATACCGGTGCCTTTCAGGTTGATGACCGCGCGTTGCGCCTGATCCAGTCTGGCGTTGAGCGTGAGGGTTTGCAGACGATTGTCCTGCAAGGCGAGCTGGCTGCCCTGCAAGGCCAGTTGTCCCTGGGGTGCCTGCAGCGTTCCGGCCAGGTCCAGCCGGCCTTTGACCTGCCCCTGCAAACGTGGCCAAAGCTGGGCCAGACGCGGCAGATCCATGTTCAACTGCCCCTTGAGACGCTCCTGCAGACTACCCATTCCTTGAATACGGTTGTCCCCGAGGCGGATGTTCAGACTGCTGACATTCCATTGCTGATCACGGCCGTCAGCCTTGGCTTGCAGCAGCGCAGGCTGACCACGCAGGCGCCCTTTCAAATCAAGGTCGGCGCTGAGTTCAAGCTGCTCGTTGCGCATCTGACCTTTGCTGCGTAACGGGCCTGCCAGTGTGCCGGGCAGTTCGGCAACCCAGAATGAAGGGTCCAGCGCACTCAGGTCCAGAGCCGTATCCCAGCCGATACCGTCAGCGAACTGCAGGTTCAGGAAACCGCTGGCCTTGCCCTGCCCGGCGACCAGCTCCAGCTGCGGCAGATGAATCTCCTGCAGATTGCCGCTGAACGGGCTGACCAGTGTGAACGCACCGGCAGGCCCCTTGAGGCTGGCGTTGAAATTGCCAAGGTAATTGCCATCGGTATAGGAAATATCGCCCTTGAAGGCATGCAATGCCACCTGAGGCTCTGACGCCAGTGGATACAGGCGCTGCCATGGGAAATCCAGCCAGTCAATGCTTGCATCCGCAGAAAAACCGCTCTGCCAGTTCATCTTGCCGTTGATGGCCAGACGCTGCTGATCATCGGCGGCCAGATCGAGTCCGGCGATGGTTGCGCCGTTGGCATCCACGCGTCCTTTCAATGACAACGCAACAGGGCCTTTCTCTGCGGGCAGGCTGGCGCTGCCATCTATCAAATAACCCGAGTCAAGATTGCCCTCGGCCGTCAGCAGCAACTGGTCCAGTTGCAAGGTGTCAGGCAATGCAGCGCTGGGTTTGAAGTGTTCGGCAGTCAGTCTGATGCGTGCAGGAAGGTGTTCGGCCAGGGGTTGCAACTCGCCAGTCAGCAATCCCGGCAGATAACCGCTGCTGTCCGCCTTGAGCTGCAGCGTCTTCAGCAGGTCGCCCTGGATGTCCAGCGCCAGCGTCCAGGGCTGGCCATCCTGTGGCGGAAGTTGCAGTTGACCTTGCACGCTGAGAGGCCAGTCGACCTCGGGTTTCAGCAGGCCATTGAGGTCCAGCACCAGCGCATCACGTTGCAGGTGCGCGCTGTCGATCTTCAAGCCTTCGGCGGTCCAGTGCGCTGCCAGCTTGAGATCGCGCAATTGTTCGACGCCATCCAGTTGCAGACCGCCCAGCTGTATATCACCCAGTTGCAGCGCCAGCGGTAACCTGAGCGTCGGTAACTGGATCGGGCCGTCGCTGGCGGGCGTATCGCTCGGCGGGAAATGCATCAGCACCTGCTGCGCATGCAGACGGTCGATGCACAGCGTCATCTTCAACAGGCAGGCCGGCGTCCAGGCGAAATCGACCGTTTGGACCTCGACGCGGTCTGCGCCCTGCTGCCATATCAGACGCTCGGCGCTCCACTGGCCGCCCAGTCGCCCCTGAAAGTTTTCCAGCTGTACACCGGGCACCCGAGCCAAAGCCCACTGGCTGCCCGTATGGGTGCCCAGCAGCAGCGCGACACTGATGATCACTAGCAGCAGTAATGCGACGAGTCCCAGCCCGACGACCTTGGCGCCGCGGGTGATATTCACCTTGTTCAAAGCTCCGGCCCCATCGAAAAGTGCAGACGGATTCCGCCGTCATCGTCCAGCGCGTGGGCCAGATCGAGACGCAGCGGGCCTACTGGGGATACCCAGCGCACGCCGAAACCGACTCCGGTTTTCAGGTCTGGCTTGTCCAGGCTGTTGAACGAGTTGCCCTGATCGATGAAGGTCGCCAGGCGCCATTTGTCAGCGATGGAATATTGGTATTCGACGCTACCGGCAAACATGTATCGCCCACCGATGCGGTCGCCGTCGGAATTGGTCGGTGACAACTTCTGATAGTCATAGCCGCGCACGCTCTGATCGCCACCGGCAAAAAAGCGCAGCGAGGGCGGTATCGAGGTGTAACCGTCGGTGAGGTTGCCGCCAAACTGCACGCGACCGAGAAAGCGGTGATTTTGCGCGACGGTCGTCAGCCCTTTGAGCAGCACGTTGGCATGCACCAGATTGGCGTCAGACAACATGCCCTCCTTGGCCACCTGCGTGTCGAACTGCAGTCTGTAACCCTGGTGCGGGTCGATACGGTTGTCACTGCGCAGGTACGAGTAACTGATACCGGGCATCAGCAGCGTGCTGAGGCCGGCGTCATCGCCCAGGCGGTATTCTTCACGCTGCCATTTCAGGGATAT
Organism: Pseudomonas sp. P135; assembly: GCF_020312125.1. Lineage (NCBI taxonomy): Bacteria > Pseudomonadati > Pseudomonadota > Gammaproteobacteria > Pseudomonadales > Pseudomonadaceae > Pseudomonas > Pseudomonas sp. P135. The sequence goes on from NZ_JAGPYR010000005.1 coordinate 213,405, forward strand.
GACCCGCTCCCAGCCGCTGGGCAGCTTGCTGTGCCATTCAGGCCCGGCAGTCAGCAATTTGCTGAGGCTGTCGGTTCCGGCGATCTCTTCATACTGATACCCACCGGCGTAGCGCAATTTGTCGGTCAGCGGCGGGTCGAGCGGTACGTCGTACCACAGGCCGATATTCTGCCGTGGCGCGGAAATCTCGGATTCGAAACCATAACTGTGGCCCTGCGGATTGGCCCAATGCCGGGTCCAGTTGGCTTTGCCACGCGGGCCAACGTCAGTCGAATAGCCCAGCCCCAACCCCATGGTGCGAGGCTTGCGGGTTTCGAGCTGAACGGTCACCGGAATAACCTGATTTTCCGCTGCGGTGGGCGCCGCATCGACCCGTACGCCCTCGAAGTAACCGCTGCCCTGCATGGCCTGGGTCAGTTCGGCGATCAGTTGGGAGTCGTAAGGCGTGTTTTCCTTGAACGGCACCATGCGCTTGAGCAGATCGTCATCAAATGGCGCGTCGCCACTGAACATGACCTTGCCGAGCGTGTAGCGCGGCCCGCTTTCATAGACCAGCTCGATATCCGCCACACCGGCCCGCGGGTCGATGGCCAGGCGCTGACGGGTGAAGTGACCGCTGAAAAATCCGTAACGCGAAGCCTGATTCTGGATCAGACGCTTGGCGTCTTCATAATTGCCGTGATTCAACACCGCGCCGGTTTTCAGCGCGTCGCTGCTCGGCACACGAAAGGCCTTCATTGCTGCCGCCGGGCCTTCGACCCGGATCACCACGTTACGCAGGTGAATGGGTTCGCCCGGCTGGATGTTGATCACCAGGCTCGGTTGATCTCCGTCCTTGATCTCACTATCAATCTGCGCCTGGTAATAACCCAGCGCCTGCGCGGCTTTTTCCGCCTGCTGCTCGGCACCGAGGCTGAAGTTGCGCAATGCCTGGGCATCACGCTCGCCCAGATCACCGACATACCCTTCGACGTTGGCCTTGAGTTGCGGATTGGCAGGCTTGATCCTGACGTCGAGGCGGGCCTGGGCAAGCGCGGCCGCACTCATGGTCATCAGGAAAACGCTGCTGAATAGTCTGAAAAGCTTCATGGGCGTAGATGCTACCACGATCGACAGGCTGCACTGGAAGCCCACGAATTGCAGGATATTCAGGCCATTACGTCAGGGACCGGCAGTGACACCTGAGGGTTCGGATGAAAAAACACATGCTCGCGGACGGGGCCTACAGCAATTTCACCGATTTCTTCATAGCCCTGCCGCTTATAGAACTCCAGATAACGCGGATTGCCCGTATCTACCACGATGCCCTGGGAGTGTTCATCCACTGCGCACCAGTCGTGCAGCGCCGCCAGCAGTTGCTCGCTCAGGTCCTGACCGAGCTTCTGCCCCTGGAACTCCGGATCAAGGCCGATCAACGGCAGCACATGCACGGTTTCCGACGGCACGCAGGCAAGTACTGCGTTGTAATACGCCAGATAGCGCTGGGTGCAACCCAGGCCGGTGTCCATCACCATGCGCAGACGCCAGGCCCAGCTTTCGGTGACACCCAGACGGCGCTGCGGCGGAGCGATCAGCGCTACGCCGACCAGGCGGTCCTGGAGAAACAGGCCCAGCGCAGGCTGGTTTTGCAAAAAGTGTTGTTTGACCAGTTGGCGGATGGTCGCCAACACGCGTTGCTCATATCCCTCGCGCTCGGCGTTGAACAGATAGGCAAATGTCGGATCGTGCCGGTAGGCCCTGAACAGCAAGGAGCGGGTTTCACGGGAATAACCACTGTCGAGTTGGCGAATTTCACCCGTGATGGCAGCAGGTAGGGACATAAAGGGCCTCGTGTTAACGGAACTGCGTCTGGCGCAGCGGTTTTGGCAAGCAGGCTTTCGAGTGATGGCCATTGATAACAGTTCCAACGAATTATCCAGACACGCCTCGGCCTGCGCTTGCGACGCGGCACTGGTCCTGAAACCACAGGTCGGCTAGCATCGTTGTTTGTTTTTGCTCAGGACCGCTGTTTTATGAAAATCATCTCGTTCAACATCAATGGTCTGCGCGCTCGACCGCATCAGTTGGCGGCGCTGATCGACAAACATCAGCCTGACGTGATCGGTCTTCAGGAAACCAAGGTTTCGGACGAGCAATTTCCCCAGGCGGAAGTCGAAGCGCTGGGCTATCACGTGCACTTCCACGGCCAGAAAGGCCATTACGGTGTCGCTTTGCTGTCTCGTAATGCGCCGCTGGCCCTGCACAAGGGTTTCGAGGGGGACGACGAGGAATCCCAGAAGCGTTTCATCTGGGGTACTTACGCCGACCGCAACGGCCAGCCGGTAACCATCATGAATGGCTACTTTCCACAGGGCGAAAGCCGTGATCACCCAACCAAATTCCCCGCCAAACAGCGCTTTTACGAGAACCTGCAAACGCTGCTCGAGGGCCACTTTCGCAACGATCAGCCGCTGATCGTCATGGGCGATGTGAATATTTCTCCGCAGGACTGCGATATCGGCATCGGCGCCGACAACGCCAAACGCTGGCTGAAAACCGGCAAGTGCAGCTTTCTGCCTGAAGAGCGGGAGTGGATGGAGCGCCTGAAGAACTGGGGCCTGGTGGACAGCTTTCGTCACCTGTACCCGGAGGTCGTCGACCGCTTCAGCTGGTTCGACTATCGTAGCCGTGGCTTTGAAGACGAGCCCAAGCGCGGCCTGCGCATCGATCTGATCATGACCTCTACCGGCTTGCAGCCACGCATCAAGGAAGCCGGTGTGGATTACGACTTGCGCGCCATGGAAAAACCGTCCGACCACGCACCGATCTGGCTTGAACTCAGCTGACTTATCCCCTCCTGTGCCCCTCCCGCGCGATCCCTCCTTAATAAGGCTCGGGTCGCGCTGAAACACGTACAGCCCCTGAAATTGTCATATTCCGGCAATCTCTCTGACTTATTCTCCCGGCACCCTCCCGTGATTCATGGTGACGCCGATGCTGCGCGCTTTGCTTACGGCGCTCATCCTGTCGAGCGCTACCCTGCCCGCTTTCGCGCAAGCCGCACTGCCGTTGCCTGCTGGCGATATACCGGCGTTGCGCATTCAAGGCTCCAACACCATCAACGCCCAACTGGGACCCGCGCTGGTCGAAGGATTGATGCGCCAGCAAGGTCTGCAATCGGTACAGACCCTCCCCGGCAACACCCTCAATGAACAGCGTGTGGTCGGAACCACAGCCGCCGGACAATCGGTCAGTGTCGAAATCGCCGCGCATGGCTCAGGCACCGGTTTTACCGCACTGAAAGCAGGTAACACAGATATCGCAGCCTCTTCTCGACCGATCAAGGATCAGGAGGCCAAAGATCTGGCGAGTCTGGGGGATCTGAAAAGTGCAGCCAGCGAGCAGACCATTGCCATCGACGGCGTTGCAGTGATTCTGCATCCCGGCAATCCGCTGAGACAACTGGATACCCTTCAACTGGCGCGCATTTTCAGTGGCGAAGTCAGAAACTGGAGTGAGGTCGGTGGCAATCCAGGCGCCATCCATCTTTATGTTCGCGATGAAAAGTCCGGCACCTACGAGACGTTCAAGGACCTGGTACTGACCAAATACGGCAAGAGCCTGCTGGGCAGCGCGGCGCGCTTCGAGTCCAGCGAGCAGCTCTCCGACGAAGTCAGCAAGGACATCAATGGTATCGGCTTCATCGGCCTGCCTTCCGTACGCCGCGCCAAGGCGGTGGCCATAGCCGATGGCGATTCCAGGCCCATGCTGCCGACGATCAGCCTGATTGCCACCGAGGACTACCCGTTGTCGCGACGACTGTACTTTTATGTACCCACGTCAACGCCTCAGCGCTGGGCGCAGGCGCTGGTTCGTTTCGCGCAAAGTGCCGAGGGCCAGGCCATCGTCGCGCAAAGCGGTTTTGTCGCGCAGACCGTACAGGTCCTCAAGGTGCAGCCTACCGCGCAGATGCCCGCCGATTACCAGGCGCTGGCACGCAAGGCCGAACGCCTGTCAGTCAATTTCCGCTTTGCTCAGGGCAGCGCGCGCCTGGACAACAAGGCGCAGCAGGACCTCAAGCGGGTTGCGGATTACCTGAAATCCAGCGACAAACTGGACCGGCATGTGACGCTGGTAGGCTTCGGCGACGCCAAGAGCGACCCGGAGCGGGCCGCCCTGCTCTCCAGGCTGCGTGCCATGGCCGTGCGCCGGGAACTGCTGAAAAGAGGCGTAACGTTCCGCGATATCGTTGGTCTGGGTGACGAAATGCCGGTGGCTACCAATGAAATCGACGACGGCCGGATCAAGAACCGTCGGGTTGAAGTCTGGGTGCAGTGATCGACCGCTAGCTAGGACCTGCTGCGCGTTGAGTCTGCCGGCATATATTTGCCCAGTTCATACTTGCCGACGGCAGCGCGATGCACTTCATCCGGGCCGTCAGCCAGACGCAACGTACGCTGCATCGCGTACATGTAGGCCAGCGGGAAATCACTGGAAATCCCGGCGGCGCCGTGCATCTGGATCGCCCGATCAATGACCTTCAGCGCCACGTTGGGCGCGACCACCTTGATCTGCGCGATTTCGCTTCTGGCGACCTTGTTGCCGACGGTATCCATCATGTAGGCCGCTTTCAGGGTCAGCAGGCGTGCCATGTCGATTTCCATGCGCGAGTCGGCGATCAGGTCGATGTTGCCGCCCAGCCTGGCCAACGGCTTGCCGAATGCTACGCGGTCAATGGAACGCCTGCACATCAGCTCCAGCGCCCGCTCCGCCATGCCGATCGAGCGCATGCAGTGGTGAATCCGCCCTGGTCCGAGCCGCCCCTGAGCGATTTCAAACCCACGCCCCTCGCCGAGCAGGACGTTTTCGAACGGAACCCTGACGTTTTCGAACAACACTTCGGCATGGCCATGGGGCGCATCGTCATAACCAAACACCGGCAGTGGCCGCACGATCTTCACGCCGGGCGTATCGACCGGCACCAGAATCATCGAATGCTGCTGATGGCGCGGCCCTTCAGGATTGCTCAGGCCCATGAATATCAGGATTTTGCAGCGCGGGTCGCAGGCACCAGAGGTCCACCACTTGCGACCGTTGATGACCCACTGGTCACCGTCACGCTCAGCGCGCGCGGCCATATTGGTGGCGTCCGATGAGGCCACGTCGGGCTCGGTCATGGCAAAGGCAGAGCGAATCTCACCGCGCAGCAGCGGCTCGAGCCAGCGGGCTTTCTGTTCCTCGCTGGCATAGCGGACCAGTACCTCCATGTTGCCGGTGTCGGGTGCCGAGCAGTTGAAGGGCTCGGGACCGAGCATTGAGCGGCCCATGATTTCCGCCAGCGGCGCATATTCCAGATTGCTCAGGCCGGCGCCCAGTCCGGAGTCGGGCAGGAACAGATTCCACAATCCTTCCGATCTGGCCCGGGCCTTGAGCTCTTCCATGATTGCCGTGGGCTGCCAGCGATCCCCTTCGGCCACTTGCCGCTCGAAAACCCGCTCGGCCGGATAGACGTAGGCATCCATGAACGCCGTGACGCGTTCACGCAGGGCCTGCACCTTCGGGGAATACGCAAAATCCATGGGGTCGCCACCGTGTCGATCAGGTTGTCGAAGTCATGAACACGATGCTAGAGAAACACTGCACATTTATCTAATCTATTCCCAGCGTGTATAAACATTCATAACCGATATATGATCCGTCACCATCGCGGCATTACCACCCCTCTAAACAATCAATCACAATAACGGCACGAGGCGCCCCATCAATGAACCTGAACAAGGTCGATCTCAACCTTTTCATTGTCTTCGACGCCATCTACACCGAAGCCAACCTGACCCGCGCCGGACAGATTGTCGGCATTACCCAGCCTGCAGTCTCCAACGCACTGGCGCGGCTGCGCGAGACCTTCAACGACCCGCTGTTCGTGCGCACGGCACAAGGCATGGTGCCGACACCGATGGCGCAGAACATCATCGGCCCGGTGCGCAACGCCCTTTCGTTGCTCAGGGTATCGGTGCAGGAAAGTCGCATCTTCAACCCGTTGCAGGCCAACAAGAATTACCGCATCAGCATGACCGACCTGACCGAGGCAGTGATCCTGCCAGCGCTGTTCCAGCGACTGCGACGCCTGGCGCCTGCGGTGACCATCGAAAGCTTTCTTTCCAAGCGCCGGGAAACCACCAAGGAACTGGCCGCCGGACGCCTCGACTTCGCTGTGGACGCGCCGCTCAACACTGACCCGCAGGTGCGCCATGTGAAGCTGATGGAGGACCGCTATGTGTGTGGCATGCGCAAGGGGCATCCATTGGCAAACAAGGCCACGCTGACCCTCGACGATTACCTGAGCCAGTCTCATATCCATATCTCCAGCCGCCGCAGCGGGTTGGGCCATGTGGATCTGGCGCTCGGCAAGATGGGCATCCAGCGCAGGATAGCGTTGCGCTCGCAGCACTACATGATGGCAACCCAGGTGCTGCAGCAGACCGACATGGTCATGACTGTGCCCGAGCGCTTCGCCCGACGTAACGACTTGCACTATGTCTACCTGCCAGTCAGCGACGTTCCCTCGGTCGAGACCCACCTGTACTGGCATGAAAGCACCGACCAGGATCCGGCCAATCGCTGGATGCGCGAGCAGATCATCGAACTTTCACAGCGGGTGGTGGCGCAGGAACACAACCTCGAAAAGGCATGAAATATTTAACTTAAGTTATTGATTATAAAAACTTAAATAACATAACTTAATGTCGTTTCTAGGTAGTGGTGTGCGACCGCTCAAGCTCTGGTATCGCCACTGCAGCTTGACGCATACGTAAAGCAGCCCTTAGCTTTGCGGTTGTATACCTCGCCGAGTCATGCCATGAGCAGTCACACCTACAGCATTTCCGAGCTCGCCCGCGAGCTGGACATCACCACCCGCGCCATACGCTTTTACGAAGAGCAAGGCATGCTCAGCCCTGAACGCAAGGGCCTGGAACGTATCTATACGGCCCGTGACAAAGTCACTCTGAAACTGATCCTGCGAGGCAAGCGCATCGGTTTTTCCCTGGCCGAGTGCAAGGAACTGATCTCGTTGTACGACCCTGCCGGTGGCAATCAGAAGCAGTTGCAGACCATGCTGGGCAAGATCGCCGAACGCCGTGATCAGCTGGAGCAGCAGTTGCTGGACATCCAGCAGATGCAACTGGAACTGGACACCGCCGAAGAGCGCTGCCGAGCCGCACTCGATAAAACCGCTGCCGCCCCACTCTGACCCCTTCGCACTGACTACAAAGGCGCCGCCATGTCCCTCCCGCAAAAGGTGAATCTCGTTGAAGTCGGCCCGCGTGACGGTCTGCAGAATGAAGCGCAACCCATCAGTGTCGACGACAAGGTGCGCCTGGTGGATGACCTGACGGCAGCCGGGCTGGGCCATATCGAGGTCGGCAGCTTTGTCTCGGCCAAATGGGTCCCGCAGATGGCGGGCTCGGCTCAGGTGTTCGAGCGGATCCAGCGCCGTGAAGGCGTTATCTATTCGGCTCTGGCGCCGAATCTGCGCGGCTTCGAAGACGCATTGGCTGCCGGGGTCAGAGAAGTCGCGGTGTTCGCGGCGGCGACCGAAGGGTTCTCGCAGCGCAACCTCAACTGCTCGATCAGCGAAAGCCTGGAGCGCTTCGCGCCGGTCATGGAAGCGGCACGGATGCATGGCGTGCGGGTTCGAGGGTATGTGTCGTGCGTATTGGGCTGCCCTTATGAAGGCAGCGTTTCGCCCGAACAGGTCGCGACGGTCGCCAACCAACTGCACGCGATGGGCTGCTATGAAATTTCCCTGGGCGACACCATCGGAACCGGCACGCCGGGCGCCACACGGGCCTTGTTCAACGCCGTGGCTGCGCAGATACCGCGCGGCAAGCTGGCCGGCCACTTCCACGACACCTATGGCCAGGCGCTGGTAAACATCTACGCAAGCCTGGAGGAAGGCATCCAGGTCTTCGACAGCTCAGTGGCTGGCCTCGGCGGCTGCCCCTACGCCAAGGGTGCCAGCGGCAATGTTGCCTCCGAGGACGTGCTGTACATGTTGCAGGGGCTGGGTATCGAAACAGGCGTCGATCTGGACCAGGTCATTGCGGCGGGCCAGCGCATCTGCGACGTACTGCAACGTAGCAATGGCTCCCGCGTGGCCAGAGCCAGACTGTCTGCGTAGCACTGTCACCGGTCGGTAACAGGGTGCGACAACTTGCCACAGAGTGTTACTGTGCCCCGCGTCGAGCAGAGACAAACGGGTAACACGGAAACACTCGGCCGCAGAATCAAACGGTCCGATGCCGGAAAAACAAGGTGATCCCCCGGTATTACAGGGGTTTTGAAAACCTGGCACGGGTCCTGCTATATCCTTTGTACAACAAAAATAAAAACACGCAGCACACCAATAAAAACAACACGTACCGGCTCTGACATAACAAGAACAACACGTACAGAGACGTAGCTAACAGATTTTTTTGGAGTGGATAGCTTTTCTGAACCACTTGCCTCGCAAGTCGTTCGCAGCCAGACAGAGAACAACAAAACTGCCCCGAGGCAGCTGCCGAACTGGTTGGATCACTACGATGAAAGTGTCATCAGCGCTCAAAAAAATACGTTTGCTCTTGATCCCGTCTGCGGATCGCTCAAAAAAGATGTGAAGGGTCAGGTCGCCAAAAACAACAACAGGCCTCCCGAACAACAAAAAAGAGCATAGCAACACACCTTGAAGGGGAGCCCAGGCTCCCCTTCGTGCTTTCCGGCGTTCCGCCCTCTTCTCTCGTGACTGAAAAATACAGCCTGATCACTCCCGGTCCGCTTCGGCATGGGCGTTGACAGCACAATCCTACAGGTTTACGTTAACGTAAAGGTCATAGCTGATAGACGCTATAACCGCTTCCAGAAAGACGCGCCGTCCAAGAACAAAGCGCCACTCAAGAACAAAAAAGGAAAGCCCCATGAGTTACCCCAGCCTGAACTTCGCACTTGGCGAAACCATCGACATGCTGCGCGACCAGCTGCAATCCTTCGTCGCCGCAGAGCTTGCCCCGCGCGCCGCGCAGATCGACAAGGACAACCTGTTCCCCGCCGACATGTGGCGCAAGTTCGGTGAAATGGGCGTACTGGGGATCACTGTCAGCGAAGAGTACGGCGGCGCGGGCCTGGGTTATCTGGCGCACGTCGTGGCGATGGAAGAAATCAGCCGTGGCTCGGCATCCGTGGCGCTTTCCTATGGCGCCCATTCCAATCTGTGCGTGAACCAGATCAACCGCAATGGCAGCCCGGCGCAAAAGGCCCGTTACCTGCCCAAGCTGATCAGCGGTGAACACGTTGGCGCGCTGGCCATGAGTGAACCCAATGCAGGCTCGGACGTGGTGTCGATGAAACTGCGCGCCGACAAGCGCGGTGATCGCTATGTGCTCAACGGCAGCAAGACCTGGATCACCAACGGGCCGGATGCCGACACCTATGTGATCTACGCCAAGACCGACCTGGAAAAGGCAGCCCACGGCATCAGTGCGTTTATCGTCGAACGCGACTGGAAAGGCTTCTCGCGGGGCAGCAAGTTCGACAAGCTGGGCATGCGCGGCTCCAACACCTGCGAACTGTTTTTCGATGATGTCGAGGTGCCCGAGGAGAACCTGCTGGGCATGCTGGATGGCGGAGTCAGAGTGCTGATGAGCGGCCTTGATTACGAACGCGTCGTGCTCTCCGGCGGACCGACCGGGATCATGCAGGCGTGCATGGACGTGGTGGTGCCCTACATTCACGACCGCAAACAGTTCGGCCAGAGCATCGGCGAGTTTCAGCTGATACAGGGCAAGGTCGCAGACATGTACACCCAGCTCAATGCCAGCCGGGCCTACCTGTATGCGATCGCCCAGGCTTGTGACCGCGGCGAGACCACTCGCAAGGACGCTGCGGGGGTGATCCTGTACAGCGCCGAGCGCGCCACGCAGATGGCGCTGGAGGCCATCCAGATTCTCGGCGGCAATGGCTACATCAACGAGTTTCCGGCGGGCCGACTGTTGCGCGACGCCAAACTCTACGAGATCGGCGCAGGCACCAGTGAAATCCGGCGCATGCTCATCGGTCGCGAACTGTTCAACGAAACCCGTTGATCGGGGAGCCGCCATGACCATTCTGCAGACCCGAATCAACACCCGCTCGCCTGAATTCACCCTCAATCGCGACGCCCTGCTCAAGCAGGTCGAAGCATTGCGCTCGCTGTTGAGCAACGTCCAGCAAGGTGGCGGCCCCAAAGCCCAGGAGCGCCACACCTCACGCGGCAAGTTGCTGCCGCGCGAGCGTATCAACCGTTTGCTGGACACCGGTTCACCGTTTCTGGAAATCGGCCAACTGGCCGCGCACGAGGTATACGGCGAAGAGGTCCCGGCCGCTGGCGTGATCGCCGGAATCGGCCGGGTCGAGGGCGTCGAATGCATGATCATCGCCAACGACGCCACGGTCAAAGGCGGCTCCTATTACCCGCTGACCGTAAAGAAGCATTTGCGCGCCCAGACCATCGCCCAGCAGAACCGCCTGCCGTGCATCTATCTGGTGGATTCCGGCGGCGCCAACCTGCCGCGTCAGGATGAAGTGTTTCCCGACCGCGAACATTTCGGGCGGATCTTCTTCAACCAGGCGAACATGAGCGCTCAAGGAATCGCCCAGATCGCGGTGGTCATGGGCTCCTGTACCGCAGGTGGCGCGTACGTACCCGCCATGGCCGACGAGGCGATCATGGTCCGCCAGCAGGCCACGATCTTTCTGGCCGGCCCGCCGCTGGTCAAGGCAGCAACCGGCGAAGTGGTCAGCGCCGAAGAGCTGGGCGGTGCCGATGTGCACTGCCGCACGTCCGGCGTGGCCGACCACTATGCCGACAACGACGATCACGCGCTCGCGCTGGCGCGGCGCAGCATCGCCAATCTGAACTGGCGCAAGCAGGGCCAATTGAACACCGTCGCGCCCATTGCACCGCTGTACCCCGGCGATGACCTGTACGGCATCATCCCCACCGACACGAAACAGCCATTCGATGTAAGGGAAGTCATCGCGCGCCTGGTGGATGGCTCGGTACTCGACGAATTCAAGGCCCTGTTCGGCACCACGCTGGTCTGTGGCTTCGCGCGCCTGCATGGTTACCCGATCGCGATCCTCGCCAACAACGGCATCCTGTTCGCCGAAGCGGCGCAGAAAGGCGCGCATTTCATTGAGCTGGCCTGCCAAAGGGGGATCCCCCTGCTGTTCCTGCAGAACATCACCGGCTTCATGGTCGGCCAGAAGTATGAAGCGGGCGGCATCGCCAAGCATGGTGCCAAGCTGGTGACCGCCGTGGCCTGCGCCAGGGTGCCGAAATTCACGGTGATCATCGGCGGCAGTTTTGGCGCGGGGAATTACGGCATGTGTGGCCGCGCTTACGATCCGCGCTTTCTATGGATGTGGCCCAACGCGCGGATCGGCGTGATGGGCGGCGAACAGGCGGCCGGCGTGCTGGTGCAGGTCAAATGCGAGCAGGCCGAACGGGCTGGCCAGGCGTTCAGCGCCGAACAGCAGACCGAGCTGAAACAGCCGATTCTCGATCAGTACGAGCATCAGGGCCATCCTTACTATTCCAGCGCCCGCCTGTGGGACGACGGAGTCATCGACCCGGCGCAAACCCGCGACATTCTCGCGCTTGCCCTCTCCGCCTCGCTCAACGCGCCCATCGAACCTACCACCTTCGGCCTGTTCCGAATGTGAGCCGGGAAATGACCATGACTTCGACCTCATTCGCAACCATAGAGCTGATCAACGAACCACGTGGCTTTGCCACGCTGTGGCTGAATCGACCGGACAAGAACAACGCCTTCAACGCGCAGATGATCCGCGAGCTGATTATCGCCCTGGACCAGGTACAAGGCGATACCAGCCTGCGCTTTCTGCTGTTGCGTGGCCGTGGCCGGCATTTCAGTGCCGGTGCCGACCTGGCGTGGATGCAGCAGGCAGCCGATCTGGATTACAACACCAACCTGGACGACGCCCGCGAACTGGCGGAGCTGATGTACAGCCTCGCCAGGCTGAAAATCCCGACGCTCGCCGTCGTCCAGGGCGCAGCTTTCGGCGGTGCGCTGGGCCTGATCAGTTGCTGTGACATGGCCATTGCAGCGGTGGATGCGCAGTTCTGCCTGTCCGAAGTGCGCATCGGCCTGGCGCCAGCGGTCATCAGCCCATTCGTGGTACAGGCCATCGGCGAACGCGCCGCGCGACGCTATACCCTGACGGCCGAGCGTTTCGATGGCCAGCGGGCGCAGCAGATCGGTCTGGTCGCCGAGTGCTACCCGGTTGCAGAACTGCAAGATCGAACACTGCAATGGGTCGACAACCTGTTGCTCAACAGCCCGCAGGCCATGCGTGTCAGCAAGGAGCTGCTGCGCGAAGTAGGCAGCGGTGTGCTGACCCCCGCGCTGCGTCGCTACTGCGAAAGCGCAATCGCGCGTATCCGCACCAGTGCCGAAGGCCAGGAAGGCCTGCGCGCGTTTTTGCAGAAACGCACACCTGGCTGGCAGCCCGTCAAGGATCAGCCGCCTGGCAATCCCGTTCCAGCAGCCTCGACAGCCCGGCACGAACCTCAGAAGGACTCGCAATCATGAGCATGCCCGAGCTGACCACGCTGTTGATTGCCAACCGCGGCGAGATCGCCTGCCGCATCATGCGCACGGCGAAAAACATGGGCCTTACCACGGTCGCCGTGCACAGCGCCATCGACCGTGACGCACGGCATAGCCGCGAGGCCGATCTCTGCGTGGACCTTGGCGGCAGCAAAGCCGCAGACAGTTATCTGGCGATCGACAGGCTTATCGAAGCCGCCCGGGCGAGTGGCGCGCACGCGATCCATCCCGGCTACGGTTTTCTGTCTGAAAACGCCGATTTTGCGCGTGCCGTCGAAGACGCCGGGCTGATTTTCCTCGGCCCACCCGCCTCGGCCATCGATGCCATGGGCAGCAAATCCGCCGCCAAGGCCTTGATGGAGCAGGCAGGCGTGCCGTTGGTGCCGGGCTATCACGGTGAAGCACAGGACGTCGAGACGTTCCGCGCCGCTGCCGAGCGTATCGGCTACCCGGTGCTGTTGAAAGCCACCGCTGGCGGCGGCGGCAAAGGCATGAAAGTGGTCGAGCATACGGGCGAACTGGCCGAAGCGCTGGCTTCGGCGCAACGCGAGGCGCTGTCCTCGTTCGGTGACGCGAGGATGCTGGTGGAGAAGTACGTGCTCACCCCGCGCCATGTCGAAATCCAGGTGTTTGCCGACCGGCATGGCCACTGCCTGTACCTCAATGAGCGCGATTGCTCCATTCAGCGCCGACACCAGAAGGTCGTCGAGGAAGCACCGGCGCCCGGCCTGACGGCCTCATTGCGCAAGGCCATGGGCGAAGCCGCGGTGAAAGCCGCACAAGCCATCGGCTACGTCGGTGCGGGTACGGTGGAGTTCCTGCTGGACGCACGCGGCGAGTTTTTCTTCATGGAAATGAATACCCGCCTGCAGGTGGAGCATCCGGTCACCGAGTACATCACGGGTCTGGACCTGGTGGAATGGCAGATCCGTGTCGCCAGAGGCGAATCGCTGCCCATCACCCAGGAGCAGGTGCCCCTGACCGGCCACGCCATCGAGGTCCGTCTGTACGCCGAAGACCCGGTCAACGACTTTCTTCCGGCCACCGGCACGCTGGAGCTCTACAGAGAGCCTGCGCCCGGCCCCGGCAGGCGGGTGGACAGCGGCGTTGCCGAGGGCGACAGCATTTCGCCCTTCTACGACCCGATGCTCGGCAAGCTGATTGCCTGGGGCGAAGACCGCGAGCAAGCCCGCCTGCGCCTGCTGGCCATGCTCGATGAATTTGCAGTGGGCGGAGTCAGGACCAACCTGGCGTTTCTGCGCAGAATCATCGCGCATCCAGCGTTCGCCGCCGCGCAGCTTGATACCGGCTTCATTCCCCGCCATCAGGCGCAACTGCTGCCGCACACCAATGAGCCGGACGAGACATTCTGGCAGGCCGCTGCCGAGGCCTTCAGCCAGAGCGAACCGGCACGCATCGATCAAGCCGATCCGTATTCGCCCTGGGCAGTCAGCAGCGGCTTTCGCGCCGGCCTGCCTGCGCAGACGGATCTGCGACTGAGCTGCAACGGTCTAACCCGCAACACCTGCCTGCGCAACAGCAGCCCCTCGTTATTCACTCTGAGTGGCGAGCATTTGCAGGTCGAGCACAACGGTGTGCGCCAACGACACCTGGCGATACGACGCGGCAATACGCTGTATCTCGAATGGCAAGGCGAGGTGCAAACCGTCACCCGCCTGGACGCCATCGCCCAGGCAGACGTCGGTGAGGGTCAGCATGCAGGCCTGACAGCACCGATGAATGGCAGCATCGTACGGGTATTGGTTGAAGTGGGTCAGGCTGTCGAGCCTGGCGCGCAACTGGTGGTGCTGGAAGCCATGAAGATGGAACACAGCATCCGCGCCGCCAGCGCCGGAGTGATTACCGCGCTCTACTGCCACGAGGGAGAGATGGTCAACGAAGGCGCGGTGCTGGTGGAGCTGGACTGACGCTCGTCAACCGCCACACATGAAAACGCCCTGAACAGTCAGGGCGTTTTCGTGCAGCAACTTTCGTGCAGCAACTTCCTTGCAAAAAAGAGACGCCTAGTAGTAGGCGTTTTCTTTCTGCGTATGGTCGGTAACATCGCGAACGCCCGACAACTCGGGAATACGCTCAAGCAACGTGCGCTCGATACCTTCCTTCAGCGTGACATCGGCCTGGCCACAACCCTGGCAACCACCGCCGAACTGCAGCACGGCGATGTTCTTCGTCTCTTCCTCGACCACATCGATCAGCGTGACCTGACCGCCATGGCTGGCGAGGCCCGGATTGATCTCGGTTTGCAGGTAGTAATTGATGCGCTCGTTGATCGGGCTGTCGGCATTGACCATCGGCACTTTGGCGTTCGGTGCCTTGATAGTCAGCTGCCCGCCCATCCGGTCGGTGGCGTAGTCGACCACTGCATCATCGAGAAAGGCCTCGCTGAAGCCGTCGATCCAGGCCGTAAAGCTCTTCAGGCCGATGGCCTTGTCTTCCGGTTTTTCTTCACCCGGCTTGCAGTAGGCAATGCAGGTTTCGGCGTACTGAGTGCCGGGCTGGGTGATAAATACGCGGATGCCAATGCCCGGGGTATTCTGCTTTTCCAGCAGATCGGCCAGATAATCGTGGGCGGCATCGGTAATAGTGATAGCGGTCATGAAAATTCCTCGCAGACGTGCGTGCAGTTTACGCCAATCGGCCGCTTCACACAAAGTCCCAGTATTTTTGTCAGGTTAATGCCTGCGCCTGACTGACCGCCCGGCGCGCATCCAGCCAGGCTTTCATCCGGCGGTAGAGGCCTTTCTCGATCCACTCATAACTGACCCACGCACCGATGGCGATGATCGGCACGCAGAAGGCGAAGACCACATAGGGATTGAGGCCAAAGCGCTGCGCCATCAGCAAGCCGCCGTACAGCACCAGAACGTGCAGCAGGTACACCGAATACGAGCAGTCACCCAGCACCTTTAGCAAGCGATTGCCTTGAAAATACGGCTCCAGCGAAATGCACGACAGCACGATCAAGGCACTCGGCAGGCCCCAGTTGAGCAGGCGCTGTTCATTGCTCAGGTTATTGATCGCATACAGCCCGACCGCTATGCCTGCCAGCGGCAGCCATAGCGCCTGTTTGATCCAGCCCCGGCGATAGAGAATGCCGATACCGATACCCAGCAGGAATTCGTAAATGATGTCGTTGCCATAGAAGCGGCTGATCAGCCCGGCGCGGGCCAGAACCTCACTGACCGCAAACAGCGCTGCGGCAATGATCAGCGGCCGGTGGCGCTGTTGAAAGAGGAATACCATCGAAAACAGCAGGTAGAAGAACATCTCATAGTTCAGCGTCCAGCCAACGTTGAGCGTCGGGTAGAGACCATAGCCCCCGGGATTCTCGGAAGGAATGAACACCAGTGACAAGAGGAAATTCTGCCAGCCGATCACCTGATGCGGGAGCATCGGCGCTGCAATCAGCAGCAGCAACCCCATGGCGGCGGTGTATAGCCAATAGGCCGGAACGATGCGAATCAGGCGATGCAGAATGAAGCGCCGTGCCGGCATGTCACTGTTCTGCGTGGACAAAAAGATAACCAGGCCGCTGATGACGAAGAAGATATCCACGCCGACCGCGCCCTTTGACACAAAGAACTGCCCTACCGGGCCGCTGGCCTTGAAATCGAAAAAAATCTGCATGAAGTGATGACACACCACGACCCACGCTGCGAACGCCCGTAGGGCCTGAACTGAAATCAACATCACAAAAAACCTCAACTACCTGACTTTCAATCATGGACCGTTGGATAGACCGGTCTATGACGCGCACCATTTCGGACCACCTTTTTGAAAAAAAGATCGCGCGAGATACATTTCGTTCAGGAAGCAAAGATGGCCGCAGGCCATGTTGCACAAGGCCCTGCGACGTGAAGCCCCCGTTTTTCAGAGGTTTTCGTAGCGATTCATGTCCAGCACACCCGCTTCGCGTGGTTAAGTTTCCTGAACGTAGCGACTCCCAATGTGCCGAAGGCTCGGTAGTACAACGCTACAAAGGCACCCTCGCCTCCAACATGAATGATTTTCATGCAAAAGGCGCAACAACACTAAAACCGTTCCGGTTTGCTATCATCCCGTTCTTTAAAGAATCGACCTTTTCAAGGTAGCCCCCATGTCTGACCGCAGCGCCCGCCATCAAGCTTTTCTCACTGCTCTGAAACAGAGGATCCTGATCCTCGATGGCGGCATGGGCACCATGATCCAGAGCTACAGGCTCGAAGAACAGGATTACCGCGGCAAGCGCTTTGCCGACTGGCCCAGCGATGTCAAAGGCAACAATGACCTGTTGATCCTGACCCGCCCTGATGTGATCGGCGCTATTGAGAAGGCTTATCTGGATGCTGGCGCCGACATCCTCGAAACCAACACATTCAACGCCACCCAGGTGTCCCAGGCCGACTACGGCATGGAATCGATCGTTTACGAGCTGAACGTCGAAGGCGCGCGTCTGGCGCGCAAGGTCGCAGACGCCAAGACACTGGAAACCCCGGACAGGCCGCGCTTCGTGGCCGGTGTGCTGGGCCCCACCAGTCGCACCTGCTCGCTGTCGCCGGACGTCAATAACCCCGGCTATCGCAATGTGACCTTTGACGAACTGGTCGAGAACTACACCGAAGCGACCAAGGGGCTGATCGAAGGCGGTGCCGACCTGATCCTAATCGAGACCATTTTCGACACGCTCAACGCCAAGGCGGCGATCTTTGCCGTACAGGGTGTATTCGAAGAAGTCGGCTTTGAGCTGCCGATCATGATTTCCGGGACCATCACCGACGCATCCGGGCGCACCCTGTCCGGCCAGACCACCGAAGCGTTCTGGAACTCGATCAGCCATGCAAAACCTATCTCGGTCGGCCTGAACTGCGCACTGGGCGCCAGCGAACTGCGTCCTTACCTGCAAGAGCTGGCCAATAAAGCCAACACCCATGTCTCCGCGCACCCCAACGCCGGCTTGCCGAATGCATTTGGCGAATACGACGAACTGCCGAGCCAGACGGCGAAGATCATCGAAGAATTCGCCCAGAGCGGCTTCCTGAACATCGTCGGCGGCTGCTGCGGTACGACACCGGCGCACATCAAGGCGATCGCCGAGGCGGTTTCGGGTTACGCGCCGCGGGAAATTCCGGACATCCCCAAGGCCTGCCGCCTGTCGGGCCTCGAACCGTTCACCATCGATCGCCAGTCGCTGTTCGTCAACGTCGGCGAGCGTACCAATATCACTGGCTCCGCCCGCTTCGCCCGCCTGATCCGTGAAGACAATTACACCGAAGCCCTCGAAGTCGCCCTGCAGCAGGTCGAAGCCGGCGCTCAGGTGATCGATATCAACATGGACGAAGGCATGCTCGACTCGAAGAAGGCCATGGTGACCTTCCTCAACCTGATCGCAGGCGAGCCGGACATCTCCCGCGTACCGATCATGATCGACTCCTCGAAATGGGAAGTGATCGAGGCCGGCCTCAAGTGCATCCAGGGCAAGGGCATCGTCAACTCCATCAGCATGAAGGAAGGCGTCGAGCAGTTCATTCATCACGCCCGCCTGTGCAAGCGCTATGGCGCGGCGGTGGTGGTCATGGCCTTCGATGAACAGGGTCAGGCCGACACCGAAGCGCGCAAAAAGGAAATCTGCAAGCGCTCCTACGACATTCTGGTCGACGAAGTGGGCTTCCCTCCGGAAGACATCATCTTCGACCCGAACATCTTCGCCATCGCCACCGGTATCGAAGAACACAACAACTATGCCGTGGACTTCATCAACGCCTGCGCCTACATCCGCGACGAGCTGCCGTATGCGCTGACCTCGGGTGGCGTGTCCAACGTATCTTTCTCGTTCCGCGGCAACAACCCGGTACGCGAGGCGATCCACTCGGTGTTCCTGCTGCATGCGATCCGTAATGGCCTGAGCATGGGCATCGTCAACGCCGGGCAGCTGGAAATCTACGACCAGATCCCCGCCGAACTGCGCGACTGTGTCGAAGACGTGGTGCTCAACCGCAACCCCGAAGGCACCGATGCACTGCTGGCGATTGCCGACAAGTTCAAGGGGGATGGCAGCGTCAAGGAAGCCGAAACCGAAGAATGGCGCAGCTGGCCGGTCAATCAGCGTCTGGAGCACGCGCTGGTCAAGGGTATTACCACCCACATCGTGCAGGACACCGAAGAGTCGCGCGTGGGGTTCGCGCGGCCTATCGAAGTGATCGAAGGCCCGCTGATGGCGGGCATGAACGTGGTCGGCGACCTGTTTGGTGCAGGCAAGATGTTCCTGCCCCAGGTGGTCAAGTCCGCGCGCGTGATGAAACAGGCCGTGGCGCACCTGATTCCGTTCATCGAGCTGGAAAAGGGCGACAAGCCCGAAGCCAAGGGCAAGATCCTGATGGCGACGGTCAAGGGCGACGTGCATGACATCGGCAAGAACATCGTCGGCGTGGTACTGGGCTGTAACGGCTACGACATCGTCGATCTGGGCGTAATGGTGCCTGCCGAGAAAATCCTGCAAGTGGCCCGCGACGAGAAATGCGACATCATCGGCCTCTCCGGCCTGATCACGCCGTCACTGGACGAAATGGTGCATGTTGCCCGGGAAATGCAGCGCCAGGACTTCCACCTGCCGCTGATGATCGGCGGCGCGACCACCTCCAAGGCGCACACGGCGGTGAAGATCGAACCCAAATACAGCAATGATGCCGTGATCTACGTCACCGATGCTTCCCGAGCAGTCGGCGTCGCGACCCAGTTACTGTCGAAAGAGCTGAAGCCGGCCTTCATTGAAAAGACCCGCCTGGAATATGTCGAAGTACGCGAACGCACCTCGGCACGCAGCGCGCGTACCGAGCGCCTGAGTTACGGCGCTGCAGTGGCTAAAAAGCCGCAGTTCGACTGGGAAAACTACACCCCGGCCCAACCGACGTTCACCGGCACCCGGGTCCTGCAGGATATCGACCTGAACGTGCTGGCCGAGTACATCGACTGGACGCCGTTCTTCATTTCCTGGGACCTGGCTGGCAAGTACCCGCGCATCCTCACCGACGAAGTGGTCGGTGAAGCGGCCACCGCGCTGTACGCCGACGCCACGCAGATGCTGCGCAAGCTGATCGACGAGAAGCTGATCAGCGCCCGCGCGGTCTTCGGCTTCTGGCCAGCCAATCAGGTCAATGACGACGATCTGGAAGTCTATGACGATGACGGCAGGCCGTTGGCGAAGCTGCATCACCTGCGCCAGCAGACCATCAAGCCCGACGGCAAGCCGAACTTCTCGCTGGCCGACTTCGTTGCACCAAAGAGCAGTGGCCTGACCGACTACATCGGCGGGTTCATCACCACAGCCGGCATCGGCGCCGAGGAAGTCGCCAAGGCTTATCAGGACAAAGGCGACGACTACAACTCGATCATGGTCAAGGCGCTTGCCGACCGTCTCGCCGAAGCCTGCGCCGAATGGCTGCACCAGCAGGTGCGCAAGGAATACTGGGGTTATGCGCAGGACGAAGCGCTGGACAACGAAGCGCTGATTAAGGAGCAATACATGGGCATCCGCCCGGCGCCGGGCTACCCGGCGTGCCCCGATCACACGGAAAAGGGCACCCTGTTCGCCCTGCTCGATCCGCTACCGGAAGGCAGCGCCGAGCACACGGCAGGCAAGAGCGGCGTGTTCCTCACCGAGCACTACGCGATGTTCCCGGCTGCAGCGGTCAGCGGCTGGTATTTCGCCCATCCTCAGGCGCAGTACTTCGCCGTGGGCAAGATCGACAAGGATCAGGTCGAAAGCTACACCGCTCGCAAGGGTCAGGACCTGAGCGTCACGGAACGCTGGCTGGCACCGAACCTGGGCTACGACGAGTAATGCCTGACCGGTCATCTGCCGCCTGAGTGATCAGGCGGCAACATGCCTTTCAGCGAAAATGGCGACGCATCGCCAGAAGCCTCCACATTGAATGCCTGGATATCGAACCGGTAACGTTCTTTCCTGGCTGCATCCAGAAAACGTTGCGCATCCTGCGGCTCGACGACGTGAACCACATCGATGATGCGTGCGCCGATCTGTTGCCGGGCCTGGCGTTGGGCCGTGTCATAGCGGTGCAAGAGAATGATCGCCCATCCGCCCAGGGTGAAATGCCCTGACGCCACCACGCTCAGACTGCCATTGAGCTGAGCCTGCAGTGAAAGTGACGTGCCGTTGATGGCGCTGAACAACACGTCCTGCCCCGGCTTGCCGCCCTGCTCACGCAATGCCTCCATTGCACCAAACGCCATCTGCTCGTTGGCAGCCCACACCAGGCGTGCCTGCGGGTAGCGCTTGAACAGCACGCGAGCCTGCTCGAGCGCGCGATCGCGTCGCCAGCCACCCAGCGCAATCTGCCGTAGATGCACCTCTGGATGCTCCGACAGGGCACGCAACATGCCTTTTTCACGCAGCAGGGAAACCGGCGTGGTGTTGGTCCCGGAAAACGCCAGCATGTCGATGACCTGACCATCCGCGCCAGGCGCCGCGAGACTGATAAGCCGTTTTGCCGTCAGATAACCGCCCTCCTCATCGTTACCCACCAGGCTGCCGATGAAGTCCGGATAACGCGATGGCAGGTCACCGAGAATCCGAATCTGGTCCGCGTTCAGCGTACTGTTGACGGCAAACAGCTTTACCCCACTGCCCACGGACATACGCAGCACTTCAGGGGCGATATTCAGCTCGTTGGAGAACAACAGGTAATCCGGGCGCTCGTCCCCTTGCAGCGTCGCTCGCGCCAGATCGAGCAACTTGCGAGTGTCGCGCTCGGTATAGAGTATTTTCAGCGACATGCCGGTGGTGTCGGCAGCCGTCTGCATGACCCGGGAGTAACTCAGCCAATAACCGTCTGATTCTGCGCCGGGGCTCAGAAATACCACCGAGGCAGCCTGTGTCGCCCCGACCCACAGACAACTGCACAGTACCAGCCAGCCAGCATATAACGCCTTCATATCAACGAACCTTGAAGAAGCAGGGATTTATCGCCAAAAGCGAGTTATCGGCTGCGGCAGCAAGGTTCTGCAGACTTTCGGCAGATTCTTTATCAGCCGGTCACTGGCTGCTGGCCCAGAACATCGCGGCGCCTACTGCCAGAATGACAATGAATAAAATGGCCCAGGTATCGACGGATCTGCCCGGCTTGGTTACTTTCGGGTGCTTGCTCATCGCATCGCCTCTTGTCGGTCTTGTGGGTGATTGCACATGAATGGGAGTATCCCGACACCTGTTCAGCATCGGTCAACATGCAGTTAAGTCGAGTCTTGTCCACACAGCAAGCGGGGATATGAACAGGCGTCGTTTTGCTTATCGCTTTTAGTGATTTGCATATATATAAACATCACTTTTATCGATAACTGCAAACTGCTATCGTCGCCTTCGCTCCCCGGGGAGTGCGCGGCCGTGCGCGCAGAATTGACCAGATGAAGCAGGAAACATCGAGCAGCGGGCTTTTTTCAGACTGACGCCACTGCCCTGCTTCATGACGAAGCCTGAGAACAGGACCTATATGTACGTATACGACGATTACGATCAGAAGATCATCGAGGACCGCGTCAAGCAGTTCCGGGATCAGACCCGACGCTACCTGGCCGGGGAACTGAGCGAAGAAGAGTTTCGACCGTTGCGCCTGCAAAACGGTCTTTATGTTCAGCGCTTCGCGCCAATGTTGCGCGTCGCCGTGCCCTACGGTCAGCTGACCTCGCGCCAGGCGCGCATGATGGCGAAAATTGCGCGCGACTACGATAAAGGCTACGCGCACATTAGCACCCGCCAGAACGTACAGTTCAACTGGCCTGCGCTTGAAGATGTCCCTGATATTCTCGCTGAACTGGCAACCGTGCAGATGCACGCTATCCAGACCAGCGGCAACTGCCTGCGCAACGTCACCACCGACCAGTTTGCCGGTGTGGCGGCGGACGAACTGGTAGACCCGCGCCCATGGTGCGAGATCGTCCGTCAATGGACCACGTTCCACCCTGAATTCGCTTACCTGCCGCGCAAGTTCAAGATCGCGATCAATGGCTCGACCAGTGACCGCGCAGCCATCGAAGTGCATGACATCGGCCTCGAGCCATTGCGCAACGAAGCCGGCGAGCTGGGCTTCCGCGTTCTGGTCGGTGGCGGTCTTGGCCGTACACCGGTCGTCGGTGCCTTCATCAACGAGTTTCTGCCGTGGCAGGACCTGCTGAGCTACCTCGACGCCATCCTGCGGGTCTACAACCGCTATGGCCGTCGCGACAACAAGTACAAGGCGCGCATCAAGATTCTGGTCAAGGCGCTGACCCCTGAAGTGTTTGCCGCCAAGGTCGAGGCTGAAATGGCTCACCTGCGTGGCGGTCAGACCACCCTGACCGAAGCCGAAGTGCAGCGCGTGTCCCGGCACTTCGTCGACCCGCAATACAAGGCACTCAGCGATCAGCACGCCGAACTGGCGGCGCTGGATGCTCAACACCCCGGCTTCGCTCGCTGGCGTCAACGCAATGTGCTGGCGCACAAGAAGCCTGGCTACATTGCCGTGACCCTGTCGCTCAAGCCAACCGGCGTCGCTCCTGGCGATGTGACCGACAAGCAACTGGACGCCATCGCCGACCTGGCCGATCGCTACAGCTTCGGTCAACTGCGCACCTCCCACGAGCAGAACATCATCCTTGCCGATGTCGAGCAGAGAGAGCTGTTCACCCTGTGGAACGAGCTGCGCGACAATGGTTTCGCCACGCCGAACATCGGCCTTCTGACCGACATCATCTGCTGCCCGGGCGGTGACTTCTGCTCGCTGGCCAATGCCAAGTCGATCCCGATCGCCGAATCCATTCAGCGTCGTTTCGACGATCTGGACTACCTGTTCGATATCGGCGAGCTGGACCTTAATATCTCCGGCTGCATGAATGCCTGCGGCCACCACCATGTCGGCCATATCGGCGTGCTGGGCGTGGACAAGAAAGGTGAGGAGTTCTATCAGGTCTCGCTCGGCGGCAGCGCCAGCCGTGATGCGAGCCTGGGCAAGATTCTCGGCCCCTCCTTTGCCCAGGAGGCGATGCCGGACGTGATCGAGAAGCTGATCGACGTCTACGTTGAAAAACGTACCGAAGACGAGCGCTTCATCGACACCTACCAACGTATTGGCATTGACCCTTTCAAGGAGCGCGTCTATGCAGCGAATCATTAAGAACAACGAAGTCATCGATGAAACCTGGCATCTGCTGCCCAAGGACACGACCTTTGACAGCCTGTCGAACTGCGACGACCTGATCGTGCCGCTGGCGCTGTGGCGCGAACACGCGCACGCGCTGAAGGCACGCGATGGCGGTCTGGGTGTGTGGCTGGACAGCGATGAGGAAGCCGAGGAAATCGGCGAGGATGTCCACCAGTTTCAGGTCATCGCTCTGAATTTTCCGGCCTTCACTGATGGCCGAAGCTTCTCGAATGCGCGCCTGTTGCGTGATCGTTATGGCTACAAGGGTGAATTGCGTGCCATCGGCGACGTGTTGCGCGATCAGTTGTTCTACATGCACCGTTGTGGCTTCGACGCATTTGCGGTGCGTGCCGACAAGGATCCGTACGAGGCACTGGAAGGTCTGAAGGACTTCTCGGTCACCTACCAGGCCGCGACCGACGAGCCGCTGCCGCTGTTCCGACGCCGCTGATTCAGGCGTCCCGGGATTTGGCTAAAGGCACGGCTCGGGAACTGATGACTATCGTTCCCATGCTCCGCGCGGGAATGCAGTTCGTGACGCTCTGCGTCACGCGGCGGTTCCGTAACACTCAGCTGACTTGGGGTTCGACTCAAGTCAGCTTTTCACCTACACCTACTACCAGAACCGCTGCTGGGTCAAACGTCCCCACCACTTGGTGGCCAGTTGATCCGCTGAGGTGGCAGCCGCCATGCCCATGCGCTCTTGCAGGCTTTTGCGCTGCACGTAGTGCAGGTGGAACACGTCTGCATTCCTGGCCCGCTCGGCCAGGTACTCGTCACTGGTCTTGAGTTCATCGACCAGCAGCTTGTCGACCGCCGCCATGCCCAGCCATACCTCGCCCGTCGCCACTTCGTCGATGGACAATTGCGGGCGGTAGCTGGCAACGAAGTTTTTGAACAGGTCGTGGGTGATGTCCAGGTCCTGCTGAAATTTCTCGCGGCCCTTTTCGGTGTTTTCGCCAAACACGGTCAGGGTGCGCTTGTATTCACCTGCGGTCAGCACTTCGAAATCGATGTCGTGCTTTTTCAACAGGCGATTGACGTTGGGCAGTTGTGCTACCACGCCAATGGACCCGAGGATGGCGAACGGTGCGCTGATGATCTTGTTGCCGATGCACGCCATCATGTAACCACCACTGGCAGCGACCTTGTCGATGCATACGGTCAGCGGGATACCCGCCTGACGAATGCGCGCCAGTTGCGAGGACGCCAGGCCGTAGCTGTGAACCATGCCGCCGCCGCTTTCCAGACGCAGCACCACTTCATCCTTGTCGGTGGCCAGGGTCAGCAGCGCGGTGATTTCATGGCGCATGCTTTCAGTGGCCGAGGCCTTGATGTCCCCGTCGAAATCCAGCACGTAGACACGGGCCTTGGGCTCGGCGTGCTTTTTCTCTTTCTTCAGTGCCTTGCCCTGCTCCTTGCGCAGCGTCTTGAGGTGCTCCTTGTCGAGCAATGACTGCTCAAGCCGTTCGCGCAGGCCCTTATAGAAATCATTGAGCCGGGTGACCTGCAATTGTCCGGACGACTTGCGACGGCCCTTGCCACGCATGGACGCAATGGCAACCAGTACCACAACGATGGCGATCACCAGCGTCACGGTCTTGGCCAGAAAACTTGCGTAATCGACAACGAAATCCACGAATATCCCTCATGAGTGTCAGGCCCTTACCAATCAAGGGCTGTGCTGAATGCAGCATACCGACGCCCTTTGCCGCGCACCAGTCAATGACCCGTTACAAACCATTAAAACGATGATTTCAAACGAGCGTATGTTTTTTCATTGACAGTCCCCCGACATCCCTCATAACCTCGGTGAACCTTCGGCGTACCGAGAAGAAACGGACGTGGGCAGCATCTACCTGATACGACATGGCCAGGCCTCATTTGGTGCCGACAATTACGACGTGCTGTCGCCCGTGGGGATTCGTCAGTCTCAAGTGCTGGGTGCCCACCTTGCCGAGCAGGGGCTGAGCTTTGATCGCTGCGTGTCCGGTGAGCTCATGCGCCAGAAAGACACCGCCCGGCATGTACTGGGTCAGTACAGCGAAGCAGGCCTCGATACGCCTGAGGTGCAACTGGACAGCGCTTTCGATGAATTCGATGCCGAAGGCGTAATCAGGGCATTGATACCGGCCATGCTCGAAGACGAACCGCAAGCGCTGGATATTCTGCGCGATGCAGCGGCAAATCCTGCAGGGTTCCAGCGTCTGTTCAACCTGATTACCGGGCGCTGGCTGAGCGGCAATCACGATACGCCGGGGCTGCAAAGCTGGCAGGCGTTCGTGGCGCGCGTCGAGGCAGGCCTGAAGCGGATTCTCCAGGTTGCCGGCCCGCATGAGCGGATCGCGGTATTCACCTCCGGCGGCACCATTACCGCCCTGCTGCATCTTATTACCGGAATGCCTGCATCAAAGGCACTGGAGCTTCACTGGCACATCGTCAATACGTCGTTGCACCAGCTTAAATTCAAAGGCACCGACGTGACCCTGGCTTCCTTCAACGGTTACACACATTTGCAACTGCTGAAGGCGCCGGAGCTCATCACCTATCGTTGAGCCCGGCCAATCGCGTCCTGTCGGACGCTGGCATTTACTCTAAAAGGATCACCACATGACCTCAGTAGCAGACGCCGTACAGACCATGAAAAACAAGTTCAACCCAGCTGCTGCTGCCGGTCTGGACCTGGTCTTCGGCTTCAACATCACCGACGAAGACAAGCACTACGCACTGATCGTCAAGGACAGCACCTGCGAACTGCAGGATGGCGAAAACCCGGACGCCAACGTGACGCTGGTCATGGACAGCCAGACCCTCAAGGGCATCGTCAGCGGCGAGACCGATGGCATGCAGGCGTTCATGGGCGGCAAGCTGCGTGCCGAAGGCGACATGATGCTGGCCATGAAGCTCAGCGAACTGTTCCCGGTATAAACCTGCCGCACACGGCAGACTGCACTACCTGAAAACCGAAGCCCTGCCGGCTTCGGTTTTTTTATGCGCACCTTTGTATAAAAAAGCGATCAGAGCCACTGATTGCCCGGCAACACGCTAGCCTATAAAGCCGTCCTGCGCTTGATCGCGGATTGGACGATCATTAGATTAGTCAATAGTTTGCGCTGACCATAATAAGCAAAAGGGATACGTATGGCACTGACTGACCAGTCCACCGAGATTCGCAGCGGCGAAGAACTGGACGCCTCCCTGATCGACGCGTACCTGAAGGCGCACGTGCCGGAGCTTCACGGCACGCCGACGATCAGTCAGTTTCCGGGCGGCGCATCGAACCTGACCTACCTGCTTCAGTACCCTGAGCGGGAACTGGTACTGCGTCGTCCACCCTTCGGACACAAGGCGCGTTCGGCCCATGACATGGGCCGCGAGTACCGCATTCTCAATCAGCTCAAGGAAGCCTTTCCCTACTGCCCGGAGGCTTATCTGCACTGCACGGACGAGTCACTGATCGGCTCGGAGTTCTACGTGATGCAGCGCGTCAAGGGGATCATTCTGCGCTCTGACCTGCCGCCGGAACTGGCGCTGGATGCAACACAGACCGAACAGCTGTGCAAAAACTTCATCGACAAAATGGTAGACCTGCATCGTGTCGATTATCAGGCCTGTGGTCTGGGTGACCTCGGCAAGCCGCAGGGCTACGTACAGCGGCAGATTTCCGGTTGGTCCGAGCGCTACGAGAAAGCGCTGACCCCGGACGCTCCGGCGTGGGAGCAGGTCAAGCGCTGGCTGGCAGACAAAATGCCTGCCGACTCGCCGACCTCGAGCATCGTGCATAACGACTACCGTTTCGACAATGTGATCCTCGACCCGGCCAACCCGATGCACATCATCGGCGTACTGGACTGGGAGTTGACCACGCTCGGCGATCCGCTCATGGACCTGGGCAACACCCTCGCCTACTGGATACAGGCCGACGATCCAGCCACGGTGCAACTGATGCGCCGCCAGCCAAGCAATGCGCCGGGAATGCTGACCCGCCAGGCTTTTGTCGACTATTACGCCGAGCGCGCAGGCGTGCGCATAGACAATTTCGATTTCTACTACACCTATGGCCTGTTCCGTCTGGCCGGTATCGTGCAACAGATCTACTACCGGTTTTTTCACGGCCAGACCCAGGACAAACGCTTTGCCCAATTCATTCACATGAACAGGCTGCTGGAGCAGATGAGCCTGCGCGTGATCGAAAAAACCAGCCTCTGACCGCCAGCGGCAAGACAAGGAAATGATATGTCCAGAACCCAGCTATTCGACCTTGATGGCAAGGTTGCATTCGTTTCAGGTGCCAGCCGAGGCATCGGTGAAGCCATTGCTCGGCTGCTGGCCCAGCAAGGCGCGCACGTTATCGTCTCGAGTCGCCGGCTCGAGGGTTGCCAGGCAGTGGCGGACGCCATCGTCAGCGAGGGTGGCAAGGCAACAGCCATTGCCTGCCACATCGGTGAGCTGGAACAGATAAACAGTGCATTCGCGCAGATTCGCCAACAGTTCGGGCGCCTGGATGTCCTGGTCAACAACGCCGCCACCAACCCGCAGTTCTGCAACGTGCTGGACACCGATCCCGGCGCCTTCCAGAAGACAGTCGACGTCAACATTCGCGGTTACTTTTTCATGTCCGTGGAAGCCGGCAAGCTGATGCGCGAAAACGGTGGCGGCAGCATCATCAACGTGGCGTCCATCAACGCGGTATCGCCGGGTGCCTATCAAGGCGTCTATTCGATGACCAAGGCAGCCGTGGTCAACATGACCAAGGTGTTTGCCAAGGAGTGCGCTGAATTCGGTATTCGCTGCAACGCCCTGCTTCCCGGCTTGACTGACACCAGGTTCGCATCCGCATTGGTCAAGAACGACGCAATCCTCAATGTGGCGCTGTCCCAGATCCCGCTGAAACGCGTGGCCGCTCCCAGCGAGATGGCCGGCGCGGTGCTTTACCTGGCCAGTGAAGCCTCCAGCTATACCACCGGTGTGGCGCTGAACGTCGACGGGGGCTTTTTATCCTGAAGAGCCGCCGGACTGGCAAAAAGAAAGTGAATTAATTTTCCATTATTAAAATATATGGAATATATTTTCCGAATAACAACAATCCTGTCTGGAGAATGTCATGCGCGAATCACTTTCCACATCGCCCGCGCAACTGGGTATCGGACTGATCGGCACCGGCTTCATGGGCCGTGCCCATGCGCTGGCGTTCGGCAACGCCAATGCTGCGCTTGATCTGCCTGCACGCATCCGGCTCAGCGCGCTGGCGGACGCCGACCGTGCACGCGCCGAGCACTGTGCAAGCGCCTGGGGGTTCGACCGCAGCCACGCTGACTGGCAGCAATTGATCGATGATCCACACGTACAGATCGTGGCGATTACCACCCCCAATCACCTGCACTACCCCATGGCCATGGCCGCCATCGCCGCAGGCAAGGCGGTGTATTGCGAAAAACCGCTGGCCGTGAATCTCGCCGAGGCCGATGAAATGCGCCGCAGCGCCAAGGCTGCGGGTGTCGTTACCCAGGTCGGCTACAACTACCAGCACAATCCGATGATCGGACTCGCCAGGGAAATGATCGAAGCCGGCGAACTGGGCGAAATCGTCAGCTTTCAGGGCGAGTTCAGCGAGGATTTCATGGGCGATCCGGCGTCACCCTGGTCGTGGCGCTGTGAAGCGGCACATGCCGGCGGTGCACTGGCCGATCTGGGCAGCCACTTGCTGGCGATGGCGCGTCATTTGCTGGGCGACATCGAAGCAGTCTGCGCCGATGCCAGCACCGTACACCGTGAACGCCCGGCGAGCATCGGCAGCCAGCAGATGCGCGCCATTGCAGTGGACGACCAGACCCACGCGCTGCTGCGCTTTGCCAACGGTGCGCGCGGAACCTTCAGCAGCAGCTGGCTCAAACACGGCTACAAAAACCACCTGAGTTTCGAGATCAGCGGCACCAAAGGCACGCTGGCGTTCGATCAGGAGCGGCTCAACGAGCTGCGTCTCTACCGTACAGGCGCAGCCGGACGCGATGGTTTTCAGCGACTGCTGGCCGGCCCCGCACAACCGGGTTACGCCGCATTCTGCCCGGCTCCCGGCCATCAGCTGGGCTACAACGAGCTCAAGGCGCTCGAAGTACAAGCGCTCATCCAGGCCGTATGCGGTCAGCGCAGCCGTGGCCCGGACTTCGAGGAAGCGTGGCAAATCGAGCGTCTGGCGACGGCCATTCGCGTGGCCGCTGCCGAGCAGCGCTGGGTCGCGCTCACCGACATCTGACTTCCTGCAAGCGCTGCACAAGGGGTAGAATGCGCCACGTTCGGGCAGCCATTCTGCCCCTTTGCCGTCCTCCCATAAGCCCTCTGCCACCATGCCCTTTGAACTCAGCGTCGACCTGACCACCCTCGCCATTCTTGCCGTAGTTGCTTTCATAGCGGGATTCATAGATGCCATCGCCGGCGGTGGCGGTCTGCTGACGACCCCTGCGCTGATGACCGCCGGCCTGCCGCCGCATCTGGTGCTGGGCACCAACAAGCTCAGTTCGACCTTTGGTTCAGCGACGGCCAGTTTCACCTTCTACCGTCGCAAGCTGTTTGATCCACGCCAATGGCTGCATGCAGTGGTCGGCACCGCCGTCGGCGCTGCACTGGGCGCGGTGATCGCTCATTACCTGCCAGCCGAGTGGCTGAACCAGATGTTGCCGGTGATTGTGTTCGGTTGCGGGCTGTACTTGTTGTTTGGCGGCACGCCCAAGGCGCCCCTGGACAGCAACGCGCCGATCAGGAAGAAATGGCAGTTGCCGCAGGGGCTGGGCCTAGGCTTCTACGACGGTGTTGCCGGTCCGGGCACCGGTGCCTTCTGGACCGTCAGCACCCTGCTGCTCTATCCAGTAGACCTGGTCAAGGCCAGCGGCGTCGCACGCAGCATGAACTTCGTCAGCAATGCCGTGGCATTGTCGGTGTTCATCTTCTCGGGCCAGGTGGATTACATCATCGGCCTGAGCATGGGCCTTGCGGTAATGCTCGGTGCCTACTTCGGTGCAGGCACCGCGATCAAGGGCGGAGCCAAATTCATCCGCCCGGTGTTCATCACTGTGGTGCTGGGCCTGACCGTACGCCTAGCCTGGCAGCACTGGTTCGGGGGCGCCTGACCGCTCGGCCAGATACGCCTCGATAAGGTAACGGGCAATCGACCGATTGGCCGGTAACGGCGGCAGGTCATCGACATGAAACCAGCGTGCGTCTTCGATTTCTTCTGCCTGGGGCACGATTTCGCCGCTTTCGTATTCGGCATGAAACCCGAGCATCATCGAGTGCGGGAACGGCCAGCACTGGCTGCCCCGGTACTTGAGGTTCTTGATGCGCACCTGCACCTCTTCCATCACCTCGCGGTGTACGCAGTCTTCAGCAGACTCACCCGGCTCCACGAACCCGGCCAGTGCGCTGTACATGCCGGTGACAAACCGCGGTGAGCGGGCCAGCAGGATTTCATCGCCGCGGGTAACCAGCACAATCATGCTCGGCGAAATACGCGGGTACAGCCGCAGGTTGTCATGTTCGCAGAACATCGCCCGCTCTCCGCGAATCTGCACCGTCGCACGACCGCAGGCACCGCAGAAACGGTGTTCCCTGGCCCATGTGCTGACCTGCGCGGCGTAGCCGAGCATCTGGAAGACAGCGAAATCGCCTTCCAGCATGAACTGACGCAAGCCTTGCCAGGCGCAGCCCTCAACGGCAACCGAGCGCTCAAGCACCAGCAAGTAGACAGGCTCACCCTCGAAATAACCGATGCCGTGCTCGCTCTGCACCGGCAGGTCCTGCCCGGCTAACCAGCCCCTGGGGAACATCACCCCATTGGCGTCCAGCAAAAAACCCTGATCCCCCTGAACCACAGCCAAACCGCCAGGGGCCTCGACATCCAGAACTGCAGTTGTCCAACGCTCCGGGCGCGACATTAGAAACTCCTTCGCTCAAACTCGAGCCTTGTCATGTATCAATTATCAAAGACTGGCTTGTACTTGCTCATCTGCGCAGCCATCGCCAGCTTCAGGTCAGGTGATTGCAGCATGGCTGCGTTCCAGATGGCAACGTGTTCGAGACCGTCTGCCACTCTGTGATCACGCATGTAGCTGATCATTTGCTTGGTGCCTTCGATGGCGATGGGCGATTTTCCGGCTATTTCCCGAGCCACCGCCAGGACACCCTGCAACAGACCGTCCGCGTCATCGAAGGTGCGATTGACCAGCCCGATGCGTTGCGCCTCTTCAGCGCCGACGGTACGCCCGGTGTAGGCCAGTTCGCGCAACACACCATCACCGATGATCCTTGGCAGCCGTTGCAGCGTGCCGACATCAGCGGCCATGCCCATGTCGATCTCGCGAATGGCGAACTGCGCGTCGGCGGCCGCGTAACGCATGTCACACGCAGAAATCAGGTCGATGGCACCGCCCAGGCAATAGCCGTGAATGGCAGCGAGAACCGGTTTCCGGCAATTGTCCACGGCAGTGAACGAAGCCTGCATGTCACGGATCTTGCGCCGCAACAGGCGGGCATTACGCCCGGCATCCTTGCCCATCTGGCTGGCGACCGAGGCCAGCAGCGCCAGATCGATGCCTGACGAAA
This sequence comes from Pseudomonas sp. P135, assembly GCF_020312125.1. Lineage (NCBI taxonomy): Bacteria > Pseudomonadati > Pseudomonadota > Gammaproteobacteria > Pseudomonadales > Pseudomonadaceae > Pseudomonas > Pseudomonas sp. P135. The sequence continues at coordinate 245,818 of NZ_JAGPYR010000005.1, forward strand.
AATGCTTGCCTGCCCCGCTGAGAATCACGACGCGCACCTCGTCGGTACGCTCTATCCAGTCGAAAATGGCGATTATCTCCGTCCAGAACGACTCGTTCATTGCGTTGAGTTTTTCGGGCCGGTTGATTTGTACGTGAGCAATGCTGTCGGCCAGATCGACCCGGAAACTTTGATAATCGGTCACGACGTGATCCTCAGGCAGGTTGGGTGTTCAGGCGCAGGACTATAACAACTGCAACAGGCACACCGGAACCGGACTGAAGTGACATTTGCCGGACGCGAAAATCACCCGCCCGGCTATATTCGATATCGCTGTCCCCCTCAAATAGGGGGAACGGTCGCATCAGGCGAAGGTCCAGTAATCAGTAGCAACAAAACCTGTACGGTTATCAGAGGGCGATACTTGAATACGTCAAAAGCGGCAACCGGCATTGAGGGCCTGGACGACATCCTTGCAGGGGGTCTTTCACGCAGTCATGTGTTTCTTCTCGAGGGAGAACCCGGAACCGGCAAGACAACCGTGGCCCTGCAATTTCTGCAGGCCGGAGCGGCAGCGGGCGAAATATCCCTTTACATCACCCTGTCCGAGACTGAAAGCGAGTTGCGCTCGGGTGCCGCCTCGCACGGCTGGGAACTCGACGAACATATCAATATCTTCGAACTGACGCCGCCCGAAAGCCTGCTCGATGCCGATCATCACCAGAGTCTGCTCTACTCCTCGGACCTGGAGCTGGGTGAGGCGACGCGGCAGATATTCGAGGTGGTCGAGCGCGTCAAACCCACTCGCGTGGTGATCGACAGCCTCTCGGAAATCCGTCTTCTGGCGCAGAGTTCGCTGCGTTACAGACGGCAGATTCTGGCTATCAAGCATTATTTCACCCGCTACAACGCGACGGTGCTGCTGCTTGATGACCTGACCACCGAGGCGCTGGACAAGACTGTGCACAGTGTCGCCCACGGCGTTATTCGCCTTGAGGCACTGACACCTACTTACGGTGCCGAGCGCAGGCGCCTGAAAATCGTCAAGTATCGTGGCCAGAAGTACCGCGGCGGTTTTCACGACTTCACCATTGCCGAGAACGGTATTCACGTCTTTCCGCGCCTGGTGGCGGCGGAACACCGCTCCAACTACTCGCGCTCCCAATTGAGCAGCGGCATCCCGGAATTGGACAATCTGCTGGGCGGCGGCATCGAAGGCGGCTCCAGCACCTTGATTCTCGGCCCGGCCGGGACCGGGAAATCGCTCATCTCGCTGGTTTTCGCCGTGCAGGCGGTCGCACGCGGCGAGCGTGTTGGCCTGTTCATATTCGATGAGGAAATGGGCCTGCTGTTTGAGCGCATGCTCAAACTGGGGATCGACCTGCGTGCGCTGCAGGAAACCGGCAATCTGGTGATCGAACAGATCGACGCCGCAGAGTTGTCCCCTGGTGAATTTGCACACCGCGTAAGACGCGCGGTGGATAAAAAGCAGATAAAGACCGTTGTCATCGACAGCATCAACGGCTATCAGGCTGCGATGCCGGAAGAAAGCGCGCTGGTTCTGCACATGCACGAGCTGCTGCTCTACCTCAACCGCCAGGGCGCCTCGACCTTCATGACCGTTGCGCAGCACGGACTGGTGGGCGATATGCGCTCGCCGGTGGACATTACCTACCTTGCCGACAGCGTGATTCTGTTGCGCTACTTCGAAGCATTGGGCCAGGTACGCCGAGCGATATCGATCATCAAGAAGCGTACCGGTACTCACGAGTCCACTATCCGCGAGTACCGCATCAGTTCCAACGGATTGAAAATCGGCGAACCATTGCAGGCCTTTCAGGGCGTACTGCGCGGTGTGCCGTCGTACATGGGCGACAAGAAACCGCTGCTTGAGGATGACGACCTTTGAGTACTCCAGGCCTGTCGTCAGAGCGCGCGATCATTCTCGCCCCACGCGGGCGGGACAGTCAGATCGCTCTGCGCATTCTCGACGAAGCGGGTTACCCGGCAACGGTAGCCCGTGATGTGTCCGAGCTGGTCAGAGAGTTGGGTATGGGGGCCGGCCTGGCGATCATCGCTGACGAGGCACTGCGCAACGCAGATATGACCCCGTTGCTCGAACTCCTCGGTCGCCAGCCGCCCTGGTCGGACTTGCCTATCGTCTTGCTGACCCATCACGGCGGACCGGATCACACCCCGCCTGCGCGCACGGGCAGCCTGCTGGGTAACGTGACCTTTCTCGAACGCCCTTTCCATCCGGTGACGCTGGTCAGCCTGGTGATGACGGCAGTGCGCGGTCGAAGACGTCAGTATGAAGCCCGGGCACGCATGGAGGACCTGCACGAAAGCGAAGGCCGCCTGCAGAATGCACTGATGGCCGGCAGGCTGGGCTCATGGGTACTGGAGGCGGAAGACCTCAAGCTGACCTGCTCGAACATCACCAAAAGTCACTACGGCCGCGACGAGCAGAACACGCTCGACTACGACGACTGGCTGGCCGCCGTTTATTTCGAAGACCAGCCCAGAATGCAATCGGCGTTGCAGCGCAGCCTGGACACCGGTGTCGACCTGATCATCGAGTACCGTAATGTCTGGCCGGACGGTTCGCTCAACTGGGTGGATGTACGCGCCCGCGCCACTCGCAGCAAGAACGGCATGGTCGGCTCACTGGCGGGCGTGACGTCTGACATCACCGAGCGCAAGCAGGCCGAGTCGCAATTGCGTCGTCTCAACGAAACACTTGAGCAACAGGTTGAAGAGCGAACCTCGCAGCTGCGTCACAAAGAGGAGATTCTCCGCCAGTCACAGAAAATGGAAGCGGTCGGCCAGTTGACCGGCGGGATTGCCCATGACTTCAACAACATGCTGACCGGGATCATCGGCAGTCTGGAATTGATAAGGCGGCGGCTGGCACGTGGGCGCACTGAGGACCTGAACAGCCTTATTGACCTGGGTGTGACGTCGGCAAACCGCGCTGCCGCCCTGACCCATCGCCTGCTGGCCTTCTCACGGCGTCAGTCGCTGGACTCCAAGCCGGTCGAGATGAATCATCTTGTCAATGCCATGGACGAACTGCTGCAGCGCAGCGTCAACGAGAGCATTCACCTGCAGTTGCGTCTGGCACACGATCTTTGGACCGCAGAAGCCGACCCCAACCAACTGGAGAGTGCCCTGCTCAACCTGGTGCTCAACGCCCGCGACGCCATGCCTGACGGTGGTACGCTGGTGGTCGAGACCTTCAATCAGCAACTGGACAGATCCTTCACCAATGCCCATGAGAACCTGTTGCCGGGTGACTATGTCGTACTGAGCGTCAGCGACAATGGCTGTGGCATGCCTGAGACTGTCATCAGCCGCGCTTTCGACCCCTTCTTCACCACCAAACCCATCGGCCAGGGCACGGGCCTGGGTCTTTCGATGATTTACGGCTTCAGCAAACAATCGCATGGCCACGTCCTGATCAAGAGCGAGGTCGGCGTCGGCACTACCGTACAACTGTTTCTGCCGCGCTTTAGCGGGCTGGCGAACGAAACAGAGCAAAGCTTCCAGAGCAATGCGGTTTATGCCGAGAATGGCGAGACGGTGTTGATCGTCGAAGACGACCCCGCCGTGCGGGCACTGGTCAGTGAAGTGCTCGGCGAGCTGGGCTACACGTTTATCGAGGCTGGCGAAGCGACGGATGCCGTGCCGATCCTGGAATCCGGACGGCGCATCGATCTATTGATCAGCGATGTAGGCCTGCCAGGCATGAACGGCAGGCAGCTGGCGGAAATCGCCAGGCAACTGCGACCGGAACTCAAGGTGCTGTTCATCACCGGTTATGCAGAACATGCGGCGGTGCGCGGAGGTTTTCTGGACACAGGGATGCAATTGATCACCAAACCCTTTGCGTTCGATCACCTGACTTCAAAAGTACGGGAAATGATTGAAGCCTGAGCAATGCTCAGGCTTCAGGTAGCGCAGACTTGTCCGGTTGCCCGCTCATTCGCCATCAAGCCAGCAGCTTCTGAATCTGGGTATGCAAGGTGTCCATGGTGAAGGGTTTGGCAAGAATGGGCGCCTTCAGCGCAATCGGGCTGCCCGAGTCGAGTATCTCCGCCGGGTAACCGCTGATGAAAATCACCTTCAACTCAGGCCGCAGCATGATCGCAGGCTCGGCAATCTGGACGCCCGAAACGCCGCCCGGCAGCCGATAATCGGTAATCATCAGGTCGAGATGGGGTTTGGTCGCCAGAATCTCGAAAGCCTGCTCGCCGTTCTGGGCTTTCAGGACACGATAACCCTCATTCGACAGATAATCGGCCAGAAGCATCAGGATCAGGGGCTCGTCTTCGACGATTAGTACGACGTTTTCTGCATCAGCGCTCATTGAACTGCCTTTGATCTTATAAATAGCTGCCATTACGACCACGGCACGCATGGGAGGTTGCGCCAACCTGTGATTAAACTTTATTGCCGGTGGCGGCGACCTTACAGAGGCAGGCAGATACGAAACACAGAACCCTTGCCCTCTTCACTTTCCACCTCGATGCGACCGCCGTGCGCCATGACGATCTGATCGGAAATGAACAACCCAAGACCCAACCCGGCAACAGCGTGATTGCTCGACACCCGCTCGAACTGCTGAAAGATGCGCTTCTGGTTTTCGGCCGTAATGCCAATACCTCGATCCCTGACTTCGATGAAAGCCTCGCTGTCCTTGCTGTACACATGCACTTCAATCGGCTTTCGCGCACCGTAGCGCAGCGCGTTGGTCAGCAGGTTGGCAACCACCTGCTCGATACGGAATTCGTCCCAGACACCGATCACCGGCTGTTCGGCGAACCGGGTGATGGTGGAATTGGCGGCGGCGATCTGCGCGGCAAAGCTCTCCAGCAGTTGCGTGACCAGTTCGCTCAGGTCGAACGGGCTCGGTCTGATCGACAGCTTGCCAGTACGGATCCTTGATACGTCGAGCATGTCTTCGATCAGGCGGATGAGGCTCTGAATCTGTCGCTCGTCGCGATCGACCATCGCGCGCAGCTTCTCCATGGTAAACGCCGCCGCATTGTCCTTGGCCAGGTGCAGCTTGCGCAGCTGGGTTTCCAGAATCAGGCCGTTGAGCGGCGTGCGCACCTCGTGGGACACGATGGACATGAAGTCGTCCCGCATGCGAATCGCGTGTTCCAGCTCGCCCTGGGTCGACTGCAGACGCTTGAGCAGGGCTTCCTGCTCCTGACGACTGCGCTCAAGCTCCTCGACCTGTATTTTCATGGCCTTGCGCTGTCGGTAAAGATCGACGAACACGTTGACCTTGCTCTTCACCGCGTGAATATCCAGCGGCTTGTGCAGAAAATCCACGGCACCGCTTTCATAGCCCTTGAAGGCGTAATTCAGCTCGCGGCCGGCAGCACTGACGAAGACAATTGGAATGCTTTTGGTCTTTTCCGTGCTGCGCATCAGCTCGGCCAGTTCGAAGCCGTTCATTCCGGGCATCTGAACGTCGAGGATGGCCATGGCGAATTCGTGCTGCAGCAACAGTGACAGCGCTTCGTCCGCAGACAGCGCCTTGTAGACGATTCGATCACCGCGCTTGATCAGCGCTTCGAGCGCCAGCAGGTTTTCCGGCAAATCGTCAACGATGAGCAGTTTTGCCTGAATTTCACTTAACATGCGCTTCGTTCCAGCTCGACCAGCAAGCGGCCAATATCGTTCAGGGAAAGGAGGTAATCGGGCGAGTGCAGCGCCAGGCCAGCTTCAGGCATGGTAGAAGCCTGAGCCTGCGACGGGTCCTGAATCACCGTGAAACCACCATACTTCTTGATCTGCAGCAATCCGTTCGCGCCGTCATTGTTGGCGCCGGTCAACAGCACGCCAGCCAGTCTCGGCCCATAGGCATCAGCGGCCGAACCGAACAGAATGTCGATACTGGGCCTCGAATAAAACACCCTGTCCTCCTGACTCAATGACAGGGAAAAGTCAGACTCCACCGAAACATGATAGCCCGCTGGCGCAACGTACAAAGTGCCGGGCACGATGCCCTCCTTGTCGTCGGCTTCCTTGACCGGAATCGCCAGCCGGTTCTGAAACACATTGGCCAACTGGCTGAGCCGGTCATCAGGCAAATGCAGGACCATCAGGATTGGTAACGTAAACCCCTTGCGCAGGCCGCTGAATATTTTCAGCAGCGCCTCCACGCCGCCCGCCGAGGCGCCGACGACAATGGCATCGACCACGGGCAACGGGTGGCTGAGCGTGTCATCGCCAAACGTGATTTTCATAATTTCCGGTAAATCCGCTCGGGCTTCACCAGCGCCTCGAAGGCGCCACCGTAGGCGGAGAAATCCAGGGTTTCCTTGCTGCCCAACGCCAGAAAGCCACGATGGCACAACGAATCATGAAACAGCCCGAACGCTCGATCCTGAAGCTTTTTGTTGAAATAAATCAGTACGTTACGACAAGAAATAAATTGCGTTTCGGAGAATACACTATCTGTGGCCAGACTGTGATCGGCAAACGTGACGTTCTCGCACAGCGTCTTGTCGAAGATCGCATAGTCATAGGCAGACGTGTAGTACTCGGCAAAATCGCGCTGCCCTCCCGCCTTCCGATAGTTCTCGGCATAGGCCCGCACGTTGTCCATGGAGAAGATGCCCTGCTTGGCCTTTTCCAGCGAGCTGGGGTTGATATCGGTCGCATAGATGATGGTCCGCTCCAACAGCCCCTCCTCGCGCAACAGAATAGCCGTGGAATAGACCTCCTCGCCCGTGCTGCAACCGGCAATCCACACCTTGAGTGATGGGTAGGTGCGCAGTACCGGCACGACCTCGTTGCGGATTGCCAGAAAATGCGACGGGTCACGGAACATCTCACTGACCGGAATCGTGAGAATCTGCAGCAGTTGCATGAATGCTGCAGGATCGTGGAGCACACGTTCCTGCAGGGCGGAGATGGTCGCACAATCGAACTGACGCAGCGCATGGATCACGCGACGCTTGACCGAAGCGCCGGAGTAATCACGAAAGTCGTAGCTGTATTGAAGGTAAATCGCCTCGATCAGCAGGCGCAGCTCGATATCCATGCTTCGATCACGGTGCATGGTGCGGTCCGGGCTTGTCATCGCAGACGCCTCTACATTGAGCCCTCATTCAGATACGCTCCATCTTCGGCAGCCAGACGCGAATCAGCGAAAACAGACGGTCCAGATCAATGGGCTTGGCCAGGTAATCGTTGGAACCCGCTTGCAGGCAGCGTTCCTGATCATCTTTCATGGCCTTGGCCGTGACGGCGATGATCGGCAGTTTGCGCCAGCGCGGATCCTTGCGAATCTCGATGGTCGCTTCATAGCCGTCCATCTCAGGCATCATCACATCCATCAGGACCAGATCGATGTCTTCTACCTCGTTAAGCCTGGCAATCGCCTCCAGACCATTGCGGGCGATTTCCACCACCGCGCCTTTATGTTCCAGAGCGCTGGTCAGCGCGAAGATATTGCGCACATCGTCGTCGACCACGAGGATCTTGCGCGCCTCGAAGACCTTGTCACGGCTACGCGCGGTCTTGAGCATCTTTTGTCGCTCGTTGGACAGTTGCGATTCGACCTTGTGCAGAAACAGCGTCACCTCATCGAGCAGCCTTTCCGGCGAGCGCGCGCCCTTGATGATGATCGAACGCGAATACTTCATCAGCTCGGCTTCTTCATCGCGGGTCATGTTGCGGCCGGTATAGACGATGACCGGCGGGAAGGCGCAGATGTCTTCCATCGACATGCGCTTGAGCAACTCATTGCCGAGCATGTCCGGCAGCTTCAGGTCGATGATCATGCAGTCATAGACATGATCGCGCAGCAGGTCCAGCGCCTCCTGGGCGAAGCCTACCGCCGTGATTTCAATATCATCGTCACCGATCAGGCGCGCGATGCTGTCACGCTGCAGCGCGTCGTCCTCGACCAGCAGGATACGCTTGACCTTCTGCGTCAGCTTGGCCTCCAGCTTGGCGAACACGTCCTTGAGCTCTTCGCGTGTGGTCGGCTTGACCGCGTAGCCAATGGCGCCCATGTGCAATGCGGCTTCCTGACGATCTTCGACCGAGATCACGTGCACGGGAATGTGCCGGGTGGGCGCCAGCTCCTTGAGACGTTGCAGCACGGTCAGGCCCGAATGGTCCGGCAGGCGCATGTCCAGCAGGATCGCATCCGGCGTATAACGGGATGCCAGATTGAAGCCATCGTCGGCAGCATGCGCCACCAGACAGTCGTAACCCAGCTCATGGGCCAGGTCGTAGAGAATCTGGGCGAATCGCACTTCATCTTCGATCACCAGGATGCAGCGCCGCTGGAAAGGTGCCTTGTCACGGTCGTCGTCAAATACCGGCACCGGCGTATCCATCGGCACGGGTGCCGGAACGGGCTGCGCAATGACCGGAAGCACAGGGGCATACGGCTGTAGCGCAGCAGGCGCTGACACGATCGGCAGATCGCTGCCCGGCTCGCGATCGTCTTGCTCGACGTAATGCTCCGGCAGCACCAGGCTGAAAATACTGCCCTGCCCCGGTGCGCTGGTGACACTGATCGATCCGCCCAGTAATGCCGCCAGATCTCGTGAAATCGACAGCCCCAAGCCGGTACCGCCATAACGTCGGTTGGTGGTGCCGTCTGCCTGACGGAACGCTTCGAAAATACCCTGCTGATGCTCCTCGGCGATGCCGATGCCCGAGTCACGCACAATGAACGCGATACCGGCGCCTGGCTGGCGCGAGACGACCATGCTGACCGAGCCGGCCTCGGTGAACTTGATCGCGTTGGACAGCAGGTTCTTGAGGATCTGCTCAAGGCGCTGGCGATCCGTGAACAGCATGGTGGGCGCACCGGCCTGGATGTCGACGGTAAACGCCAGTTTCTTCTCGGCGGCGAGCGGCTGGAAGAGTGTCCGCAGACCTTCAACCAGACGGGACACGCTGCTGTTTTCCGGACGCATTTCCAGCTTGCCGGCTTCGACCTTGGAAATATCCAGAATGTCGTTGATCAGATTCAGCAGGTCATTACCTGCCGAATAGATCGACTCGGCAAACTTGACCTGTTCGGCGGTGAGGTTTTCGCCCGGGTTCTCGGCCAGCAGCTTGGCGAGGATCAGCGAGCTGTTGAGCGGCGTGCGCAACTCGTGGGACATATTGGCGAGGAACTCGGACTTGTACTTGCTGGCACGCTGCAGCTCGTCCGCCCGCGCCTGCAACTCGGCCTGGGCGATATTCAGTTCTTCGTTGTTGCGATCCAGCGCATCGCGCTGCTCGGCCAGCGCTTGACTCTGGTCGGCCAACTGCTCGTTGGTCTGCTCAAGTTCGGCCTGCTGGGTCTCCAGATGAGCCTGGGATTCCTTGAGGATGCGCGACTGCTCCTCCAGCTCTTCGTTGGCGGTGCGCAGTTCTTCCTGCTGCACCTGCAGCTCTTCGTTGAGCTGCTGGGTCTCGGCCAGCACCTCCTGCAGACGCTGGCGATAACGGGCGGCTTCGATGGACGTGCCGACGTTGTCCGCCACCAGCTCAAGGAACTCGATGTCCCGCTCGGTCAGGGCGCGCAGAAAACCCAGTTCGATCACGCCGTTGACCTGATCGTCATTGCTGGTTGGCACCACCACCACGCTGCGCGGCGAGCCCTCGCCCAGGCCGGACGCAACCTTGAAGTAATTATCCGGCAGTTCATCCAGGGTAATGATGCGGTCCTGCTGGGCGGCCTGCCCGACAATGCCTTCATCACTGTGAATGGTCTGATCCTGCTGCTCCTGTTCGCGGGAGAAGCCATACGAGGCAGCCCGTGTGAGGCCGCCGTGGTCCTGGCGAATGTAGACCGCCGCCACCGACGCGCCCAGGTATTGGGTCAGGAACTGGAGGATATTGCGGCCCAGCATGCTCAGCGTCAGTTGCCCCAGAACCTGCTCAGCCAGCTCGCTCTGGCCATTGCGCAGCCAGGCCACTTTCTGCAGACGCTCGGAATTGATTTCCTGAAGCCTGAGGTTTTCGCTGTAGGTATTCGACAGCGACAGCAGATCCCTGCGACCGATATAGGCCAGAATTGCGCTGACGACCACCACGAATATCAGATAAAGGGTGACGGAAAGGATGGTACTGCGCGTGACTTCCGCATTGCGGGTCAGACGAAGTTGCTGCTCCATTTCCACCGCCTGATCATATTCAGTACGGATCTGATCGGTGATTCGCTTGCCACGTCCGGCCAGTACCGGCGTCTGATAATCGCCGTTGGTGCGCCGCAACGTGATCATCTCCTGGGCGAACGCATTCCACTCCTGCTGCAGTGTGGACAGACGTCTGAACCGATCCAGTTGCGTGGGGTTGTCGTCTACCAGTTTCTCCAGCCCCTGCAGCTCGGCGAGCAACAGCGGCTTGGCGACCTCATAGGGGTCGAGAAAATGCTGATCCCCCGTCAACAGAAAACCGCGCATGCCGGTTTCCATGTCTATCGACAGTTTCATTGAGCGGTTGGTGTTGTTGATCACCCGGTCAGTGTGCTCGACCCACTGTATTGCAGTGAGCAGATAACTGATCAGCAGAATGAAGAAAACTGCACTCAGTACACCGACACCCAGTGGCAAGCCAACGTTACGTCCCAGCAATTTTCGAAAGCGTTGTTCATCGACAACAGACGTCCGATTCATGAAATATCCCTGACCAATGGATCAAAACCGTAGAGTTTGCCGTAAACCTACAGAAAACACTCTTATTTCTGACATAGAGGATTGAAATTTCACACATAAATGGGCGATAAGCTCACGCCGGTATTCATTAATGACGCCAACCCGTGAGTCGCCCTCGCGATTTACGGTATTTGTGCCTCGATTGAACTTCCACACGGTTTTTATTTACTGATACAGGGACTGTATCGACAGCGGACAGGCCCTCGCTCGGTTACCCTGAGTCGAGGGGAAAGGATGCGCGAAACTCCACACCGTCTGCGCTATCACCATTATTCAGGTTTAAGGAGTCAACCATGCCCGACACAGCCCGCACCATTCTCGTGGTCGAAGACGACGCCATTGTGCGCATGCTGATTGTCGACGTGCTCGAAGAGCTGGAATACAAGGTACTGGAAGCCGAGGACGCTACGTCGGCACTCACCTTTGTTGCAGACGATTCCAATCACATCGACCTGTTGATGACTGACCAGGGGCTGCCTGACATGAAAGGCACTGCACTGGCCAAAAAGGTCATCGAACTTCGCCCGCAATTGCCCGTGCTGTTCGCCAGCGGTTACTCGGAAAATATCGACGTGCCGCCAGGCATGCACTCGATCGGCAAGCCGTTCTCCATCGACCAGTTGCGCGACAAGGTAAAAAGCATTCTTGGAAACAGCCTTGACTGACATCGACGCTGCCTTCAACCGCACCGATAAGCCTGCCAGCACCCGCCTGTTGATCATCGGCTACGTATGGCCCGAGCCGCGATCTTCGGCCGCCAGCGGGCACATGATGCAACTGATTCAATGCTTTCTGGAGCAGGACTGGCAGATCACCTTTGCCAGCCCTGCCACCGAGGGCGAGCATCGCGCCGATCTGCTCAGTCTGGGCATCAGTGAAGTGCACATCACGCTCAACGACAGCAGTTTTGATGTATTTGTCAGCCAATTGCAGCCTGATGTGGTGCTCTTCGATCAGTTCATGATCGAGGAGCAGTTCGGCTGGCGGGTCGAGCAGCAGTGTCCTGACGCACTGCGGATGCTGGAGACGTCGGATTTCCAGAGCCTGCGCCACGCACGCCATCAGTTGCTGAAGGACTCGCTGAACAGCGATTGCGCCGCGGCCGGGCCGGGCAGCGCCGACGTTTCAGCGCCGCAGCTTTTCCGGCAAATAGCCTCCAGTGATCTGGCGCAGCGCGAAATTGCTTCGTTGTATCGCTGCGACCTCAACCTGATGACGTCGGATGTCGAAATCGCGCTGTTGAGCGGCCCTTTCGGCCTGCCCGCGGCGCTGCTGCACTGGTGCCCGTTGATGATCGACGGTATTCCCGACAGCTTCCGGCCTTTTGTACAGCGTGCGCACTTCCTCAGCATCGGCAACTTCCGCCATGCGCCCAACTGGGATGCCGTGCTGTGGATGAAAACCGTTATCTGGCCGCTGATTCGCCAGCAACTGCCCGAAGCCCAGCTACACATTTATGGCGCCTATACGCCACCCAAGGCCTCGGCGCTGCACAATGCCGCTCAGGGCTTTCATGTGAAGCACTGGGCCGAGGATGCGCTGGAGGTCATGTCCAACGCGCGGGTGTGCCTCGCGCCATTGCGCTTCGGGGCCGGCATCAAGGGCAAGCTGATGGACGCGATGCTCTGCGGAACGCCGTCAGTCACGACGCCGGTGGGTGCGGAAGCCATGAGCGGCGGGCTGCCGTGGCCCGGCATCATTGCCGATAACCCTGCGGAAATCGCTGGCGCTGCGGTCAGGCTGTATCAGGACCAGAACCTCTGGCTTGAAGCGCAACAAGCGGGTCAGGCGTTGCTGCAGGCACGCTTCCAGCATCGGCAGCACTGTGCGAGCCTGATCGAGCGCATCGAGACCCTTCGCAACGGACTGACGGAGCATCGACTGGCGAACTTCACCGGCGCCATGCTGCGGCACCATCACCACAAGAGCACCAAATACATGGCGCAGTGGATCGAAGCGAAGAATCGCAACAAGGATGAAAAACCGGCTTAGGCCGGTTTGCGCAGCAAATAGGTATCCATGATCCACCCCTTGCGCTCGCGTGCCTCACTGCGCAGGCGCTTGATCTGCTCGCAGACATCATCCAGCCGTCCGGCCACCAGTATCTCGTCCGGCGTGCCCAGGTACGCGCCCCAATAGATGTCCAGCCCCTGCCCCGTATAACGCTCGAATGTGCAGTGCGCGTCGAGCATCACCACGACGTTGCCGGGGTGCTGCAGCGGAGCTGTCGCCATGCGTCGGCCGGTGGTGACAAGAATCGACTCGCCAATGCGATTGAGCGGGATGCGGTGCCGCGCGACCAGACTCTGGACGCTGGTGATACCGGGTATCACCTGATACTCGAAAGCCTCCTTACCCCGCGCCAGAACCTGGTCAAGGATGCGCATCGTACTGTCGTAGAGCGACGGGTCGCCCCAGACCAGAAACGCGCCGACCTGATCCACGTCAAGTTCATCGGTCAACAGCCGCTCGAACAGTACCGCGCGCTGTTCGTGCCACCCCTCGATGCCGCGCTCGTAGGCCTCTGGATCATCTTCACGTCGAGGGTCCTGGACTTGCACCAGACGGTAGCGTTGATGAGTGATATAGCGCTGACAGAGCTCTTTGCGCAGCCTCAGCAACTGATCGTCGACGTAGCCCTTGTCGAGGATGAAGATCACCTCTGCACGGTTCAGGGCCGCAACGGCCTGCAGGGTGATCTGTTCGGGATCCCCGGCCCCCATGCCGATCAGCAGGATCTGTTTCATCGGTCAACGCCTCCTCTGTGCAGAGGCCTGATCGTAGGCGATTTTTGCCAATGACCGGGCATTGAACTGAAAAATCAGGCACATTACTCTTTTGGCAACAGATGAACATGACATCGCCAATGAATAAAACAACAAGAATCGCCGACCCTTCCTACGAACTGATGGACGACCACAACGGTCTGTCGATCATCTACCGCGAGCATGGTTTCCCCTGCCCGCTGGTGCGCTGGCACTTCCACAAGGAATATGAACTGCACCTGATCGTCGCCAGCTCCGGCAAGGTGTTTGTCGGCGACTACATCGGCAATTTCAATCCTGCCAGCCTGTTTCTCACCGGCCCCAACCTGCCGCATAACTGGATCAGCCAGATCGACGACGGTGAAGTGGTGCCCAAGCGCGACATGCTGGTCAACTTTACCGATGAGCTGCTGGAAAGCGGCAACCAGGTGTTTGCCGAGCTCAAGACCCTGACGCCGTTATTGGAGCGCGCCCGCTACGGCATCGAATTTCGCTGCAAACGCACGATTCGTCAGGCCATGAAGCAGATGCAGAAAATCGCCGACTCGCGAGGCATTACTCGCCTGGGCCATTTCTTCATTCTGCTCGAACTGCTCGCCGCCAGCGACGACTACCAGTTGCTGTCAGGCACGGCGGTCGCCCACACGGCGGACGAGCACAGCGTGGATCGCACCAACCGGGCGGTGGATTATATTTTCGCCCACTATGGCCGCGAGCTGCCGCTGGAGGAAGTCGCCGAGTATCTGGGCATGAAACCGACCTATTTTTCCCGGGTGTTCAAACAGGCTACCGGGCGCTGCTTCGTGGAGTTCGTCAACCGGCTGCGTATCAGCAAATCCTGCGAACTGCTCGCCGACGGCGACAAACCGGTCACCGATGTGTGCTTCGAGTCCGGATTCAACAATATTTCCAACTTCAATCGGCGTTTTCAGCAACTCAAGGGCATGACTCCGTCGCACTACCGCCGACTCGCCGTTCAGCGTCTGACCGAACAAAACCTGTACTGATTCGCCCCGCCCTCGCCCTCATCGTCTACGCTGGAGTTGCGTCGAAGCCGCCCTATGGGCGATTCGGCGCTGTTGCCTTTTCCCACCCGAGTGCAAAAAAGTATCAGTCAGAGTGCGGCGCAGGATTTGTCTTTCAGACCGAACGCCGGTGTAATCAATGCACATCTTCCTCACCTCCGGAAGAGAAAAAAACAATAACCATCCTTCTGCAGTCCTTTGGGCGTGGAAGAGGAGTGATCAATGAAGAACTCAGCAAAACTTCTGCTCGCCAGTTCCGTCCTCAGCACCTGTTTCGTGTTCAGTGGCAGTGCCACCGCGGGGACCGTGACCATCGCCACGGTCAACAACAGCGACATGATTCGCATGCAACGCCTCTCCAAGACCTTCGAAGAAAAGCACCCCGATATCAAGCTCAACTGGGTCGTGCTGGAAGAGAACGTCCTGCGTCAACGCCTGACCACCGACATCGCCACCAAGGGCGGCCAGTTCGACGTGCTGACCATCGGCATGTACGAAGCCTCACTCTGGGGTCAGAAAGGCTGGCTGCAGGAAATGAAAGACCTGCCTGACAGCTACGATCTGAAGGATGTGTTCCCATCAGTACGCGACGGCCTTTCGGTGGACGACAAACTGTTTGCCCTGCCGTTCTATGCTGAAGCCTCGATCACCTACTACCGCACCGACCTGTTCAAGGCCGCAGGCCTGACCATGCCCGAGCGCCCTACCTGGACCCAGATCGCCGGGTTCGCCGAGAAATTGACCGACAAGCCCAAGGAACAGTACGGCCTGTGTCTGCGCGGCAAGGCTGGCTGGGGCGAGAACATGGCGCTGATCACCACGCTGGCCAACGCCTATGGCGGACGCTGGTTCGATGAGCAGTGGACGCCACAGTTCGATCAGCCAGAATGGAAGGATGCGCTGAACTTCTACGTCAATACCATGAAGAAATACGGCCCGCCGGGTGCCTCAAGTAACGGTTTTAACGAGAACCTTGCGCTGTTCAACAGCGGCAAATGCGCCATCTGGGTCGACGCCAGCGTTGCCGGTTCGTTCGTGACCGACAAGAAGCAGAGCAAAGTGGCCGACAGCGTCGGCTTTACTTACGCCCCGCATGAAGTGACCGAGACGGGCTCATCGTGGCTTTACTCGTGGTCGCTGGCGATCCCGACCAGCGCCAAGAACACCAAGGATGCTGCCGAGTTCACCCAGTGGGCGACCTCGAAAGAGTACGCCAAATTGGTCGCCGATACCGACGGTGTATCCAACGTACCGCCGGGCACGCGCGCCTCGACCTATACCGACGAGTATAAAAAGGCTGCACCGTTTGCCAACATCACACTGGAATCGCTCAAGAAAGCCAATCCCAAGGCCCCGACACGCGATCCCGTGCCTTACGTCGGCATTCAACTGGTCACCATTCCCGAGTTCCAGGCCATCGGCACCAGCGTCGGTCAGCAGTTCTCCGCAGCGCTCATAGGTCAGTCCACTGTGGATCAGGCCTTGCAGAATGCGCAAACCGCGACCGCGCGCGACATGAAACGAGCGGGTTACCCGAAAAAGTAACTGTCACGCACCAGGGCGAAAGCCAATGCTCTCGCCCTGTCGCTCAACTGCGCAACAACTCTGGTGCAATCCGGTTCGGAGCTCCCCATGAATACCTCAGCCTCCCCTGAACGCACGGACCTGTCCGGCGAACAGCAACCGCTCAAAAACCGTCGATTCAAGCCGGGCTGGTTTCTGGTCAGTCCTTCGGTAGCGCTTCTGCTGGTGTGGATGATCGTGCCGCTGGGCATGACCATTTACTTCTCGCTGATCCGCTACAACCTGCTCTCCCCTGGCGAAAACGAATTCGTCGGCTTGGAGAACTTCCAGTATTTCGTGACCGACAGCGGCTTTTTGCCGGGTGCCGGCAATACCCTGCTGCTGGTCGGCAGCGTGCTGGCGATCAGTGTGATCTTCGGCGTGCTGATTTCGGCGCTGCTGGAGGCCAGCGAGTTTTTCGGTCGCGGCATCGTCCGTGTGCTGTTGATCTCGCCGTTCTTCATCATGCCCACGGTCAGTGCGCTGATCTGGAAAAATCTGATCTTTCATCCGGTGTCCGGCGTACTTGCGGCGGTCTGGAAGTTCTTCGGCGCCGAACCGATTGACTGGTTTGCCCATTACCCGATGCTGTCGATCATCATCATTGTGTCCTGGCAATGGCTGCCGTTCGCCATTCTGATCCTGATGACCGCCATGCAGTCACTGGATCAGGAGCAGAAAGAAGCAGCGCGGCTGGACGGCGCAGGTCCGCTGGCGATCTTCTGGCACCTGACCCTGCCGCACCTGGCGCGTCCGATTGCCGTGGTGGTGATGATCGAAACGATCTTCCTGCTTTCGGTATTCGCTGAAATCTTCACCACGACCAACGGCGGGCCGGGCTTTGCCTCGACCAACCTGGCTTACCTGATCTATATCCAGGCGCTGCTGCAGTTCGACGTCGGCATGGCCTCGGCGGGCGGGCTGATTGCCGTGGTCATAGCCAACATCGCGGCGATCATCCTGATCCGGATGATCGGCAAAAACCTCACCGACAAGTCATGAGGACCTTGCCATGATGACCCTCAAACAATCACGCCGTCTGCAAAGCCTGCTGCTCGGGGCCCTGTCCTGGATCATCGCTGCGCTGGTGTTCTTTCCGATCTTCTGGATGGTCCTGACCAGCTTCAAGACCGAGATCGATGCGTTCGCGACACCGCCACAGCTGTTCTTCACGCCGACGCTGGAAAACTACCTGCATATTCAGGAGCGCAGCGATTACTTCCATTTTGCCTGGAACTCGGTGCTGATTTCCTTCAGCGCCACGGTGCTGGCCATGCTGATCGCGATTCCTGCGGCGTATTCCATGGCGTTTTTCGAGACCAAGCGCACCAAGAGCACACTGCTGTGGATGCTCTCGACCAAGATGCTGCCGCCGGTGGGCGTGCTGATGCCGATCTATCTGCTGGCCAAGACCTTTGGCCTGCTCGATTCGCGGCTGGCGCTGATCATCATCTATACGCTGATCAACCTGCCGATCGTGGTCTGGATGATTTACACCTACTTCAAGGATATCCCCGGCGAGATCCTCGAGGCCTCACGGCTGGACGGGGCCAGTACCCGTCAGGAGATCTTTCGCGTGCTGATGCCGATCTGCAAGGGCGGCCTGGCTTCCACCGCGTTGCTGTCGCTGATCCTGTGCTGGAACGAAGCGTTCTGGTCGCTGAACCTCACCTCGTCCGCCGCGGCGCCGTTGACGGCCTTGATCGCTTCCTACTCCAGCCCTGAAGGGTTGTTCTGGGCCAAGCTGTCAGCGGTCTCGACCCTGGCCTGTGCACCCATTCTGATTTTCGGCTGGATCAGTCAGAAACAACTGGTTCGCGGCCTGTCGTTCGGCGCTGTCAAATAGCCCGGCCTAAAGAACAAGAAGGAGTCCAACATGGCTAACCTGAGCATCCGTAATCTGCAAAAAGGCTTTGACGGTCACCAGATCATCAAGGGTATCGACCTGGAGGTGAAAGACCGCGAGTTCGTGGTCTTCGTCGGGCCTTCGGGCTGCGGCAAATCCACCCTGCTGCGGCTGATCGCCGGGCTTGAAGAAGTGACGTCGGGAACCATCGAGCTCGATGGCCGGGACATCACGCAGGTCACGCCGGCCAAGCGCGACCTGGCCATGGTGTTCCAGACCTATGCGCTGTATCCGCACATGACCGTCGGCAAGAACCTGTCGTTCGCGCTGGACCTGGCGGGCGGTGACAAGGCCGAGATCAAGAAGAAGGTCGATGAAGCCGCACGTATTCTGGAGCTCGGACCGCTGCTGGAGCGCAAGCCCAAACAACTGTCCGGCGGGCAACGCCAGCGTGTCGCGATTGGCCGGGCCATCGTGCGCAACCCGAAGATTTTCCTGTTCGACGAACCGCTGTCCAACCTCGACGCCGCGCTGCGCGTGCAGACCCGCCTGGAATTGTCGCGCCTGCACAAGGAGTTACAGGCCACGATGATCTACGTGACGCATGATCAGGTGGAAGCCATGACTTTGGCCGACAAGGTCGTCGTCCTCAATGGCGGCAAGGTCGAGCAGGTCGGCTCGCCGCTCGAGCTGTACCACCACCCGGCCAACCTGTTCGTTGCCGGCTTTCTCGGCACGCCGAAAATGGGCTTCCTCAAGGGCACGATCAGCCGGGTGGACAGCGCCAGCTGCGAAGTCGAGCTGGATGCCGGAACGCGCATCAGCCTGCCGGTCAATGGCGCAGGACAGAGCGTCGGCGCTGCGGTAACGCTGGGCATCCGCCCGGAACACCTGAACCTTGCCCAAGGCGATGATTGCCAGTTGCAGGTGGTTGCCGACGTCAGCGAACGTCTTGGCAGTGACACGTACTGTCACGTGCGTACCCGCTCGGGCGAAGCGCTGACCATGCGTATTCGTGGCGATCTGGCCAGCCAGTATGGCGAGACGCTGAACCTGCATCTCGACAGTGCCCAATGCCACCTGTTCGACGCTCAAGGTCTGGTGATTGCCAAAGCCTTGCAGACTGCCGCAGCCTGAGTCCCGGAGAGCCCGTCATGAAACTGAACAAAAACAATCTGTCCCGATTGGGCGCCGACATTGCCGTGCCCGCCTACACCGTCGAGAGCACTCGCCAGGGCATTGCCCACATCGGCGTCGGGGGCTTCCACCGGGCGCATCAGGCGTTTTATACCGATGCGCTGATGAACAGCGGCGAAGGCTTTGAATGGAGCATCTGCGGCGTGGGCCTGCGTCCTGAAGACAAGGTCGTGCGCGATGCACTGGCGCAACAGGACTACCTGTACACGCTCTATGAACTGGGTGACACACCCGACACCAAAACCCGCATTATCGCCTCGATCAGCGGCATGCTGCTGGCCGACGACAGCCCGCAGGCGCTGATCGACAAACTGGCCAGCCCGGACATCCGCATCGTCTCGCTGACCATCACCGAAGGCGGTTACTGCATCGACGACAGCAACGGGCAGTTCATGGCCCATCTGCCGCAGATTCAACACGACCTGGCAAACCCGGATCAGCCAACGACGGTCTTCGGCTTCCTCTGCGCCGCACTGGCCCGCCGCCGGGCGCAAGGTACGCCAGCCTTCACCCTGATGTCCTGCGATAACCTGCCACACAACGGCGCGGTCACTCGCAAGGCATTGCTGGCATTTGCCACGTTGCGCGATGCCGATCTGCACGACTGGATCAAGGAAAACGTCAGTTTTCCCAACGCGATGGTCGACCGTATTACACCGATGACCAGCGCAGCCCACCGGCTGCAACTGGCGGACGAGAAGCACATCGACGATGCCTGGCCAGTGGTCTGCGAACCGTTCGTGCAGTGGGTGCTGGAAGACAAGTTCGTCAATGGTCGCCCGGCGTGGGAAAAAGTCGGCGTGCAGTTCACCGATGACGTGACGCCCTATGAAGAGATGAAGATCAAACTGCTTAACGGCAGTCATCTGGCATTGACCTACCTGGGCTTCCTGAAAGGTTATCGTTTTGTCCACGAAACCATGAATGACCCGCTGTTCGTGAGCTATATCCGCACTTATATGGACCTGGACGTGACCCCGCAACTGGCGTCGGTGCCAGGTATCGATCTGGAAGGTTACAAGGACACCTTGATCGAGCGCTTTTCCAACCAGGCGATTGCCGACCAGCTGGAACGGGTCTGCTCGGACGGATCGTCGAAATTTCCCAAGTTCACCATTCCGACGATCAATCGTCTGATCGTCGATCAGGGCAATCTCGAACGCGCTTCGCTGGTCGTCGCTGCATGGGCGCTGTATCTGAAGGGGGTCGACGAAAACGGCACGACCTACACCATTCCTGACCCGCGTGCCGGGTTCTGTCAGGCGCTGGTGGCTGATGACACGCTTATTACTCAGCGCTTGTTGGCAGTGGAAGAAATCTTTGGCTCGGCCATTCCGAAATCCGCAGCATTCGTGGCGGCCTTCGAGCAGAACCTCAATGATCTCCGCACACTGGGTGTGAGTGGCACACTGGAAAAACTTTTGGCCGCCAAGGCCTGAGGGAATTCCCATGTTTCTTGGAATCGATTGCGGGACCCAGGGCACCAAGGTGCTGGTGCTCGACACCGAAAGCGGCACCGTGCTGGGCGAAGGCTCGGCGCCGCACAGCCTGATCAGCGACCATAACGGACGCCGTGAACAGGACGTGCAGCAATGGCTGGACGCCCTGCAACAGGCGACCCGCGAGGCACTGGCAGCGTCGGGCGTTTCCGGTCAGCAGATTCAGGGCATCGGGGTCTCAGGCCAGCAACATGGCCTGGTGCTGCTCGATGCTCAAGGCCAGGTACTGCGCCCGGCCAAACTGTGGTGCGATACCGAGTCGGCACCGGAAAACCAGCGCCTGCTGGACTTTCTGGGCGGCGCGCAGGGTTCGCTGCAACGCCTTGGCCTGGTCATTGCCCCAGGCTATACCGTGTCGAAACTGCTGTGGACCAAGGAGCAATACCCGGATCTGTTCGAGCGGATCGACAAGGTGCTGCTGCCCCACGACTACCTCAACTATTGGCTGACCGGCCGCTGCTGCACCGAGTTTGGCGACGCATCGGGCACCGGTTACTTCAACGTGCGCACTCGCGAGTGGGACCTGCCGTTGCTCGCGCACATCGACCCGAGCGGTCGCCTGGGCAAGGCACTTCCACAGCTGTTGCAAGCCCATGAACCGGTGGGCGCACTGCGTGCTGAGGTCGCCCGGCTGCTGGGCCTGAACCCTGACGCGCTGGTCTCCAGTGGCGGCGGCGACAACATGATGGGCGCGATCGGCACAGGCAATATCCAGCCGGGGCTGATCACCATGAGCCTGGGCTCTTCGGGCACCGTGTATGCCTACGCCGATGAGGCGCAGGTCAGTGAGCATGAGTCGGTCGCGACGTTCTGCTCATCCTCAGGCGGCTGGTTGCCGCTGATCTGCACGATGAACCTGACCAACGCAACGACTGCCATTCGCGAGTTGTTCGCCCTCGACATCGGCGGCTTCAACCAGGTGGTCGCCCACGCGCCGATCGGTGCCGAAGGCGTACTGATGCTGCCCTTTCTGAACGGCGAACGCGTGCCCGCCCTGCCCGACGCTACCGGCAGCATCGTCGGGCTGGACAGCACCAATCTGACCCAGGCCAACCTGTCCCGTGCGGTGGTCGAAGGCACTACCTTCGGCCTTCGCTACGGGCTCGACCTGTTACGCGACAGCGGTATCAAAAGCGAAAAGATCCGTCTGATCGGCGGTGGCTCCAAAAGTGCCGTGTGGCGGCAGATCGTGGCCGACATCATGAACACTCCGGTGATCTGCACCGACCACTCGGAAGCCGCCGCGCTGGGCGCCGCCATTCAAGCGGCCTGGTGCTGGTCGCGCGCCAACGGCAAAGCTCAGGACCTGCAGCAACTGTGTGAACGCTGCGTGAGTCTCGATCAGAGCAGTGAGACGCATCCTGTGGTGCATAATGTGGCCGCCTACCAGCAGGTCTATCAGGGTTATCAGGCGCAATTGCGCAAGGTTTGAAGCGTTTTTTCATGGAGCACTTATGTTTCTGGTTTGTGGCGAAGCACTGTTCGATATTTTTACCCGCGCGGATGACAGCGGTTCCCTGAACAGATTGGGGTTCGATGCGATAGCCGGCGGCTCTCCGTTCAACGTTGCCATCGGCCTGCGCCGTCTGGGTGTGGAGGCGAGCTTCCTTGCCGGGCTGTCTACCGATTACCTGGGCCGCCGTCTGCGCGCCGTGCTGGAAAAGGAAACAGTCAATACCGATCACCTGATCGACTTCGACGCGCCCACCACACTGGCCATGGTCGCCGTGGGCAGCGATGGATCGCCAACTTACAGCTTTCGAGGCGACGGCTGCGCAGACCGCCAGTTGCGCCTGGAACACCTGCCGGAACTCGACGGGCAGGTACGCGGCATTCACGTCGGCTCGTTTTCCCTGGTGGTGCAGCCGATCGCCGACACGCTGCTGGCGCTGGTCGCCCGTGAAAGCAGCACACGGCTGATATCGCTGGACCCCAACGTGCGCCTCAACCCGGCACCGGACATTCAGCGCTGGCGCAGCCAGGTCGCAGCGTTCGCCGAGCATGCGCACCTGATCAAGGTCAGCGACGAAGACCTGCACCTGCTGTACCCGGACAGCGATCCACAAAAGATCGCCGAAGGCTGGCTCGGCAAGCGTACGCAACTGGTCATCGTTACCCGCGGCACGCAAGGCGCCAGCGTCTTCACCCGCCAGCACGGCACCTGGTCGGCGCCGGCAAAAACAGTGGTGACCGCCGATACCGTCGGGGCCGGGGATACGTTTCAGGCGGCGCTGCTGACCTTCCTCAGCGAACGCCAACTGGACACGCCAGAGGGCCTGGCAACACTGTCACGGGAATTGCTGGATGAGATGCTGAGTTTCGCCGTCGGCGCGGCCGCGCTGACCTGCACGAAGGTCGGGCCGGATTTGCCGTACAGGCATCAATTGGGGTGACAGGGCTGAAATCCAATGAATATCGTGCCAATGCAGAGCATCGGCACGACGGTCATCATGGTCTGAGCGGCTTTTTTCGAGCCATCAAGCCACCATACCGGCCTTGATCCCTCTGATGCGGGTGTTGATGTCATCCGCAACATCGTTCTGCTTGTCCTTGAGCGCGTCCTGAACCTTCTGGTCAATCGCCAGCTGGTCCTGTGGCGCCATGGCGTCATAGTCTTTCTGGGTGATGCCCGTCAGCTTTTCGCGCACTTTCTCTTCGGCTGTCTGCTTCAGAGAGTCCATGAATTTCTGTTGTACCGAATCCGTCGATGCCGTGTCAGTGGTGCTGGTGGTGCCAGCCACTGAACCGATGACACCGTTGTCACGGTCAGCCGTCTTTTCCGACAGTGACGTATCACCGGCGGACTTCAGGTTGATCATCATCCGTGCAAAGGATTCGTTGTAACCGCTGTTGTCCTGCTTGCTGTCTTGCGATGTCGAACTGCTGGTCTGCGCGGTAACCGGTGCCGAACCTGATGTCAGGCCAGCGGCAGCGACCGAGCTGAAGGCGTCCTGGGACACCTCATCCACGGTCTTGCGCCCGACAACAGCCCGGGAAACAAGCTGCTCAAGCGCACTCGTGCCAATAATCATCTCTCACCTCCTGATGAACCTGTTGCCCAGGTTTACCAGCAAGTCCAGTGCCAACTGCCGCATAAAGTCATAATCCGTTGATTTTTAATGATTAAATAAAAATCAGGTCTATCGAGCGCGTCAAAGAACGGATACAACCTGCCGTCTGCGGCAAGCACTGGCCGAGCGTCAGCCTGCTGCAAGACCGGTGTTGATATCCAACAGCTCAATCGGCAGCGGCTCGGAGAAGTAGTAGCCCTGCGCCTGCGTGGCGCCGATCTCGCGCAGCAACTCAAGCGTTTCTCGATCCTCGACCCCTTCGGCAACCACGGTCAGATCGAGGGATTCGGCCATGCGCACAATGGCACGCACAATGGCGCGGCTGCGCACACTGGAGGTCAAGCCAAAGATAAACGACTTGTCGATTTTCAAACCGCTGAAATGGTACTGGTGCACGTAGCTGAGCGAAGAGAAGCCCGCGCCGAAATCGTCGAGCATGACCGACATGCCGTGCTCGGCCAGGAGCTTCATCGACAGACGTGCCTGCTCGGGATCGGCCACCAGTGCGCCTTCGGTGAGTTCCAGACACAGACGTTCAGGCGCAACATTCTGCTCGGCAAGCAGTGCCAGTACTTCTGCGGCGAACGCCGGACGGGTGATGCTGTAGCTCGAACAGTTCACGTGCACGGGCGGCCAATGACTGTTCTCGGGTTGCGCCAGAATGGAAACCACACGCCTGAGCATGTACAGGTCCAGACGGCCAATCAGGCGCAGCCCCTCGAGCGCAGGCAGAAAGCTCTCTGGCCCGACGATGCGTCCATCCGGCATGCGCCAGCGGATCAGCGCCTCGAACGCCAGCAACTTTCCACTGTTGACGCAGATCACCGGCTGAAAATAGGGAATCAACTGATCCGTACGTTTCAGCGCCGTGCGCAACGCACCTTCCTGCTCGACCTGATCCGACACCTCGCGGCGCAACGCCTGATTGAACACCGCAAAGCTGTCCCGCCCACCGTTCTTGACCCGGTACATGGCGGTATCGGCATCGCGCAGCAGGTCGGCCGGTTCCTGATGGAAGCAGCTGTCGGCGCCCACCACACCGATACTGCAGGAAGAGAAAACCGTGTGATCATCGATCACGAACGGCTGCTCGAATGCGGTCAGTATTCGCTGAGCGATCTCCGTGCCGGTCTGCAACGGCGTGTCGATGCTCAACACGGCGAACTCGTCACCGCCCAGCCGCGCCAGCAGGTCCCTTTCGCGCATGCAACTGCGCAGGCGTTCAGCGGCCTGCACCAGAAGGATGTCGCCACAGTGATGACCAAGGCTGTCATTAATCATCTTGAAGCGATCCAGATCGATGAACATGACGATCACTTGCTGGCCATTGCGGCAGAAGTCCTGCCAGGCCTGCCTCAGGCGATGTTGCAAATGGCTGCGATTGGGCAGCCCGGTCAGTGAGTCATGGGAGTTTTCGTGCTGCAGCCTGGCGTTGGCCTTATCCAGCTCCCGGGTCCTGTCTCGAACCCTGGCTTCAAGCAGAACATTGGCGGTGTGGATTGCTTCTGCCGCGCTGCGCCGGGACAGCGCCGTGTCGATGTGACGAGAAACGAAGGTCAGCAGCTCCTGATCGCGCAAGGTATAGCTCACATCCTTGGAATAGCTCTGCACCACCAGCACGCCGCGCACCTGCCCACCTTCGAACAGCGGAATGCCCAGCCAGGAATAAGAACGGCCGGAATCTCGCTGCAACTCGATTTCGCCAAGGCGTTCCAGTCTGCGGGCGTCGTCATAATCGATCAGGCACGGTCGCCGCTGACCTATCACATACTCGGTAAACCCCCGCTGCCCGCGTCGTGAGCGCGGCGGCGTGGGCTTGAACTTGTCAATGTAGTACGGAAAGGTCACTTCGCCTGTCGTACTGTCGTAAAGCGCGATGTAGAAATTGAGCGCCACCAGCAGCTCGCCGACGATCATGTGCAGGCTGCGGAAAAGCTCGTTCATGTCACCGGGCTGACTGGAAAGCTCGGCAATCTGGAACAGGGCATTCTGCAGATGCTCGGCGCGCTCGCGATCCCTGACTTCCTGACGCAACGCGTCGTTGGCTGCAGAAAGCTGCTGCGTGCGCAGGGCCACCACCTGCTCCAGGTCAGTGCGGTGCAACTGCCGGTCCAGTGCCATGGCCACATGGCGCGACACCACGGCGAACAACGCACGATCCTGGGCACTGTAGACACGAGACACGTCATAAACCTGCATCGCGACCATGCCAAAGACGTCGTCCGATGCATTTTTCAAAGGCGCGCCCATCCAGAACTCGGGTAGACGTCCAACGCAGTAAAACCGGTTTTCGGCTTTGGCCAGTTCGATGCAGGCGGCATCGAGAAACAACGGCTGCCCGCTGCTCAACACATATCCGGTGAGCGACATCCGGTCAGCGTCGATAAACTCGAACGTCTCATGTGCCATCGCTTCGTCATCGAAGCGGTCAATGTAATAAGGGTAGGTGATCTTGCCGCTTTGCCGGTCATACAGCGCAACGTAGAAGTTTTCGGCATCGATCAGGGTCCCGAGTTGCTCATGAATGCCTTGCAGAAAAGCGCCGCGGTCCAGCGTAGTACTGGCCAGCAAGCTGATTTCGTACAGAACGCGCTGAGTGTTCTGCGCGCGGATCAACGCCGCGGTCTGCAACAGCGAGCCCAGCCTGACAGCCAGATCCAACAGCAAGGGGTGGTCTTTTTCAGCCATCGGTGCCAACACCCAACCCAGCACGCCCTCGCCCTGCCCCGCGACCCGGCAATGCAGCTGCAACTGAGTGCAATACGCCTCGAAATCTTCAGCAGCGATGTGTGTCGGCCAGACAACGCTTTCGTCGCCCTGCCCGAGCAGGCATTTCAGTTCACCAGCGGCGTATGCAGCCCAGGCAATGGCTCCTGTCTGCTGCCTTGCGGCGTTGATCAGTGCTTCGATGGAGGCGTGACAGGAGAATCGGTCGCGGGTGGCTGGCAACGCGCTGCCGGGAGCAATTGAGGTGCAAGCTACGCTTGGGCAAAGGCCCGTGGCCAGAAGTGAGACTGTCATGGAAACACCCAGATGCATGAGCCGACGGCGGTCATCCCTAAAACCATGACCAAAGATTACAAGCGTGACAGGGCATTGTTGCAAAGTTCATACCTTTTTGGCAGACCCTTCGGCTTCCCGATGGCGCTTGTGTGACGCAGGGCACTACATGGCTGCCCATGGGTCAGATTCAGGTGCATTGCCAGACAGCAAGGTCAATGAGCGAGGCTCGGCTATGCTGTCGTACGGCGTTACACTTATCCCCATTGAACAGGTGACAGTAATGGTCAAGACATACAGCTACGCAGCGCAATCGGCTCAGGACACACTCAAGCCCCATCAATTCGAACGTCGCTCGCCCGGCGCTGACGATGTTCAGATCGACATCCTGTACTGCGGCGTGTGCCACTCCGATCTGCATACTGCGCGCAATGAGTGGCACAACACACTCTATCCTTCTGTTCCGGGTCACGAAATCGTCGGCCGGGTCACGGCGGTCGGCTCCGACGTCAAGCAATTCAAGGTCGGCGACCTGGCTGGCGTCGGCTGCATGGTCGACAGCTGCCAGCAATGTGCATCGTGCGCCGAGGGCGACGAGCAATATTGCGAGAGCGGCTTCACCGGCACCTACAATGGACCGGTATTTGGCGGAGAGAACACATTCGGCGGCTACTCCGACAAGATCGTGGTCAAGGAAAAGTTCGTCTTGCGCATCTCACATGATGCCAACCTGGCCGCCGTCGCGCCGCTGTTGTGCGCAGGTATCACCACCTATTCCCCCTTGCGCCACTGGAAGGTCGGCCCCGGCAAGAAAGTCGGCATTGTCGGGCTTGGCGGCCTCGGCCACATGGGCGTCAAGATCGCCCACGCCATGGGCGCCCATGTGGTGCTGTTCACGACCTCCCCCGACAAGCGCGAAGATGGCTTGCGTCTGGGCGCCGACGAAGTGGTCGTATCCAGGGACGCGGGACAGATGGCCGCTCAGGCCAACAGCCTGGACTTTATCCTCAACACGGTCGCAGCGCCGCATGACCTGGACGCCTTCCTGTCTCTTCTCAAACGCGACGGCACCATGACACTGGTTGGCGCGCCGGCAGAACCGCATCCGTCACCCGCAGTGTTCAACCTGATCTTCAAGCGTCGCAGCCTGGCCGGCTCGTTGATCGGAGGCATTCAGGAAACCCAGGAAATGCTGGACTTCTGCGCCGAGCACGGCATCGTTTCCGACATTGAAGTGATCGCCATGCAGGACATCAACGAGGCTTACGAGCGGATGCTCAAGGGCGACGTCAAGTATCGCTTCGTCATCGACATGGACAGCCTCAAGCAGGAGGCGGCTGCCGACTCGAATGCTGCCTGATGCGCACCTGGCAGCCATGGACGGCTGCGCTTTGACATGCCGTACGTCGCCCCCGGTGAACCGATCGCCATCAATCGCCCACTGATGTCCATACTCTGGTTGCAGGACTCTCATTGCAGGCATCGGTAACCCGCCTGCTGCGCGCCCCGCTCTGGCCGCTTCCCTTTACGGCCAGAGCGGCCCGCCCTCCGAAATGAACTATTTATTACATTTTGGTGACTACTACTGACTGTCTTTGAGTCTCAAGTTCACGCACTCCTTGCAGATACTCATGTCAACGGACGTTCAACAGGTGAATGGATTATGAAACAACGAGCGACAGTCATCTGCAAACGTGACGGCCAGGTCCTCTACGTGCGCAAACCGAAATCCCGCTGGGCGTTGCCCGGCGGCAAGATAGAAGCGGGTGAAACGCCCTTCCAGGCCGCAGTGCGTGAACTGTGCGAGGAAACCGGGCTTACTGACCTTAACCTTCTGTACCTTGATGTGTATGAGAAGGATCAGGTGACCCACTACGTTTTCACCACCCAGGTTCCAGCCTCCAGCGATCCATCGCCGCAGAACGAAATTGCCGCCTGCAAATGGCTTGCGCCGCAGAAACTTGACGACCTGAAGGCCAGCAGTGCGACCAAGACCATCGTCAAGTCGTATGCCAATCAGCCAGAAGACGTCTCCGGCTCCCGGAGCCACGTCACGGGGTAATCGGAACAATAAGGTTGAACGGTATGGCCTGATTCGGTTCTGAGACAGCAGACGGTTCATTACTTTCTTCCCCGTCTCAGGAGACCCCTATGACTCAGACCGCCCTGGTTGTTGGCGCAAGTGGCATTGTCGGCAGCGCAATCACGCAGTTGTTACTGGAAAACGATTGGCAGGTTGCCGCCCTCTCCCGTAGCCCGTCAGCGCGGCCCGGTGTAATCCCGGTAGCTGCAGACCTGCAGAACCCGGATTCCGTGCGTGCGGCTCTGGCTGATGTAAAGCCCACCCACGTTTTCATCACCACATGGTCGCGTCAGGCCACTGAAGCAGAAAACATCCGCGTCAATGCTGCGATGGTGCGCAACGTGCTGGACGCTGTGCGGCCCGCTGGCAGTGTCAAGCATGTTGCGCTGGTGACCGGCCTCAAGCATTACCTCGGCCCGTTCGAAGCATATGGCAAAGGCACCCTGCCGCAAACGCCGTTCAGGGAATCGCAGGCGCGCCTGGATATCGAGAACTTCTACTACGCCCAGGAAGACGAAGTCTTCGCTGCCGCCGAAAAGGATGGCTTTACCTGGAGCGTCCATCGCCCGCACACCGTGACCGGTGTCGCCGTCGGCAACGCGATGAACATGGCGACGACCCTGGCCGTTTACGCCTCGATCTGTAAAGCCACCGGCCGACCTTTCGTGTTCCCGGGTTCACGCGTGCAGTGGGACAGCCTGACCGACATGACCGATGCGCGTCAGCTGGCCCGCCAGCAACTGTGGGCTGCGACCACACCTGCAGCGGCCAATCAGGCGTTCAACATCACCAACGGCGATGTGTTCCGCTGGAGCTGGATGTGGGGACAGATCGCCGAATACTTCGGCTTGCAACCAGCCGATTTCCCGAGCGAGCCTGCCCCGCTGGAAACGCAGATGGCCAACGATCAAGCAATCTGGGATGACATTGTCCGCGAGCATCAGCTCAAGGAAAGTGATATCAACCGCCTGATTTCGCCATGGCACAGCGATGCCGACCTTGGCCGCCCGATCGAGGTGGTCACCGACATGTCGAAAAGCCGCAAACTGGGTTTCACGGCATTTCAGGCCAGTGACGACGCGTTCTTCGACGTGTTTGAAAAGCTGCGCCGTGACCGCCTGATCCCCTGAGGCTGCTTGCCCTCTTGTGCCAATGCTCGCGTTGGCACAAGAGCTGGCACTTGCTACAGCTAAGGCAAGCACAACAAAAAAGGGTCAACCTCTCGGTTGACCCTTTTTTTACCGCCCAGCAGAGCGGATTTTGTTTGGTAGGCGCGATTGGACTCGAACCAACGACCCCCACCATGTCAAGGTGGTGCTCTAACCAACTGAGCTACGTGCCTGCTGTGGGTCGGCATTCTACGGATATTCGATTGCCTGTCAAACGCTTTTTTGCAGTAACTCGCTGAATACGTGAAATTTTTAAGGCTCCTGTCACTGATCACGTGCCATCGGATTCCTTTCGTCTTTCCAGCACGCTGATCGAGCGGCCTTCTTGTGTTCACGCACCTTTCGAAACCTTACCTAGCACATTTACCAGTATCACTCATCATCCGGCCGCAATAGCCTTGCTAGCGTCATAGGCGTCGAACTATGCGTTACTCAGGAGAAAAATCATGGACGATGAAGTGTCCGCACTGGTGGTTGATAACGGCTCAGGCTCGGTTCAGAGCAACAATGAAAGCAAATCAGCCTCCGCAGACGGGGCCGCTATCACGAATCGCTATGCAAGAGTGGGAAGTGACGGGATCGTCATTATCATTAAAAACATCCCAGGCCCGCCCCCGACGCCTGACTGGAAACCGTGCAAGGCCGACACTAAAGAGGGCTTAAAGTACTGACACATGAGCATTGTCGATGACAGCGTCCAATCTACTCAGAGCGCCTGTTGATTCGCGTTGCAAAGCCAGGTGACGGCATCGTGTTTAATCAGGCTGTTGCCGAATCGGCCGAGCATTTGCAGAAATGGTTAGCCTGGGCAACGCCGACTCCTGGTATCGATCAGTCCGAACTGATCTGCCGCCATGCCTACGCCCGGTTCCTCCTGAATGAGGATCTCAGGGCTCTTCTCTTTCTGAAAAACAACGGCGCATTAGTAGGAAGCAGCGGCTTGCATAATGCCAACTGGCAGTTGCGAAGCTTTGAAGTAGGCTATTGGGGCAGAACTCAATACCTTGGCGCCGGCTTGATAAGTGAGGGCGTTGCAGCATTGGTCAGCTATGCGCTGGACAACTTCATGGCTAATCGCGTGTTTCTGACAATGGATGAAAGAAACCTGGCGAGCCAGAGACTCGCCGAGCGGGTCGGATTTGAGTACGAAGGCACGCTTAGACAGGATCGCATGAGTATTCAGGGAGGATTGCGCAACACGCGCGTCTACTCGATCATTGGCAACTGACAGCAAAACAAAAAGGGCCAGCCTCTCGGCTGACCCTTTTCTTACCGCCCAGCAGAGCGGATTTTGTCTGGTAGGCGCGATTGGACTCGAACCCACGCTCCCCCCCTTGCGCACTCGACTTTGCGCTTGAAGATCTTACCAAACCCTACCTAGCAACTTTACTAGTATCACCCATCGCCAGGCAGTTCTAACCTGAATGACGTACAAACACCTCGAACGTCCAACGCAGACATTTATGTTCGAGCCCCTTATACTCATAAAACCATTCAGGCAAACCAGATGATAATTCACATAGAGCTATTACTAGGCGACAAATTTGACCTAGACGTAGAAAGCAGCGACTTGATCAGTGATGTTAAAGCCAAGATACACGAAAAGATAAAGGACAAGACGAGCAATTCTATACCAAGACAACGGCTTATATTTGCAGGTAAGGGACTGGAAGATGGACGCTCGCTGGCAGATTACAGTATTAAGGAAGATAGTACGCTGACCCTGGTCTTGAAACCCTTAGATGGCCCTATAAGCCCATGATTTAAGCCTTTAGAAGCCCATGTGCCTCAGCTCCTGAAAAATCAGACCTGCAAAAGACACTGAAACGAAAAGGGCCAGCCTCTCGGCTGACCCTTTTGATACCGCCCAGCAGAGCGGATTTTGTCTGGTAGGCGCGATTGGACTCGAACCAACGACCCCCACCATGTCAAGGTGGTGCTCTAACCAACTGAGCTACGTGCCTGCTGTGGGTCGGCATTCTACGGATATGCGAATACCTGTCAATCTGTTTTTTTGCTAACCCTATGAAATACAGCGTTTTTTGCCAATCAACAGGCAACGGCTCTTTTTGCCTGCTGCTGGCAGAGCTTTTACATCTCGGGTACGATTGCCGCCATCGTCAAGAATATTAAACGGAGTCTCAGGATGGCAAACACGCCCTACCCGCAGTCCTATTACGCGGCTTCAGCCAATGCTGCCCCGGAACGTCCCGTGCTGCAGGGCGAAGTCGAAACTGACGTGTGTGTCATCGGAGCCGGTTACACAGGCTTGTCCAGCGCTCTGTTTCTGCTGGAAAACGGATTTCGGGTCACTATGCTGGAAGCGGCGAAGGTCGGGTTTGGCGCATCGGGGCGTAATGGCGGGCAGATCGTCAACAGCTACAGCCGCGACATCGATGTCATCGAGCGAACCGTGGGGCCACGCCAGGCGCAATTGCTCGGGCAGATGGCCTTCGAAGGCGCATCGATCATTCGGGATCGGGTTTCCCGTTACGGCATTCAGTGCGACCTGAAAGATGGTGGTGTATTCGCAGCGCTGACCAGCAAGCAACTGGCGCATCTCGAGGCCCAGCAGCGGCTCTGGGAGCGCTATGGGCATACCGGACTCGAGTTGATGGACAAGCGCCGGATCAATGAAGTTGTGGCCTGTGATCAGTACATCGGCGGGTTGCTGGACATGACCGGTGGGCATATTCATCCACTCAACCTGGCGCTGGGTGAAGCCGCCGCTGTCGAGACGCTGGGTGGCACCATCTACGAGCAATCAGCGGCCATTCGTATCGAGCGCGGGGCAAACCCTGTGGTGCATACGGCACAAGGCAGGGTCCGGGCCAAGTTCATTATCGTGGCCGGCAATGCCTACCTGGGCAATCTGGTCCCGGAGCTGGCGGCCAAGTCGATGCCGTGCGGCACTCAGGTGATCACCACCGAGCCGTTGAGCGATGAACTGGCCAAGACACTCCTGCCGCAGGACTACTGCGTCGAGGACTGTAATTATCTGCTCGATTACTACCGTCTCAGCGCCGACAAACGCCTGATATTCGGTGGCGGCGTGGTGTATGGCGCACGAGATCCGGCCAACATCGAAGCCATTATTCGCCCGAAGATGCTCAAGGCATTCCCACAACTCAAGGACGTGAAGATCGACTACGCGTGGACCGGCAATTTCCTGCTGACCCTGTCTCGCCTGCCGCAGGTTGGCAGGCTGGGCGACAACATCTATTACTCGCAGGGTTGCAGCGGGCATGGCGTGACGTACACGCACCTGGCCGGCAAAGTGCTGGCCGAAGCCCTGCGCGGGCAGGCCGAACGCTTCGATGCATTCGCCGACCTGCCTCATTACCCGTTCCCCGGCGGGCAGATGCTACGCACCCCGCTGACTGCGCTGGGCGCGTGGTATTACAGCCTGCGTGACCGACTCGGTTTCTAAGCTCGCTGAACGTAAAACGGCACCTTCTCGGTGCCGTTTTTGTTCCTGCCGCGTTGAGTTCATTTAACGCCGCGTGCCAGCGTTCTTTTCGCCTCGCCCGCCGCTTGGTCCTGTCCTGATGTCGATAATGCTTCGGCCGCCTGCAACCAGCGCTGCGCATCGACGTTGGCTGGCAACTGCCGGGGCGACTGGATCAGCACCGCCCAACTGCCCGCGTCTTTCCAGGCCGACGCAAAGCTGCTGAAACTCATTGAATAGCGACGGTCCATGCCTGCGTTGAGCAGCACGGTCTCCTTGATGCGGTTGTAACCGATCAGCACCGCATAACGTGGCCCTTTCCACAGTACAGAGCCCTGGGCAAAACGCAGCATCACCGGATAGCCCGCCGAGACCTGAGTCAGCAGGTCCTGCAACTGGCCATCAAGCGGGTACACCATGAAACCGTATTCACGCGCGACCTTCTGCATGTTCTGCTCGAGCCGGTCCTCGGCACCCGGCAATTGCAGCGGCTTGTCGAGCAAACCAGGCGTCGTCTGCACCTGCTGGTTGGCCAGCATGCTTGCCAGCACCATCGGCCCGCTTTGATAGGCATTACCCCGGAAGAACGGCACCGAAGTTAGCTCGACCCGGTCAGGAAGGCGCTTCATCTCCGGCGTAACCATCGATGAACAACCGGCAAGGCCAATCAGCATGGCCCCAATCAGCCATGAACGCAGTGCACCGGAAGTACCGGTAAAGAAAGAAACCGACAGCATGTTCACTCACTTCAACTGTTGTCGGGCAACCCGCGACCCGACCTGAGCACCGATGATAGAGCCGACCGGGTTCCGGGGATAGCCACGCGTGGCACCTCGGCCAACAGAGTGGCGAAAATAATTCATAGCCCGATGCCACTGGTCAATTAACCGAAACATGCCCCGTACTAGACTGTCAATTATCAAGACCGCAACAAAAAGCAGGAATGTGGAGGCACTTATGAGCCTGGAATTGACAATAGTGATGCTGATCGCTTCGTGGCTTGCCGTCGCCAGCGCGATGCTGTGGGGGGTAATGCGTATATCCCGTCGCCATCATCAGCCGCGCAGCGTCGAGCCGCGTGCGGTACAAACGGCTGTACTTGCAAAACACATCAAGGCCCCCGCTGTCGCCGCAAACTGATTTACAGAGTATGAGCAGCGCTTAGCTGATCTGCCCTCCTCAGCGTATTTGCCCGCACCTTGAATGCAAAAGGTCGACCCTGTTGCCAGGGCCGACCTTTTTTACCGCTTCGCCAGTTATCAGTGCGTGGACTCCTGGGTACCGGCTTTCTTGCGTCTTGCCCTGCGTACCAGCATGTTCAAGGCTTCAACGGCTGCCGAGAAGGCCATCGCCGCGTAGATGTAACCCTTGGGCACATGGGCGCCGAAACCTTCGGCGATCAGTGTCATACCGATCATGATCAGGAAGCCCAGCGCCAGCATGACCACCGTCGGGTTGTCGTTGATGAATTTCGCCAGCGGGTTGGCTGCAACAAGCATCACCACGACAGCAGAGATGACCGCGATGACCATGATCGGCAGGTGTTCGGTCATGCCCACGGCAGTGATGATACTGTCGATGGAGAACACCAGGTCCAGCATCAGGATCTGTACGATCGCCGCGCTCATGCTCAACATCACCACCGAACCCAGGGCTTTCTCCTCCTCGGTCTTGATGTCCATGCTGTGGTGAATTTCCGTTGTTGCCTTCCACACCAGGAACAGACCACCGGCAATCAGGATCATGTCCTTCCATGAGAACGCCTGGCCGAATACCTCGAAAACCGGTTCTGTCAGCTGCACGATGTACGCAACGGTACTGAGCAGACCCAGGCGCATCACCAGCGCCATGCCGATACCCAGCTTGCGAGCCTTCTCGCGCTGGTGTTCAGGCAGCTTGTTGGTGAGAATCGAGATGAAAATCAGGTTATCGATGCCCAGTACGACTTCCATCACCACCAGTGTCGCCAGCGCGATCCAGGCTGCCGGACTTGTCGCGAGTTCCAATAGGTATTCCATAGATCACTGCCCTGCCTGCGCCAATAGTTATAAGTCAGATTTCTTTATCAGACGTGTTTTCGGTTTCAGCCGAGTTTGGTGGTGATTCCTGCAACGAAAGTTCCTGCCTGGCGTCGTCCAATGCCTGGGTCGCAGCTTTATGGGTGTCATCGACCACCTGTTTTGCACTGTCAGCTGCGGCGTTCACCACATGCTTGGTGGAAGACTCTAGCTGATCGCACCCTGCCACTACCAGCAGCGAACCGCTCAGTAATACAGCGTAAAGGGCTTTGTTCATGGGCTCCTCGGTTGTGAAGCCGGGCGGCATGTTCAGCCCGGCGTTGGAGCGGATTCTAGACATCTTGAAACATAAGGAAAATTCGATTTTATAAGTCGTATACTTCGGTTTTACCGAATCGGCTGAAATTATGCTCAATTACCGCCAACTCCACTACTTCTGGGTCGTGGCCAAGACCGGCAGCATCGTGCGCGCCTGCGAACAGCTGAATCTGACCGCGCAGACTGTCAGCGGGCAGATCAGCCTGCTCGAGGCGTCGCTTGGGGTCGATCTGTTCCAGCGCGTCGGTCGGCAGCTGGAAATGACCGAAGCAGGCCGCCTCGCCCTGCCCTATGCCGAACAGATGTTTCAGTTGGGCAATGACCTGGAAAACCTGTTGCGCTCACAGCCGGATGAACAGCAATTGCTGTTGCGCATTGGGGTGGCCGACGTCGTGCCCAAGTCCATTGTCTACCGCCTGATTGCCCCGACCATGACGCTGGATGAGTCCATTCGCATCACCTGTCGCGAGGACAAGCTGGAACGACTGCTGGCAGACCTGGCCATCCAGCGTCTGGACCTGGTGATTTCCGACAGCCCCATGCCGCCGCACCTGGACATCAAGGGTTACAGCCAGAAGCTGGGAGAATGCGGGGTCAGTTTTTTCGCCACGCGTGAAATGGCGGAGCGTATCGGGACAAATTTTCCGCAGTGCATGCATGGAGCACCGCTGCTGATTCCGGGTCAGGAGACCGTGGTTCGAGGCAGACTGATGCGCTGGTTTGCCGAACAGGGCATTCAGCCACGCATCATCGGCGAATTCGATGACAGCGCACTGATGAAGGCGTTTGGCAAATCCGGCAGCGGCGTGTTCGTGGCGCCCAGCGTGATCGCCGACGAAGTGCAGAACCAGTATGGCGTACAAGTGATTGGCCATACTGATGCGGTGACCGAATCGTTCTACGCCATCACCGTGGAGCGCAAGGTCAAGCACCCCGGCGTCGTCGCCATTGCCGAAAGTGCTCGGAATCAGCTGTTTACCGATGCTGGCTAAGCCGGGAGCGGACCCGGATCACGCTTGATCAACAGCAGCGCCAGCACAATCGCCAGCACGATGATGCCCGCAGCGGCAAAACCGACGTGGCCCAGCCCCAGGTGATCAATGACCCTGCCGCCGATCACCGCGCCGATGCCAATGCCGAGGTTGGCACCAGCGATGTTCAGTGACGCCGCGAACGCAGGCGCTTGCGGCGCGGCCTTGATCAACCGTACATGACTGACCAGAAACAAGGCCGCCTGGGTGATACCCCAGACCGGCAGCGCGAGTGGCAAGGCCACCACCGAATGGATGCTCGGCACCACCGCGACCATGCCAACCACCATGAATGCGCAGAACACCAGGCTGGCAATCAACGGATGGCGGTCGACCATGCGCCCACCCAGCGAGTTGCCCAGCAAGCCGACAGCGCCAAAGCCCATCAGGCACCAGCCCACCAGAGCGCCGTCGAAACCGGCAAGACGCTCGAGCATGTCCGCCAGATAGGTATAGGCCGTGAACATGCCGCTGAACACCAGCACCGAGAGCAGCACATGCCCCTGCATCATCCGGCTGCGCAAGATGCCGAACTGCTTAAGGATCGATACCGGGTTCTGCTTGGCAGCCGTCTTCGGCAGATAGACCGTCAGCAACAGTGCCTTGGCGAACGCCAGAACGGCCAGCACCAGAAAGGCCGTGCGCCAGCCGAAGGCATCGGAGATCAGAGTGCCGATGGGAATGCCGAACACCGTGGCGCAAACGATGCCGAAACCGATCCTGGCAATTGCCCGGCCGGCAAACTGCGGACCGACAATGTCCACGGCGGTCTCGCTGGCCAGCGCCCAGAACACCGGCAACCCCAACGCCGGAATCAGCCGGGCGATACCCATCACGGCGATATTGGGCGCCAGCGCCGCCAGGACATTTGCAAAGCCGAACAGCACCAGGATGCTGACAAACAGGCGCTTGCGCTCGAAGCGCGAAAAATAGGCGGTCAGAAAAGGACCAAAGGCGGCGACGGTAAACGCAAACAGCGTCACCAGCAGACCTGCCTGGGAGACCGTGACATTCAGGTCGCGGGCAACCGCTGGCAAAAGACCGACGATGACGAATTCTGTGGTCAGCACGGTAAACCCGGCGGCTGACAGCAGAAGGATGGGCAACAACATGAATACTCCAGAACAACAACAGAGCCCGCTGCAATAGCGCGGCCTGCGGGAGGCGGATTAAAGTAGCTTGAAGATGACTGTCACGCCAATGCTTCGCACTGGCATGCATTTTGTGAAGCAGTGTCTGCGACGCCTTTGCGCTTGATACCGCGCAAGACTGCAGATGTGTGACGCGCAGCGTCACCCAATGCATGCCAACGCGGAGCATTGGCACGATAGTCAGTTGGCTTTGTGTATAACGCCGGGGGCCGAGACCATCAACCAGGTCTCAGCCCCGCACTGTTTAGAACTTGCCCATGAAATCGCGCTTGCCGATTTCAACGCCGTTATGGCGCAGCAGATCGTAGGCAGTCGTGACGTGAAAGAAGAACTGCGGCAAGGCGTAGCTGAGCAGATAGGCCTGACCGTTCAGGCGTTTTTCCTTTTCAGTGCCGGGGCGCAGGACGATTTCGATGCCTTCCTTGCCGTCGACCTGATCAGGAGTGATGCTGCCGATGAACGCGAGTGTCCTGGCAAGCAGTGCCTGCAACTCGGCAAAGGTGGTTTCGGTGTCATCGTACTGCGGGATCTCGACGCCTGCCAGACGCGCCGACGCACCCTTGGCAAAATCGACAGCGATCTGCACCTGACGGGTAAACGGCAGCATGTCCGGGAACAGACGCGCCTGCAGCAGGGCTGGTGGCTGTATTTTCTTCTCGGTCGCGTAAGCTTCGGCTTTGGTCAGAACGTCGCTCAGCGCGTTGAGCATTTGCTGAAAGACAGGAATGGAAGCGGCGTACAGGGAAATAGACATGACATATCCTGATTGAGAAAGGCGCAATTATAGACCCACACGACGCCAAACGCCGTGACACTTTTCAGCGCCCCTGCAGATCCGTGCAGCAGACGCTGGCAATAATGTCCGCCACGCCCTACGCTGATCCACCGCCATCACTCAGGGAAGCGTCATGTCCATCGAATCGTCCTCCACCGAATCCTCCCCGAATACCGAGGCGTTACAACTCAACGGCACTGAAGTGCGCATTCTGGGCTGCCTGATCGAAAAACAGGCGACCAACCCGGAAACCTACCCGCTGACCCTCAATGCACTGGTGACGGCCTGCAACCAGAAGACCAGTCGTGACCCGGTCATGAACCTCACCCAGGGTCAGGTCGGCCAGAGCCTGCGTGCCCTGGAAGGCCGCGGTCTGACGCGGCTGGTCATGGGCAGTCGCGCCGATCGCTGGGAGCACAGGGTCGACAAGGGGCTGGAGCTGGTCCCGGCGCAGGTGATACTCACTGGCCTGTTGCTGCTGCGCGGGCCGCAGACCGTCAACGAGCTGCTGACCCGCAGTAACCGCATGCATGATTTCGAGGACAGCGAGCAGGTCATCCACCAGCTGGAACGCCTGATCGCCAGAGGCCTGGCGATGCTCGTGCCGCGCCAGTCGGGCCAGCGCGAAGACCGTTACATGCATCTGCTCGGTGACCCGGAATCGCTGCAGGAACTGCTTGCCGCTCGCCAACAGGCACCGGAGCGACATTCTGCAAGCCCGGCGGCCAACTCGCGTATCGATGAACTGGAGGCACGGGTCGCGGCCCTTGAAGAACGCCTGGCCAGACTGGAACGCGCCCTGCCCGACCTGACGACCTGACGACTAGCCGGCTCTTGCGAAGGCTGCAGCCTGCTGATACTGCTCGTCGGTCGGGCGCACGCCGGTATAGAGCACAAACTGCTCCAGTGCCTGGATCGCCGCCACTTCATCACCACTCACCACACGCTTGCCCAAACGACGTGCAGCCTGGATCAGCGGCGTGTCGGCGGGGGTAGCCACCACATCGAAAACCGTTTCAGCAGCGTCGATGGCTTGCAGGTCAAACGACAGTTCGTCAGCTTGCGCGCCCTGCATGCCTAACGGAGTGACGTTGACCAGCAAGGGGGGTCGCGCACTGCCCAGCTCCGCTTGCCAGCGAAAGCCGCACGCCTCTGCCAGACGCCGGCCGGCCTGCTCGTTGCGGGCCACGATCAGCCCCTCGGTGAAACCCGCATCGCGCAGCGCGAACGCCACTGCCTTGGCCATCCCCCCGCTTCCACGCAGGGCAAACGCGCTGCGCGGCACCGCATGGCTCTCCATCAGTTGAGCGACGGCGATGTAATCGGTGTTGAACGCCTTCAGATGCCCGTCGGTGTTGACGATGGTATTGATCGACTGGATAGCGGCAGCCGAGGCGTCCAGTTCGTCGACCAGTTCGATGCAGGCCTCCTTGAAGGGCATCGAAACTGCGCTGCCACGAATCCCCAGCGAGCGTATGCCGGCCACGGCGGCGGCAAGGTCATTGGGGGCGAAGGTCTTGTAATAGAAGTTCAAGCCTAACTGCTGGTAAAGATGATTATGGAAACGCACACCAAAGTTGCCGGGACGGGCGGCCATGGACATGCACAATAATGTCTCCCTGTTAGCAGTGACGGACATCGGGTGTTTCCTCCAGACGGTAATGGCTTGAATCTTCGATAGAAGCGTATGCTACGCACCAGTGAGCGCGAGGACATACGCGGCACACCTTACATAAAATTTACTCAGCACTTTCGCAGATTCTTACAATTTCGGTGTCATAGTGTTATCCCGTGGCAGTGCTTGAGAGTGATGCAGGCGCGCGACAACGGGTTGAGAGCGAGGAACAGTCATGATTCGTCAAATCCCCAAGATCGCCTTGTTTGTAGGTGCCCTGGCCCTTGCTGGCCAGGCGAATGCTGACCGTGGCTGGGGTGGCCCTGCCGTGGTAGGTGCTATCGTAGGCGCTGCCGTTGTCGGGGCGGCGGTATCTTCAGGCCGCGACAGGACGGTGTACGTCGAGCGCGAGCCGGTTTATGTACAGCAGCAGCCGGTCTACTACGCGCCGCCGCCTGTCTACTACCAGCCGGCCCCGGTTTATCAGGTGGTCGAGCGCTACCCGCCACCGCCACCGCCAGGCTACTACCATCGTTATGGCCCGCCTCCAGGCCCCGGCTATTACTACGGCCCGCCACGCGGTCGCTGGTAACAGAACAAAAAACCCGCCTTTTCAGGCGGGTTTTTCATTGGTGTGCTCACACTATCGGCGGCCAATGCAATGCGCCCAACCCTCGTTGTTATCAATGACCACTATTGAGAGCGTCGATTTCTGACTTGCCCGCTCGCCCTCTACAGTAGCGCCATGGATTGAGGAGGCACGTATGACCAAGGTACACATCATGTCCGTCGTCGGTAGCGCAGTTCCAGCCCCGCTCAGAGAGCGCGGCCTGTTGGCCTGCTGGTACCTGATTCAGGATGGCGAACCCGTCAGCGGCCCGTTTGCGTCATTGCCTGTTGCAGAGGCCCTGTCGCGGCAAATGCAGTGCCAGCCCCTCAACAGCTGACTTCTTCTGCAAACCTCGTGCGTTGCTCCGCACATCCCTTGCCCGCCTCTTTGAAGGCGGGCTTTTTTTGCCACGGAAAAAGCCGGTAACGAGGCTCAGCCGCGCTCGGCCATGGCCGCGTTGACCTGACAGCGATGGGCCAGTTTCTGCAGGCGTTTCTCCAGCGCCATGAACACCACGCGATCGGTACGGCCACTGTCGAGTTCATCGATCAGGTCATTGGCAACCTGACGCAATTCGTAAGCCAGCACCACACGGTCATCGTTCAGGTCATGTTTATGCGACTCGAACAGGCGATGCAGGTAATCCTGCAAAGTGTATTTCAGGCTATGCCGGTCACTGGCGCGCAGATGGGTCAGGTTGAGGCTGATACGGCCCTGCAGTTCGCTCAGCTCGCCGCACAGGTACTGCATGCGCCGCGCGTAGCCCACTTCCCGGTCACGTAGCTGCTTGTGCGCCAGTTCCGCTTCCTGCTTGCGCTGGATGCCCGGTACTGCGACGGCGGCCATCAGCCCGACAATCAGACCGATCGCCTGCATCCAGCCCGCCCAGTCACTTGGACGTGAGGTAAAGCCGACCCCCAGCAGCAGAATGACAATCAATGACGCGATGATCACCAGAACTGCGTAATCCTTGCTGACAAACCCCTTGAGCATTGCATGACTCCTGAATCGGTGACCTGAATGGCATGGAATGCTAATCGGTGCGGGCCTTGCGCACCACGAATATTCAATTGAGAGGCGGTTTTTGGCAGGTTGCAGAGCAGAAAGCGACTTAACGGCAACTTAATGAACGACCGATTGCGTCATTTATTGCGCAAACGCCCACCCCAGCCCATCGACATACGGCAAAGTCTGCTCATAAAATGCAGCGTTTTGACGCGATCCCTTCCATTTACCACCTTTTATCGAGTGAGCCTTGCTCTTGAAAATCCGTCTGTCTCTTTTGGGCCTATTATTTGTACTTACCGGCCCCATGCTTTCTACCCCTACGCTGGCAAACGAACCTGCCGTCCTGAGCCGTGATCCTTCCAACCTGCACCTTGCCTCGGGCAGCGCAATGGTCATCGACCTGCAGACCGACAAGGTGCTGTATTCCAGCAACCCGGATGTGATCGTGCCGATTGCCTCGGTCACCAAGCTGATGACCGCGATGGTCGTGCTGGATGCCAAGCAGCCGATGGACGAAGTCATTCCGGTGAACATTTCCCAGACACCGGAAATGAAAGGTGTTTTCTCCCGCGTTAAACTCGGCAGTGAAATG
Organism: Pseudomonas sp. P135; assembly: GCF_020312125.1. NCBI lineage: Bacteria > Pseudomonadati > Pseudomonadota > Gammaproteobacteria > Pseudomonadales > Pseudomonadaceae > Pseudomonas > Pseudomonas sp. P135. The sequence goes on from NZ_JAGPYR010000005.1 coordinate 288,266, forward strand.
AACCGCCGGGACATGCTGCTGATCACCCTGATGTCCTCGGAAAACCGCGCGGCGGCCAGCCTGGCGCACAGCTATCCGGGTGGCTATCCGGCGTTCATTCTGGCGATGAACGCCAAGGCCAAGGCGCTGGGCATGAAACACACGGCCTACGTCGAACCCACTGGCCTGTCGGTGTACAACGTGTCGACCGCACGCGACCTCACCAAGCTGGTGATGGCGGCGCGCAAATACCCGCTGCTCAGTGAACTGAGCACCACCGAGCAGAAGACTGTGACGTTCCGCAAACCGACCTACACCCTCGGTTTCAGCAACACTGATCATCTGGTGCGCAAGGACAACTGGGACATCAAGTTGACCAAGACCGGCTTTACCAATCAGGCCGGTCACTGCCTGGTGCTGCTGACCAGCATGGCCAACCGCCCGGTTTCAGTGGTGATTCTCGATGCGTTCGGCAAATACACGCACTTCGCCGATGCCAGCCGCATACGCAAATGGATGGAGACCGGCCAGAGCGGCCCGGCCCCCGAAGTGGCCCTGCAGTACAAGAAGGAAAAGAATCTGGTCATGAGACAGACCGGTATTCAAGCAAGAGACTGAGTCACACAGGCAACGAAAAACGGTCGCGATGCTTGCACATCGCGACCGTTTTTATTTACCCGAGCAACGCTCAGTTGTATTGAGTGACCAGCTTGGTATTCAGGTAAGCCTCAATGGCTTCGGTGCCACCTTCGGAACCGTAACCGGAATCCTTGATCCCGCCAAACGGCACTTCCGGCAAGCCGATGCCCTGATGGTTGATCGACAGCATGCCCGCTTCGATATAGGTGCTCAGCGCCTGAGCAGTCTTCATCGACGTGGTGAAGGCATAGGATGCCAGCCCGAACGGCACGCGGTTGGACTCGGCGATCGCCTCCTCTAGTGTGTCGAACGGCACCAGCAGCGCAACAGGGCCGAAAGGCTCCTCATTCATGATGCGCATGTGCGGCTTGAGGCCACTCAACACCGTCGGCTCGAAGAAATAGCCCGGTCCTTCGCCAGCCTTGCCACCCGCAGACAGCGTCGCACCACCGCGCACCGCGTCATCGATCAGATCGACCAGCGCAGGAATACGTCGATCATTGGCCACCGGGCCCATGGTAGTGCCCGCCTCCAGACCGTTGCCAACCTTGATTTCACGGGTCAGCCCGACGAATTTCTCGGTGAACGCATCCAGCACCTTGCGCTGCACCAGAATTCGCGTCGGCGATACACAGACCTGCCCGGCGTTACGGAACTTGGCGGTGGCCAGCACGCGAGCGGCGAGATCGATATCCGCATCATCGAACACCAACGCCGGTGCATGGCCGCCCAGCTCCATGGTCGCCCGTTTCATGTGCTTGCCAGCCAATGCGGCCAGCTGCTTGCCGACCGGCGTGGAGCCGGTGAACGTGACCTTGCGAATGACCGGATGCGGGATCAGGTAACCGGAGATTTCTGCAGGGTCGCCGTACACCAGCCCGATGACGCCCGCTGGAACGCCCGCATCGGCGAATGCGCGGATAAGCTCGGCAGGCGACGCCGGCGTCTCTTCCGGGGCCTTGACGATGATCGAGCAGCCCGCAGCCAGCGCCGAGGACAACTTGCGCACCACCTGGTTGATCGGGAAATTCCACGGCGTGAACGCAGCAACCGGACCGACCGGTTCCTTGATGACCTTCTGCTCGATGGACACGTTACGCGATGGCACGAGACGGCCATAACTGCGACGCCCCTCTTCGGCCAGCCAGTCGATGATGTCCGCCGCCGACAAGGTTTCCATGCGCGCTTCGGCCAGAGGCTTGCCCTGCTCCTGCGTCATGATTCGGGCAATGCTGTCGGCACGCTCGCGAACCAGGTTTGCCGCTTTCTGCATCAGCTTGTAGCGATCATAAGCCGAGGTCGCACGCCAGGTGGCAAAGCCACGCTCGGCCGCCGCCAGGGCTTCATCAAGGTCGGCGATACCGGCATGCGCCACAGCGCCCAGCGCCTCGCCCGTCGCCGGGTTGATGACTGACAGCGTGCGGTTGTCGCGACTGGCGCGCCACTGACCATCGATATAAAGCTGTACGTCTGGATACATGAACACTTTCTCCATAAGTCGCTGAAAGGAACGGTGTGGCCGATGGATCAGACTCGCTGATCAGCACCGGCCATCGGCAAAAATACCAAGCGCTACGGCTCGTCGATCTTGCGACGCGTCGTGACGCGCGTCGACAATCCCACAACACGTTTGGGCCCCGTGGTCTCATTGGCCTGCGCTATGCTGCACTTAAGACAATACTCAACTTACACAGCCTGGATTCGAGCCACCAGTCAGGGATGACGGGATCATGAACGCACAGTCTGCCGCACTGCATCATCATACGCCCCGCCTGACTGTCATTGATCCTCGCGGGCTGGAGATTCGCGCGATTGATTTCTGGCGCAACCCGTTAATCGACACGCCGGAACGACTGGTAAACCGCGCCGCTCATGACGCTGCCGGGCATCCGGTCAGCTGCTGGGATGCAAGGCTCTGGGAAAGCCAGGCTGCGGTCAATATTGCTACTGTGTTCTCCCTGAGTGGTCAGGCGCTTTTCAGCGACAGTGTCGATGCCGGTTGGCGGCTGATGCTGGCCGGTGAAAGCGGCGAGGTCGTGGTGAGCCGGGATGGCCGTGGAACTGAGCGAAGTGTGCAGTATGACGCCCAGCTCAGACCCGTTGCCATTATTGAAAACGGACGCTGCGTCGAACGGCGGCAATACGGCGGCGCGGATACTCAGGGCCATAACCAGTGCAACCAATGCATACGCCATGATGACCCGGCTGGTTCACGAATGGATGCCGAGTTCGCCCTGACGGGCGGCGTACTTGAACAGACGCGGCATTTCCTCTTCAATCCCGAAAATGTCGACTGGCCAGAACCGCTGGCAGAACGTGATGCCTTGCTCGAATCTGGTCCAGGTGCAACTACGCGCTGGGCACGCAGTCCGCCTGGCGATGTCATCTCGCAAACGGACGCCCAGCGTAACGTCCAGACCTTTGCCCATAGTGTGGCAGGTCATATCGAGGCCATTTCACTCAGCCTCCCCGGGCAGACAGAGCGAGTTCTGGTTCACAGTATCGATTACGACGCTCAAGGCCACGTAACCTCGGAAACGGCTGGCAACGGCGTTATGACCAAGGCGTTGCATGACGCCGCAAATGGCCGTCTGATTGAACTCGAAGGCACACGGGCAGATGGCCAACTGCTGCAACATCTGCTGTATGACTACGACCCGGTGGGCAATGTCCTGCGTATTGAAGATCGCGCTCAGCCGACGCGGTACTATCGCAATCAGCGCCTTGAACCGGTGTCGACTTATCAATACGACACGCTGTATCAGTTGATCCAGGCTACGGGCACGGAGTCCGCGAAACGCAATCAAGGCCCGGTTTTTCCATCATTCCAGTGTCCCCTCGACCCGACGCAGCTGGCCAAATACACGCAAACCTATCGTTATGATGCGAGCGGCAATCTGCTGCAACTGACTCACACTGGCACCCAGTCCCACTCGCGCACCCTGGTCACTTCGCAAACCAGCAATCACAGCCTGCCGGTTATCAACGATCGACCGCCGGATGAAGCGGCCATCGCTGCCGCGTTCGACGCCAATGGCAATCTGAGTGAGCTGCAAGCCGGGCAAGCGATGAGCTGGGACTGGCGTAATCAGTTGCAGCAAGTGCGGCCGGTGGTTCGGGCAGCGGGTGACGACGACAGAGAGCGCTATGTCTACGACGCCAGTGGGCAACGCCTGCGCAAAGTCCACACGACCAGGGCGAAAGCCGTCGTGCACAGTGCCGAAGTGCGCTATTTACCAGGCCTGGAGGTGCACAGCAACAGCGCCACAGCCGAGACTTTGCACGTTATCGTCACCCAGGCCGGGCGCAACGAGGTACGGGTGTTGCACTGGCAGGCGGGTCAACCCGAAGGACTTGAGAACGATCAGGTTCGCTACAGCTTCGCCGATCATCTGGGGTCCGGCACCCTGGAGCTGGATAAAAACGCGCACATCATCAGCCAGGAAAGTTACTACCCGTTTGGTGGTACCTCGTGGTGGGCAGGGCGCAGTACGATTGAAGCCAGCTATAAAACCATTCGTTATTCTGGCAAGGAACGCGATGCAACAGGGCTGTACTACTACGGCCTGCGCTATTACGCGCCATGGTTGCAGCGATGGATCAATACGGATCCGGCGGGCACAGTGGATGGGATGAACCTGTATCGTTTTGTCAGGAATTCGCCTTTGCGGTTTGCTGATCAACAAGGGGCTGCTCCTTACGACGTGCCCATTACCGTTGTCGTTGCAAAGGACCTTTCCGAGTTCTCGCCTGAGCAGCTATCCAAAATGTATGACGCCAAGGATGCTGCCGTTTCGTTATTGGGGTTCACGCGTTCCGAGCTGCTAAAAGCATCACCGAGGCGAGACGTAAACAAGGCTTTCGACGCAACCTTTGGGGCGCTGGCCCCCAGCGCTCGCGCCGCTACGAGTATCGACGTGGAGGATTCCTTACGGCAGATGCATGAGCTCATTGAGGGCATCGGCAGTCCAGAATCCGATCTGACGCTGTTTCTTTTTGATGGACCCGAGCACATTCTCGCGTCGACTCATTTTCAAGGCGAGTTTGATGAATCGGTCGAACGGATTGGGGTGTCGGCCTCCCTGCTTGCCAACTACGATGTGCTGGAAGTTGCACGTTCTCTTATTCACGAGGCCTCCCATGTCCGCCTGAATACAATGGATGCGTTTTATTATCTGACGGATCCTGACAAGCTCCTCGTCGATGGAGCGGATACCGCACAGGTCAAGGCGTGGTCCGGCGAGTTGCGAAAGTCATTAAGAAAAATCTCGAAGCATGGCCCCAATGAAAAACGATTCGATCCAGCCAACTATATAGTCGCCATGCAGGCGTTGACCGAGAATGCGCACACCCCGGCACAGCGAAAACAAGAGTTCCTGAGCACCACAACGACCAGAACTTCATTGTTGCTGATGAATGCCGACACGCTTTCGTCGCTGGTCATGGCGACCGGACAGTCTGCCCGGTATGCGCAAACACGGATAAATCAGTCTGGACATTAGACGATTAATGGCAGTACCCGCTTGTGCAAATACAAAGTGTCATTGACGCCTGAAAAAACGGTGCCTGCCTGGGCACCGTTTCAACAAAATAGGCGTTGTCGGGGTAATTACAGAATCGGCTTGCCGCCCGTCACTGCATAGCGCGAGCCGGAAATGTAACTGGCTTCGTCCGAGGCCAGCAGCACATAGATCGGCGAAACCTCCACCGGTTGCCCCGGGCGCCCCAGCGGTGTCTCGCTACCGAAGCTTTTCACGTCTTCATCGGTCATGGTCGCCGGGATCAGAGGCGTCCAGATCGGGCCGGGTGCCACGCTGTTCACACGGATGCCCTTCTCGCCCAGCAACTGCGCCAGGCCACCGGTGAAGTTGGCAATCGCGCCCTTGGTGGTCGCGTAAGCCAGCAGCGTCGGCTTTGGCATGTCCGAATTCACCGAACTGGTATTGATGATCGAGCCGCCCCGTGGCATATGCGGAACCGCAGCCTTGCAGATGCGAAACATCGCGGTGATGTTGATATCGAAAGTCTTGACCCACTCTTCGTCGGAGATTTCGTCCAGCGTTTCATGCGTCATCTGGAACGCAGCGTTGTTGACCAGCACATCGATGCGACCAAACTCTGCAACGGTCTTGCTCACGATGTCTTCGCATTGCTGCTTCTGTGCCAGGTCGCCCGGCAACAGCAGGCATTTGCGGCCCGCCTCTTCGACCCAGCGCTTGGTTTCTTGCGCGTCCTCATGCTCGTTCAAGTAGGAGATCGCGACCTGCGCGCCTTCCCGTGCAAAGGCAATCGCCACTGCGCGGCCGATGCCGCTGTCAGCGCCGGTGATCAGAGCGATCTTGCCCTGCAGACGTCCGGAACCCTTGTAGCTCTTTTCACCGCAATCGGGATAGGGGTCCATCTTGCCCTGCATGCCTGGAACTTCCTGTGGCTGACTGGCAAATGGCGGCTTTGGGTATTCTTCGTTCATCTGAATAAATCTCGCTGAATAAAAGTTCTGACTGAAGTGCTGAAGCCCTTGCCGATCGCCTGTGGCGGATAGGACAAGGGCTTTCAACCAAAGGGCTGGTCAAACGCGGCTATCACGCACCTGGCTTGAGCACTACCTTGGTCCAGCCTTCATCACGCGCATCGAAGTGCTTGTAGGCGTCAGGGCCCTCTTCAAGCTTCAGGCGATGGGAAATGATCTGCGACGGCTTGGCGCGACCGTGGTGGATCAGCTCGGCGAGGCGACGGTTGTAAGCCTTGACGTTGGCCTGACCGGTACGGATCTGCTGGCCCTTGAACCAGAACGAGCCGAAGTCGAAGGCCATCTTGCCTTCCTTGGCGAGGTCGCTTTTGGCGCCCGGATCCTGTGGCACGAAAACGCCCACGACACCGATTCCGCCAGTCGCCTTGGTCGAGGCAACGAGGTTGTTCATGGTGACGTGATTGGCCTCGTGACCATGACGGTCGCAGCACTGATAACCGACGCACTCACAGCCTCGGTCGGTGCCTTTGCCATCGGTCAGATTGAGGATCTGATCCACCGCGCCCTGCTCCAGCGAGTTGATCGGCGTCGCGCCCATCTTCGCCGCGAGGGCCAGACGATCAGGATGGTTGTCGACCACGAACACCTGCGAGGCGCCCTTGATCATTGCCGAGTGGGCAGCCATCAGACCGACCGGGCCGGCGCCATAGATGGCAACGCTTTCGCCAGGCAGCAGCCCGGCCAGCTCGGTGGCATGCCAGCCGGTAGGAAATATGTCCGAGAGCATGACGTAATCTTCTTCACGCTCGGCGGCATCTTCGGGCAACAGCAGGCAGTTGAAGTCGGCATACGGCACGCGCAGCAACTCGGCCTGGCCACCTTCGTGATCGCCCATATCGGCAAAACCATAGGCCGCGCCAGCGCTGCCAGGGTTGGCGGTCAGGCAATAACCGGTCAGGCCCTTCTCACAGTTTTCGCAAAAGCCGCAGCCGATATTGAACGGCAGGCACACCCAGTCGCCCACCTTGATGCGGTCAACGCCGGCGCCCACTTCAATCACCTGGCCGAGGTTCTCATGGCCGAAAATGCGCCCGGTCTCGAACGACGTGCGGCCTTCGTACATGTGCAGGTCCGAGCCACAGATATTCGTGGAGGTCACTCGGACAAGCGCATCTGTCGGCTTCTGAATCTTCGCATCCGGTACGTTTTTGACACTGACGTCACGCGGACCGCTATAGACGATGGCTTTCATGTTCGGAGTCTCCTCAGTAAAAAATTCGTTAGGGCTTTTTAGGGCTCACCGAATATCTGTCACAACCAGAAGGCGCCTGTTCAAAGCGATTGCCTTTACACCTGACGAATGGTCATCGATGAGTGCGAGATAGGCTCTGTACGAAAAGTCGGCGAGCGAAGGTCAGGCGAGGCAAAAACAGGCGAGGAAGCGGAGTCTACGTGTTGTAAATGAGCATTCCGAGCCTGTTTTTAACGAAGCATCACCGAGCGCAGCCACTTTTCGTACAGAGCCTAGAGCTGTGGGCGCGTATGGATTGAGGTAAATGAGATTAACGACAAGCCCGGTAGCCGCCGCAAATAAAGGATTTGCATGCTCGATCTTATGGTATACCATCAGACGAAATACAAAATTACTCGCTCTGGGAGTCATTCATGAGCTTTGAAATTCGCAAGATCGTCACGTACACCGAAGAAACCTTTATCGAGGGCGGCAAAGCCACCGACAAACCGGTCACCATGATCGGACTGGCGGCGGTGATCAAGAACCCCTGGCTGGGCCGTGGTTTCGTCGAAGACCTGAAGCCGGAGATCCGCGCCAACTGCTCTGCACTGGGCGAGCTGATGGTCAAGCGCCTCACCGATGCGATTGGCGGTGCGGAAAGAATCGAGGCCTACGGCAAGGCTGCAGTGGTCGGCGCGGAAGGTGAAATCGAACACGCCTCGGCAGTGATCCATACCCTGCGCTTTGGCAATCATTACCGTGAGGCCGTCAAGGCCAAGAGCTACCTGAGCTTCACCAACAAACGCGGCGGCCCAGGTACGTCGATCCAGATTCCGATGATGCACAAGGACGATGAAGGGCTGCGCTCGCACTACATCACCCTGGAAATGCACATCGAAGATTCGCCCCGCGCCGACGAAATCATCATAGTCCTTGGCGCCGCCAACGGCGGACGCCTGCATCCGCGAATCGGCAATCGGTATATCGACCTGGAAGAGCTGGCCGCCGAAAAGGCCCAGTGATCCATCCCCTTTAACGTCCGCGCAGGAGCGATCCATGATTCAGCTCACCGCTGAACACACCCCGGCGGGTACCAGCTATCTGGCTACCGGCCAAGGTCACCCCGTGGTGTTGATTCACGGGGTGGGCCTGAATAAGGAAATGTGGGGCGGCCAGATCGTCGGGCTGGCCACGCATTATCAGGTCATCGCCTACGACATGCTCGGCCACGGCGCCAGCCCGCGCCCCGATCCGGACACCGGCCTGCCGGGCTATGCCGAACAACTGCACGAGCTGCTGACACATTTGCAGTTGCCGCAGGCGGCGGTCGTCGGTTTCTCCATGGGCGGCCTGGTGGCGCGTGCGTTCGCGCTGGAGTTTTCCCAGCACCTGTCGGGGCTGGTGGTGCTCAACAGCGTCTTCAATCGCAGCGCGGAACAGCGTGCCAGCGTCATTGCGCGCACCAGCCAGGCTGCCGAGCATGGCCCGGACGCCAACGCGGGCGAAGCGCTTTCGCGCTGGTTCAGCCGTGAGTATCAGGCGGCCAGCCCGGCGCAGATTGCAGCCATTCGGCACAACCTGGCCAGCAACGATCCGCAAGGTTACCTGACCACGTACAAGCTGTTCGCCACTCAGGATATGTACCGCGCCGGGGATCTGGGCGATATTCGCGCACCGACGTTGATCGCCACCGGCGAACTTGACCCGGGATCGACGCCGGAAATGGCCCGCGAGCTGGCCGCACGCATCCCCGGTGCCGAGGTCGCGATATTGCCCGATCAACGCCATATGATGCCGGTTGAATCGCCGCGTCTGGTCAACCAGGTGTTGCTTGGTTTCTTCGAAAAGATCGGCCTCGACAAACCGGCGTCCGCTCACCATTCGATCAAGGGGATTGTTGCATGAGCCTTACCCGCTTTCAGATGTGCATCGACGGTCAGTGGGTCGATGCGTTGTCCGGCAAGACCTTCGACAGCCTCGACCCGGCGCTGGCCGAACCCTGGGCGCAACTGCCGGATGCTGACGAAGCCGATGTCGAACGGGCCGTTCAGGCCGCCCAGAAAGCCTTCGAGGGTCAGGCCTGGCGCGGCCTGACCGCCACGGCGCGCGGCAAGCTGCTGCGCAAGCTGGGCGACCTGATTGCCGAAAACAAAGAGCAACTGGCGCAGCTGGAAAGCCGCGACAACGGCAAACTGATTCGCGAGACCCGCGGGCAGGTCGGCTACCTGCCGGAGTTCTTTCATTACACCGCAGGGCTGGCTGACAAGCTCGAAGGCGGCACCCTGCCCCTCGACAAGCCGGATCTGTTCGCCTACACCGTGCACGAACCGATGGGCGTGGTGGCCGGGATCATCCCCTGGAACAGCCCGCTGTACCTGACCGCCATCAAGCTGGCACCAGCACTGGCTGCTGGCAACACCATCGTCCTCAAACCTTCGGAACACGCCTCCGCCACCGTGCTTGAACTGGCGCGTCTGGCACTTGAAGCCGGCATTCCGCCTGGCGTGGTCAACGTCATCACCGGTTACGGCCCGACCACTGGCGCAGCCCTCACCCGGCACCCGTTGGTGCGCAAGATAGCCTTCACCGGCGGCGCGGCCACGGCGCGACATGTGGTGCGCAGCAGCGCGGAGAACTTCGCCAAACTGTCGCTGGAGCTGGGCGGAAAATCACCCAACATCATCTTCGCCGACGCCGACCTGGACAGCGCCATCAATGGCGCCGTCGCCGGCATCTATGCGGCGTCCGGGCAAAGCTGTGTTTCCGGCTCGCGACTGCTGGTGCAGGACGAAATCTACGACGAATTCGTTGAACGCCTGGCCGAACGCGCCAGTCGGATCCGGATCGGCAATCCGCAGGATGAAGGCACCGAAATGGGCCCGATGGCCACCGCCCAGCAACTGGCCGTGGTAGAAGGCCTGGTAGCTGACGCGCTGGCCGAAGGTGCACGCCTGCGTCTGGGCGGCAAGCGACCGGAGCTGGACAGCAAAGGCTGGTTCTATGAACCTACGCTGTTCGAGTGCGATCACAATTCGATGAAGATCATGCAGGAAGAAGTGTTCGGTCCGGTGGCCTCGGTGATTCGTTTCAAGGACGAAGCCGAAGCGCTGGCCATCGCCAACGACTCCCAGTTCGGCCTCGCCGCCGGCATCTGGACCCGTGACCTGGGACGCGCGCACCGTCTGGCGCGGGATATTCGCTCAGGTATCATCTGGGTGAATACGTATCGAGCCGTGTCGGCCATGGCGCCTATCGGTGGTTTCAAAAATAGCGGCTACGGTCGTGAGAGCGGGATAGACTCCGTGCTGGCCTACACCGAACTGAAAACGGTGTGGATCAACCTTTCGCAGGCGCCCATGCCTGATCCATTTGTCATGCGTTAACGAGGCCGCTGCGATGATAGAACCCGGTATTTACAAAGAAGTCATGGCGTCATTCCCTTCGGGCGTGACCATCGTCACCACCCTGGACCCTGAGGGCAATCTGGTCGGCATTACTGCCAGCGCATTCAGCGCGCTGTCCATCGACCCGGCACTGGTGCTGTTCTGCCCCAACTACGAATCGGACACTTACCCGGTGTTGCGCGACAGCAGGAAATTCGCGATTCACCTGCTGTCTGCCGATCAGCAGACAGAAGCCTATGCGTTTGCCAGCAAGGGCAAGGACAAGACCAAGGGCATCGAGTGGCAGTTGAGCGAGCTGGGTAACCCGCTGCTGGGCAACTCCACAGCGATCATCGAGTGTGAACTGTGGCGCGAATACGACGGCGGCGATCACGCGATCATTGTCGGCGCGGTAAAAAATCTGATCCTGCCCGCGACGCCGGTCACACCGATGGTCTATCACCGGGGCAAGATGGGCGCACTGCCGGCCATCGTCTGAGGCGGCGCAGGGCGGTTTTGGTGGTTGCAGGCACGGGCGTGATAAACTCGGCCGCGACCCGGGTTCATCCGTCCGGGCCATGCAGCAGCCCGCGCAGTGTGCGGGTTGCCGACATGAGCGAGACTTTATTTCCAGTCACGTTTTTACTTTGACAGCCCCATTCCGAGCACACCCGATGAAACGCCTGCCTCTCGACGACACCTTCAAGGTCAACCGCAACCCCGTCACGCTGCGCGAGATCGTGCTGGACAAGCTGCGCAGCGCAATCATGAACTTTCAGCTGCTGCCGGGTGACCGTCTGGTCGAGCGTGATCTGTGTGACCGCCTCGGCGTGAGCCGCACCTCGGTGCGCGAAGCACTGCGCCACCTGGAATCCGAAGGTCTGGTCGAGTTCGCCGATGCCAAGGGCCCGCGCGTTGCCATCATCACGCTGGCTGACGCGTGCGATATCTACGAGCTGCGCTGCGTGCTCGAAGGCCTGATCGTTCAGCTGTTTACCCTGCGGGCCAAACCCAAGGACATTCGCGCACTGGAAAAAGCCCTGGAGGAAAATCGTCAGGCGCTCAAGGAAGGCGAACTGCAGCAGGTGATCGACTCGGTCCAGGGTTTCTACGATGTACTGTTGGAAGGCTCGGGCAACCATGTGGCCGCGACCCAGCTACGCCAGTTGCAGGCGCGCATCAGCTACCTGCGCGCCACCTCGGTATCCCAGGAAAACCGCCGCGGTGCCAGCAACAAGGAAATGGAGCTCATGGTCGAAGCGATCAAGAGCGGCGACCCGCTGGCCGCGCATCAGGCGTCGGTCGATCACGTACGCAACGCCGCACGCGTGGCGCTGGAATACCTCAAATCCAAGCAGGACGAAGTCAGCAAAGTCCGTGACATCGTCGCCCCCGTCGCGCTGAAAGAACCTCGCATAGGTCGCTGAAATGGCCACACCGCGCTTCTGTCCCCAATGCGGTAGCGCTGATCTGGTTAAGCGTGTGCCGTCGGGCGATACGCATGTGCGGTTGGTCTGTGGCGGCTGTCAGTACATTCACTACGTCAACCCGAAGATCATCGCGGGTTGCATCATCGAGCAGGAAGGCAAGTACCTGCTCTGCCAGCGTGCCATCCCGCCGCGCCCCGGCACCTGGACGCTGCCTGCCGGTTTCATGGAAAACGGTGAAACCACCGAGCAGGCGGCGCTGCGTGAAGTCTGGGAAGAAACCGGTGTACGCGCCGAGATTCTTTCGCCCTACTCCATTTTCAGCGTGCCGCGCATCAGCGAAGTCTACATCGTGTTCCGTGCCATCGCGCTGGAGGTGACCGGCCAGTTCGGCCCGGAAACCCTGGACTACAGATTCTTCGCCGCCGAAGACATACCGTGGGACAGCATCTATTACCCCGCTATCCGGCAGATACTGGAACGCTATATCGAAGAACGTCAGGCCGGTGTCTACGGTATTTATATCGGCAACGACGACACCGGCAAGGTGCACTTTATCCGGTGAACGCCTGAAGCTTTCAGCTCGCCACTGAACGCCTAAAACTGCCCCTCGACGATCACGATCTCGGCCTTGGAAGCGCCCTGCCTGTGGCTCATCGCATTCTGATACTCGGGCGACTGATAACAGGCCAGCGCCTTTTCGTAGGATTCAAATTCGATAATCACCGTGCGCTGCGGCGTGCCGCGCCCTTCAAGCGCCTCGGAACGCCCGCCGCGCGCCAGGAACCTGCCACCGAACAGCTCGAAAGCCGCCGGGGCGCGCTGGGTGTATTGGCTGTACTGCTGGGGGTCGGTCACATCAACGTGTGCAATCCAATAGGCTTTCATCGCGATCTCACTGTTTCATTGATAGGCAATCTGTGAAATATTCTGTCTTATGGTATACCACGATTCATCCACCCATAAAACCGGGAAACTGACTATGGCGTTCGATCGCATCGAAGACATCATTGAAGACTACCGCCAGGGCAAGATGGTGTTGCTGGTCGACGACGAAGACCGGGAAAACGAAGGCGATCTGCTACTCGCCGCCGACTGCTGTTCGCCGCAGGCAATCAGCTTCATGGCTCGCGAAGCGCGCGGTCTGATCTGCCTGACGCTGACCGACGAGCACTGTCAGCGTCTGGGCCTGGAACAGATGGTGCCCAGCAACGGCAGCGTATTCGCCACCGCGTTCACGGTATCCATCGAGGCGACGACGGGTGTGACCACCGGCATCAGCGCGGCAGATCGTGCGCGTACCGTGCAGGCCGCCGTCAACCCGCACGCGGTACCGGAGGACCTGGTGCAGCCGGGCCATATCTTTCCATTGCGCGCTCGCGACGGCGGCGTGCTGACCCGCGCCGGGCATACCGAAGCGGGCTGCGACCTGGCCCGGCTGGCCGGTTTCACGCCAGCGTCGGTCATCGTTGAAGTGATGAATGATGACGGCAGCATGGCCAGAAGACCCGACCTGGAAGTGTTCGCCAAAAAGCACGACATCCGTATCGGCACCATCGCCGACCTGATCCATTACCGCCTGAGCACCGAACACACCATCGTCAGGATTGGCGAGCGCGAACTGCCGACCGTGCACGGCACCTTCCGTCTGTTCAGCTACGAAGACCGCATCGAAGGTGGCGTGCACATGGCCATGGTGATGGGCGACATCCGGCGCGACGCCGCCACGCTGGTACGCGTGCATGTGGTCGACCCGCTGCGCGACCTGGTCGGCGCCGAATACAACGGGCCTGCCAACTGGACACTCTGGGCCGCCCTGCAACGTGTCGCACAGGAAGGTCACGGTGTGGTAGTGGTGCTGGCCAATCACGAATCGTCCCAGGCGCTGCTGGAGCGCATCCCGCAACTCACCCAGCCACCCCGTCAATACACCCGCTCGCAATCGCGCATTTATTCCGAGGTCGGTACGGGCGCACAGATCTTGCAGGACCTGGGCGTCGGCAAGCTGCGCCACCTCGGCCCGCCACTGAAATACGCAGGGTTGACCGGCTACGATCTGGAAGTGATTGAAAGTATTCCGTTTCCCGGCTGACCAGGCAAAAACTCGTCACGCGAGCCCGATAATCCGCCGCCTGCAACCACAGGCGCTGACCGGAAACCGGACCATGAAGGCGTTTTGAGAGGGCAAAACGCTTGCAGAAAGTTTGGAATACCATAATATGACATTCCATAAATACAAGATCTGGTCAGACGCGCCCGACAAGGGACAGCACTAATAACAGCACCTGACCTGTACAAGGTTTCAAGGCCCATTGGACCTACTGCTCCCGATTACGCGGGCAAGAAAAGCCCGCTCAAAACACAACAAATGAGGGCGTAAAAATGGTGTTGAACAAACGTGCAACAGCAGTCCTGGCCGCTGGCGTGCTGGCTTTCTCGAGTGTCGCCGCTATTGCCGCCGAGAGCGTCAACTTTGTGAGCTGGGGAGGCTCCACGCAGGACTTCCAGAAGGAGGCCTGGGCGGCTCCATTCAGCAAGGCCAGCGGCATCACCGTCGTGCAGGATGGTCCTACCGACTACGGCAAACTCAAGGCCATGGTCGAAAGCGGTAACGTGCAGTGGGACGTTGTCGATGTCGAAGCCGACTTCGCCCTGCGCGCCGCCAGCGAAGGCCTGCTGGAGCCTCTGGACTTCAGCGCCATCAAACGCGATGAGATCGACAAGCGCTTCGTGACTGACCACGGTGCCGGTTCGTTCTTCTTCTCCTTCGTGCTCGGCTACAACGAAAGTAAAGTCGGCGGCAAGGCGCCTGGCGACTGGGCCGCGATGTTCGACACCAAGACCTACCCGGGCAAGCGCGCGCTGTACAAGTGGCCAAGCCCCGGCGTGCTGGAACTGGCCCTGCTGGCCGATGGTGTAGCGCCCGACAAGCTTTACCCGCTGGACCTCGACCGCGCCTTCAAGAAACTCGACACCATCAAGAAGGACATCGTCTGGTGGGGCGGCGGTGCGCAGTCCCAGCAACTGCTGGCCTCCGGCGAAGTGTCGATGGGGCAGATGTGGAACGGCCGGGTCTACGCCCTGCAGCAGGATGGCGCCCCGGTGGGGGTGAGCTGGAAGCAGAACCTGGTCATGGCTGACTTTCTGGTCGTACCCAAGGGTGCAAAAAACAAGGACGCCGCGATGAAATTCATCGCCAACGCGACCAGCGCCAAAGGCCAGGCAGACTTCTCCAACCTGAGTGCCTATGCCCCGGTCAATACCCAGAGCGTTGCGCGCCTGGACTCTACGCTGGCACCTAACCTGCCGACCGCGCACGTTGCCGATCAAATCACTCTCGACTTCGCATACTGGGCCAAGAACGGCGCTGATATTGCGACACGGTGGAACGAATGGCTGGTCAAGTAAAGATGACAGCGGTTGCTCCTCGTCAATCCATGCCGGCCGGGGGTGCTTCCAGCCCCGCTGGCGCGGCCAGCCAGAAGGCGCCGGGCATGCCGCCATCCCCTTCCCTCGCACAGCGCTGGCGTGGCAGCCGCAATCTGCTTCCGGCGCTGATCTTCCTCGGACTGTTCTTCTTCGCGCCGCTGATTGCTCTACTGCTGCGCGGCGTGCTTGAGCCGGTGCCGGGCCTTGGCAACTATGAGCAACTGTTTGCCAACTCGGCCTACTCGCGGGTGCTGCTCAATACCTTTTCCGTAGCCGGTCTGGTGACGCTGTTCAGCCTGCTGCTGGGCTTTCCGCTCGCCTGGGTGATCACCCTGGTGCCGCGCGGCTGGGGCCGCTGGATTCTCAATATCGTGCTGCTGTCGATGTGGACCAGCCTGCTGGCCCGCACCTATTCGTGGCTGGTGCTGTTGCAGGCCTCCGGGGTCGTCAACAAGGCCTTGATGGCCATGGGTATCATCGATCAACCGCTGGAAATGGTGCACAACCTGACCGGTGTGGTGATCGGCATGAGCTACATCATGATTCCGTTCATCGTCCTGCCATTGCAGGCGACCATGCAGGCCATCGATCCCATGGTGCTGCAGGCGGGCTCGATCTGCGGTGCCAGCCCTTGGAGCAATTTCTTCAGAGTGTTTCTGCCACTGTGCCGTCCGGGGCTGTTTTCCGGAGGCCTGATGGTGTTTGTCATGTCACTCGGTTACTACGTCACCCCGGCACTGCTCGGCGGCGCGCAGAACATGATGCTGCCCGAATTCATCGTCCAGCAGGTGCAGTCGTTCCTCAACTGGGGGCTGGCCAGTGCCGCCGCTGCGTTGTTGGTGCTGATCACGCTGGTGCTGTTCTACTTCTACCTGAAGCTCCAGCCGGAATCACCGGTCGGCGCCAGCAACGCGAGGTAAACCGCCATGCTCCTGACACCCAATGCCATGAGCCCCGGCTTGCGTACGGGCCTGTACCTGACCACCGCCCTGATCGCGCTGTTCCTGTTGCTGCCGATCCTGTTCATCGTCCTGCTGTCGTTCGGTTCCTCGCAGTGGCTGGTGTTCCCGCCGCCCGGCTGGACGCTGAAGTGGTATCAGCAGTTTTTTTCCAACCCGGACTGGATGGCCGCGGCCATGTCCAGCTTCAAGGTCGCGATCCTGACCACCCTCGCCTCGGTGGCGCTGGGCCTGCCCACCGCGTTCGCACTGGTGCGTGGCCGGTTTCCGGGGCGTGATTTTCTGTACGGCGTCTTCACACTGCCGATGATCGTGCCGCTGGTGATCATCGCCGTCGCGGTCTACGCGCTGTTTCTCAAGCTCGGTTACACCGGCACATTGTTTTCCTTCGTCGTCAGCCATGTGATCGTCGCGTTGCCGTTCACCATCATCTCGATCATCAATTCGCTGAAGCTGTTCGACCAGTCCATCGAGGATGCTGCGGTCATCTGCGGCGCTTCACGCTTGCAGGCCATCTACAAGGTGACCTTTCCCGGGATCCGGCCGGGCATGATGGCCGGCGCGCTGTTCGCGTTCCTGGTGTCGTGGGACGAGGTGGTGCTGAGCGTGATGATGGCCAGCCCGACCCTGCAAACCCTTCCCGTGAAAATGTGGACCACCCTGCGTCAGGACCTGACGCCGGTCATCGCCGTCGCCTCAACGCTGCTGATCGCCCTGTCGGTGCTGATCATGTTCATCGCCGCGACCCTGCGTCGCCGCAACGAAGCCAGGAGTACGTCATGAGTGCCGTGATCAAAGACCCCGCCCATCAGCCACACAACACACTGGTCAGCCTGTGTAATCTGAACAAGCACTATGGAAATTTCGCCGCCGTCGACGACATTTCCCTGGACATCCAGGACGGCGAATTCCTGACCTTCCTGGGCTCCAGCGGCTCGGGAAAAAGCACCACGCTGTCGATGCTCGCCGGCTTCGAAACGCCCAGCTCGGGCGAGATTCTGGTGGGTGGCAAATCGCTGGTGAATGTGCCGCCACACAAGCGCGACATCGGCATGGTGTTTCAGCGCTACTCGCTGTTCCCGCACCTGTCGGTACGCGACAACATTGCCTTCCCGCTGGCGATCCGCAAGCTGCCTGCGGCCGAGCGCGAGAAGAAAGTCGATGCGATGCTCAAGCTGGTTCAGCTGGAAGCCTTTGCTCATCGGCGCCCGTCGCAACTGTCAGGCGGCCAGCAGCAGCGGGTCGCCATCGCCCGAGCGCTGGTTTACGAGCCGCGCATCCTGCTGATGGACGAGCCTCTGGGCGCACTGGACAAGAAGCTGCGCGAAGACCTGCAGGACGAACTGCGCCAGTTGCATCGCCGGCTGGGCATCACCATCGTTTACGTAACCCATGATCAGGAAGAAGCCATGCGCCTGTCACAGCGCATCGCCATTTTCAGCCATGGCAAGATCGTCGGTCTGGGCTCGGGCTATGACCTGTATCAGGATCCGCCGAATGCCTTCGTCGCCTCGTTTCTCGGCAACTCGAACTTCCTCAGGCTCAAGGCCCAGGGCAATGCCGTGGCGACCTTCGAAGGCAGCACACTGGCGATTCGCCTGACCGCAGGGCTGAAGACCGATCAGGAGGTGCTGCTCATGGTGCGCCCGGAGAAAGCCCAGGCGCTGAGCGTGTCCCAGGCAGCGGCCATGCCGCTTGAAGCAGGCTGGAACGAGGTAAACGCCACGGTTACTGAAGTGCTTTTTCTCGGCGAGAGCCAGACATGCTCGGTGGTCTCAGCCGGAGGCACTGCCATGACGGTCAAAGCGCTTTCTGCGAACGGCATGTCGCTCAAGGCGGGCGACCCGGTGCGCGTGCGCTGGGCGGCCGCAGACGCGTGCATCTACACCGAGTGGAGCGACAGCGACCTGAACAAGGCAGCCGGCACCCACTGACAGGGCGTTGCGTGCCTCAATGGTTGACCGGTGAAGGATGCAGGGCAAGGTAGTCGCGCAGAAACTCCACCGTGACGCGGACCTTGGCCGAACTCATCAGCGGCGAGGTATGCACCGCCCAGATGTCTGCATCCTGGCGGTAATCCGGCAACACCTGAACCAGCCGGCCCTCGGCCAGGTCAGTGCGCACATCCCATAGCGAACGCAGCAACACCCCGCGCCCGTCCAGGCACCACTGACGGGCGATTTCGCCGTGGTTGGTAGACAGGCTGCCGGTCACCTTGACGGTTTCGGCACCCTGCGGCCCGTTGAGGTGCCAGATGCCGAATGGCCGGTCGCGCTCCTTGATCACCAGGCAATCGTGATTGGCCAGCTCACCAAGATTAAGCGGCGTGCCATGAACGTCGAGGTAGCCGGGGCTCGCGCACAGAACCCGCCAGTTGTTGGCCAGATGCCTGGCGCGCAGGTGCGGGGCGATTTCGTTGCCGACGCGGATATCCAGATCGACGCCCTCCTCGATCAGATCGACCAGCCGGTCCTGAATGTCCAGGCGGATATCCAGCTTCGGATAACGCGCCGCCAGCTCCGACAACGCAGGCGCGACGAAACGGCGGCCAAAGCCCTGACTGCTGACGACCCGCAACAAGCCACTCGGCTCGCCGTGCAGCGCCGCCACTTCGTCACCCATCTGCTGCACTGAATCGAGCATGCCCTTGGCCCACTCGTAGACGCGCTCGCCATCTTCGGTAATCGACACCTGCCGGGTCGAGCGGTGCAGCAACACCACACCCATACCCTGCTCCAGCAAACGAATACGTTTGCTGACGTAGGCCGCGGACATGCCCAGCTCATCCGCAGCCCCGACGAAGCTTGAACGCCGGGCCACATGAACGAACACATTCAAATCATCGAGGCTGGGATATTTATTCACGATTCGTGTTTTCTCAGTCCATTAATCAGCTGATTATCTTTATATCGTGCGCTTATAGCATGGATGGTCTGTGCAACTCATTGATTGCACACCCGCAATGGATCGATTCAGAGAGAGCGCCACCATGAACAACAAGAAACTGCGTATCGCTGCCATCGCCGGTGACGGCATCGGCCTGGAGGTGCTGCCCGAAGGAGTGCGCGTGGTGCAGGCCGCCGCCGCACGGCACGGGCTGGAACTGGAGTTCGAATACTTCGAATGGGCCAGCTGCGATTACTACCTGAAGCACGGCAAAATGATGCCAGACGACTGGTTCGAACAGCTCAAGGGCTTTGACTCGATCTTCTTCGGCGCCGTGGGCTGGCCGGAAAAGGTTCCCGATCACATCTCGCTGTGGGGATCGCTGCTCAAGTTTCGCCGCGAATTCGATCAGTACGCAAATATCCGCCCGGTGCGGCTGTTTCCCGGCGTGCCCTGCCCGCTGGCCAATCGCAAACCGGGCGACATCGACTTTGTCGTGGTCCGGGAAAACACCGAAGGTGAATACTCGTCGCTGGGCGGGATCATGTTCGAAAACACCGACAACGAATTCGTGTTGCAGGAATCGGTGTTCACCCGTCGCGGCGTTGACCGCATTCTCAAGTTCGCCTTCGAGATGGCCAGCAAACGCGAGCGCAAGCACGTTACCTCGGCGACCAAATCCAACGGCATGGCTATCAGCATGCCGTACTGGGACAAACGCACCGAAGCGATGGCCAGCCAGTACCCCGGCATCAGCTGGGACAAGCAACACATCGACATTCTCTGCGCCCGTTTCGTGCTGCAACCCGAGCGCTTCGACGTGGTGGTGGCGTCCAACCTGTTCGGCGACATCCTCAGCGACCTCGGCCCGGCGTGCGCAGGCACCATCGGCATTGCGCCGTCAGCCAACCTCAACCCCGAGCGCCACTTCCCGTCGCTGTTCGAACCGGTCCACGGCTCGGCCCCGGACATCTTCGGCCAGAACATCGCCAACCCGATCGCGATGATCTGGTCAGGGGCGCTGATGCTCGAATTCCTCGGCCAGGGCGATCAGCGTTTCACCGCGGCCCATGACGAGATCATCACCGCCATCGAGCAAGTGATCGCCAACGGCGACGTCACGCCGGATCTGGGCGGCACGCTTTCGACTCAGCACGTGGGTGCGGCGATTGCCGAGCGGGTTTCTGCAGGCCGTTAAACGTTCGCCGGTTCGCTGCGCTGTTCCAGGAGTTCGACAAAGCGGGCCAGGCTGCGCGACACCGTGCCCCGGCGCCAGATCAGCCAGGTGTGCAGGTAGCGAAACTTCTCGGACAACGGCCAGATACTGACCGTGGCGCAGCCGGGCATGCTTTCCAGCATGCTGCGCGGCATCAGCGCCAGCCCGGCACCGGCGCTGACGCAGGCGAGCATGCCGTGGTAGGACTCCATTTCGTGGATCTTGCCCGGCACTGCCGCGTCATCGGTGAACCAGCGTTCAAAATGATGGCGGTACGAGCAATTGGCACGAAACGCATAGAGACTCTCTCCGCTGACATCCCGCCCGCGCTTGACCGGCGCATGATTGAGCGGCGCGATGATGACCATTTCCTCTTCGAAGACCGGCACGCCGTCGAGCGACGGATGCTGCACCGGCCCGTCGACGAACGCAGCCACCAGTCGACCGGCCAGCACGCCGTCGATCATGGTTCCGGACGGGCCGGTGGACAGGTCCAGCTCGACCTTGACGTTCTGCTGGTTGTAGGCGGCCAGCAGCGCAGGAATCCTGACCGCAGCCGTGCTTTCCAGCGAGCCCAGTGCAAAAGGCCCCTGTGGCTCCTCCCCGGAAACGGCGGAGCGCGCTTCCTGCACCAGATCCAGGATGCGTCGCGTGTAGTCGAGAAAATTCCAGCCTGCAGGAGACAGGCGCAAGCGGTGCTTCTCGCGAATGAACAGGTCGACGCCCAGATCCTGCTCCAGCTGCTTGATGCGCGTGGTCAGGTTCGAGGGCACCCGGTGGATGTGCTGCGCGGCGGCGCTGATGCTGCCGTGTTCAGCCACTGCCTTGAAGATCTCCAGCTGAACCAGATCCATATCATTCTCCAAACATGAACGTTACGCTCATTATTATTCAGTTTTAGAAAGCATTGCACGCCTATATTCTGGTCCCACTTCCACCTCAACAGGATGGCGCAATGACTACTGTCACCAGCAACACCCATGCAATCTCGATCAACCCTGCCACCGGCGAGCAGATCGGCCACTATGCCTTCGAATCCGCCGCCGCGCTGGATCAAAGCCTGTCGCGTGCGGCTGCCGGTTTTGCCGGCTGGAAGCGCACGCCGGTTCAGCAACGTGCGCAACTGATCGTCGCCATGGGCCAGGCCCTGCGCGATGACGTCGAAAACATTGCCCGCATGATCAGCCAGGAAATGGGCAAGCCCGTTGCCCAGGCCCGAGGCGAGATCGAGAAATGCGCCCAGTTGTGCGACTGGTACGCGGCACAAGGCCCGGCGATGCTGGTGGCCGAAGCAACTCAGGTCGAGCATGACAAGGCGCGGATCGAGTACCGTCCGCTGGGCCCGATTCTCGCGGTAATGCCGTGGAATTTTCCGGTCTGGCAAGTGCTGCGCGGCGCGATTCCGACCCTGCTGGCCGGTAACACCTATGTGCTCAAGCACGCGCCCAACGTAATGGGCTGCGCTTACCTGATGCTCGGCGCCTTCAAGCGTGCCGGCTTCCCGGAGGGTGTGTTCGAGGTCATCAACGTGACCCCGGAAGGCGTTTCAAACGCCATTGCCGACCCGCGCATCGCAGCTGTCACTCTGACCGGCAGCGTGCGTGCCGGCCAGGCCATCGGCGCCCAGGCCGGTGCGGCACTGAAGAAGTGCGTGCTGGAACTGGGCGGCTCCGACCCGTTCATCGTGCTCAATGATGCGGACCTGGATCAGGCTGTGAAGGCCGCGGTGATTGGCCGCTTCCAGAACACCGGGCAGGTCTGTGCAGCGGCCAAGCGTCTGATCATCGAGCAAGGCGTGGTCGAGGAGTTCACCCGCAGGTTCGTCGAGCAAACGCGTCAACTGGTAACGGGCGATCCTCTTTCCGGCGAAACCTACATTGGCCCCATGGCGCGCTTCGATCTGCGCGACGAGCTGGATGCCCAGGTGCAGGACACGCTCGCCGAAGGCGCCACGCTGTTGCTGGGCGGCAAAAAAGCTGAAGGCCAGGGCAATTATTACGAGCCGACCGTGCTCGGTGACGTCACCGACCGGATGACTTCGTTCAGGCAGGAGCTGTTCGGGCCGGTTGCGTCGATCATCACCGCCCGCGACGCGCAGCACGCTCTGGAGCTGGCCAATGACAGTGATTTCGGCCTGACCGCGACGGTTTATACCCGCGACCTGCAACTGGCCGAGCGCATGACCGAGGAACTGGAAACCGGCGGTGTGTTCATCAACGGCTACAGCGCTTCAGACCCGCGCGTGACCTTTGGTGGTGTGAAGAAAAGCGGTTTTGGCCGTGAGCTGTCGCACTTCGGAGTACGCGAGTTCTGCAATGCACAGACTGTGTGGCGGGATCGTCACTGAGGGTGCAGAAGATACAAAGCCCTTGCGGGACTGGCCGGGATGGCGATTCGCGTTGCTCACCAAGGAGCAGGTGTAGCCGCTGAGTATTGACTGATCAGTCAGTCCCCCTTCGCCAGCACGCTCGCTACCACCCGAGCCATCTGTGGGAGCAATGAGTGTGCTTGTGTGGGAGTGAGCTTGCTCACGAAGAGGCCCTTACGGTCGGCGAGGATCGTCAGGGCCAGACATCGCGATTACTCGTCGCCCGTATCCACCACCGCAGGCTCACCGATCGTATAGAAATGCCCGCCCGCGACGTAATGCAGGCTGCGCCATTTCGGGTCGGCCTTTTCGAATTCCCAGTGCCCGTCGTTGAACACGCGGTTGTCAGCCCAGGCGCCGACGACTTCACCGATGAACAAGTCGTAGGTCTGCTGATTGTGCGGCTCGGGAATGACCTTGCAGATCAGCCAGGCCGAACATCCGGCCACCAGCGGCGAGTCATGCCCGTCGATGCGAAACAGGTCCACATTGGCCTTGTCCAGCTTGTCCGGAGTGAAGACCTTGCTCTGGGTGCCGACGTCGAAGGTCATCTGCAATTGATCCAGATTGGGTACCTGCAGGGCAAAGTAGCCGCTCTTCTCCACCAGTCCGCGGGTCTTGGTCATCTTGTCGATGACCAGCGTCACCTTCGGTGGCGAGAAGTCCAGCGCACAGGCCCAGGCCGCAGCCATGACGTTATGCGTGCCCTCGTGGCTGGATGAGACCAGCACGGTCGGCCCGTGGTTGAGCAAACGGTAGGCTTTTTCCAGCTCGACAGGACGAATATGATTGTCCACTTGAAACCCTCGAAAAACATGATTCGTGCCGCTACCGGCAAGGCAGCGAAATAAGGCATTGTGCGTGCATCGGCAGAACTGCAGGGTGCGCCGCGCAAACCGCACGCGCCCTCTCCTTTCACCCAGTCATAAGGTTTCGGATTGAGCAGCATAGACAGCCAGATCCCCGAAGTGTTCGCCCTGGTCCTCGCAGCCGGCCGCAGCAGGCGCTTTGCCGGTGACAAGCGGCAGGCGCTTCTGCCGTGCGGGCGGACCCTGCTGACGGCAAGCCTGGAAAACGCGCAAGACGCATTCGCCAAAACGGCGTTGATATTGCGCCCTGATGACCAGGCGGATGCGCTGGGGGTTGCCTCGAACATCACGATCATCCGCAGCGAACAGGCCGAACTGGGGATGGGCCACAGCCTGGCGAGCGCCGTTGCGGCAGTGATGGACTCCTCTGCCGATGCGGTTGCCGTTGTTCTTGCGGACATGCCCTGGATACAGCCGCAGACCCTGCATGACCTGGCCAGAATGGCCGATCCCCAGCGCATCGTCCTGCCAATGCATGAAGGCCAGCGTGGCCACCCGGTGATCATCGGTCGACGATTCTGGCCGGCACTGCTGAAACTGGAAGGCGATCAGGGCGCGAAGGCCCTGATCATGAATAACCCCGAGGCGTGTGACCTACTGCATTGCGATGACCCTGGCATCCTGCGCGACGCCGACACCCCTTCAGCGCTGGCGGAAGCCTGCCGGCAACACCTCACACCTCGGCACGACTGACGCCGTTGGCCACCCGCAGGATGTCAGCCATCACCGCAATGGCGATCTCGGAAGGCGTCTTGCTGCCCAGGTTCAGGCCGATCGGCGCGTGGATCCGGTCCAGGACCTGAGCGTCCAGCCCGCCAATCCGCCCCAGACGCTCCAGACGTTTGCTGCTGGTGCGCATCGAGCCCATTGCACCTATGTAGAACGCCTCGGTACGTACCGCCTCGAGCATGCTCAGATCGTCCAGCTTCGGATCGTGCGTCAGCGCCAGCACGGCCGTCGAACTGTGGCAGCCGCCCTCGGCAATGAACACCGCAGGCAGCACGCCACGCACCTCGACACCTGGCATTGAAAACCCTGAGGTCACTTCGACACGAGGGTCACAGACGATCACCTCATAGCCCATCGCAACGGCAAAACTGGCGCAGAACTCTGCCACCGGCGACAGCCCGGCGAGCAGCACACGATACACCGCGCCCATGCGGATGCTGATCCGTTCACCATCGACCTGCACACGCGACTCGCCCATCGTCGCCGGCCCGATCGCTCTCTGCACACCGCCCAGGTGCACCTGCCTGCTGACCAGTTCGCGCCCGGCCAGCGCCTGCTCGATGGCCGCCAGATGTGCATCGACCTCAGGTTTTGGCGCAATGAACTCGATCAGCACATCCAGCACACCGCCGCACGGCAAGGCCCGCGTTGGCGCGAAGCCGCCGTCGCCATAGCGAACCACCTGATTGACCGGCTCGAACTGCCCCGCGGCAACGCGCTCGAGAAAATCCTCTTCCACGCAACCACCCGACAGAGAGCCGCGATGCTCACCGCTGCCCAGCGCCACCAGCATCGCACCCGGCCCGCGTGGGGCCGAGCCGAACGTGGAAAGAACCGTGCACAGCCAGACGGCCTTGCCGCTGGCCAGCCAGTCACGCGCCTGTTGTACTACCTGCAAATCAAGCTGTTTCATTGTTACAACCCTGCCATCAGTTTTTCCTTGCTGATCGGCAGGCTGCGCACCCGTTTGCCGGTCGCGTGATACACCGCGTTGGCCACTGCTGCGGCCAGCCCGGTCACACCGATCTCGCCGATACCTCGTGCGCCGAATTCACCCAGGTTGTAATCCGGATAATCCAGCAGCAGGACGTCGATGTCCGGTTGATCCGCATGCACAGGTACCACGTACTCGGCGTAGTTGTTATTAACCGGCATGCCGCTGCGCGGATCGTATTCACCGGCCTCGAACAAGGCCATGCCGATGCCCATCACAATCGCGCCTTCCACCTGATTGCGTGCCGCCAGCGGGTTGACCACTTTGCCCACGTCAATGGCGCTGACCACCCGCGAAACGCGCAGGCTGGAAATGCCCGGGTCCCAGCGCACCTCGACAAAATGCACGCCGAACGAGCGGAATGAGTACTTGCCGGCCTCAGGCATGCCACTCTGGAACGTGCCCTCGGCACGCGACAGACGCTGGCCATTGAGCACATCGACGAAGCTCGCACGCTGCTCACCCATGACCAGTTGACCGTTCTCGACCTTGATCGCTTCGGCGTCCTGTCCGGCGAACACGGCATCCTTGCTGACGGCGTACTGGCGCAGTTTCTGCAACGCTTCGCGGGTGGCGCCGGCAATCGCCGGCATTACGCTGGCAGTGACCCACGAGCCACCGGACACCGGGCCTGCCGGGAACGACGAGCTGCCCAGTTCCACTTCGACGCGCTCCATGGGAATGCCGGTCAACTGGCTGACGGTTTGCGCGACGATGGTGTAGGTGCCGGTGCCGATGTCCTGCAAGCCGCACTGAGCCAGAGCCGTGCCGTCGGAACGCAGAATGACCCGCGCATCAGTGGGCACCTGATAGGCTTCCCAATTGCAGGCGCCCATGCCGTAACCAATGATTTCATCGCCTTCGCGCATCGAACCGACGTCGGCCTTGCGTGCCTGCCAGCCAAACCGTTCGGCGGCCTTGTCGATGGCTTCAGGCAGGTGATTGCTGGACCACGACAGGCCTGCGCTCTGATCCTTGTCAGAGAGGTTCAGCTTGCGGAATGCCAGAGGCTCCATGCCACTGGCCAGCGCCATTTCATCAATGGCCGACTCCAGTGCAAACAGACCCGGTGCCGCGCCCGGCGCACGCATGGAGGTCGGCGTACCGCGGTTGATGGGGCTGATCTTGTGGCTGACCAGTACGTTATCGCAGGCATACAGGCTTTTGGTCACGCCACCGCAGTTTTCGGTGTAGTCATCGAGCATCGAGGTGTTGTTGAACGACTCGTGACGAATCGACACCAGCTTGCCGCTCGCATCGGTGGCCAGACGCAGGCGCTGGCGAGTTTCCGGACGGTGGCCCACCGTGGTGAACATCTGCGCACGTGGCAACACCAGTTGCACCGGTCGCCCGGTGACTTTGGCAGCGGCGCACGCTGCGACCGAATGCGGCCACGGCCACAGCTTGCCGCCGAACCCTGAGCCGATGAAGGGCGCGCGCACTTCCACCCGGTCGGGGGACAGGTCAAAGACGTTGGCCAGCAGGTTGCGGTGGTTGACCACGCCCTGGGTGCTTTCATAGACAAACAGTTTGCCGTCCTGCCACCAGGCGGTGCTGGCGTGCATTTCCATCGGGTTGTGTACTTCCACCGGCGTGGTGTAGGTCTGGTCGACTTTGACTTTTGCGCCATCGAACGCGCTGTCCGGGTTGCCCCGGTTGTGCCCGGCACCGCCATCGCGGGCGCCGTTGACGCGCATGCCTTCGGCAAGGTCCTTGACCGCCGGACGCTCGTCGTAATCCACCGTCACGCGATAGGCCGCCGCCCTCGCCTGCTCGAAGCTCTCGGCCACCACCAGGGCCACAAACTGGCCAGGGTAGTAGATACGGTCATCCTCGAACGGCAGGCGATGCTCGTCCGCCTTGCTGGCCGAGAGCATCTTGGCAAAGCTCAGTTTGGTGTTCGGAGTACGGTGCAGCGTGGGGAAGTTGTCATGATGAAAGATATCGACCACACCAGGCATCGCCTTGGCCTGCTGATCCTTTATGGCCAGCACGCGCCCGTTGGCGATGGTGCTGTAGACGCCATAGGCGTAAAGCATCTTGCCCATCGGATGGTCTGCGGCATAGCGCGCCTGACCACTGACTTTCTTGCCGCCGTCGATACGACGCTGCGGCACACCAATGATGTTTTCGCTCATGAGAAATTCCTAGGCCGTGAGGTCACGAAGGTTGCGGACGATGACCTGCTGACCCAGGGGGATCTTGAAGGCGTTGTGTTCATAGGCCCGCGAGCCCTTCATCGCCAGCGCTGCGACCTGCGCAAAGGTGTCCGGGTCGGCACGCTGACCAATCAGCGCACGTTCCGCCTCCAGGGCACGCCACGGCTTGGTGCCCACGCCGCCCAGCGCAATGCGCGCATCGGTAATGCGTTTGCCGTCCATCACCAGAATCACGGCACTGGATGCCAGGGCGAACTGGTAAGAGGTTCGGTCGCGCAGCTTCAGGTAAGAAGAGCGGCTGCCTGACAGCGGCGCGTCGAGGGTCACATGCGTGATGAGCTCATGGGGCGCCAGCGCGTGTTCGCGCTCTGGCGTATCACCCGGCAGCAAATGAAAGTCGGCGAGCGGGATATCCCGCGAGCCGTTGGCGCCCTGGACGGTAACCTGCCCGCCGATGGCCGCCATGCCGACACACATGTCTGACGGATGCGTGGCAATGCAGTGTTCGCTGGTGCCCAGCACTGCGTGCACACTGCGGTTCATCCCGCCAATGGCTGCACAGCCAGAGCCCGGCTGGCGCTTGTTACAGGCGGAAATACCATCGCGAAAATACGGGCAGCGTACACGCTGCATGAGATTGCCGGCGGTGGTCGCCTTGTTGCGCAATTGGGTCGAAGCACCGGCAAGAATCGCCTCGGACAACACCGGGTAGCGCTGCTGCACCAGCGGGTGGCTGGCCAGGTCGGTATTGCTGACCAGCGCGCCGATGCGCAGGCGACCATCGGGCAGCGACTCGACCTGCTTCAACGCCAGATGGTTGATGTCCACCAGTTGCTGCGGTTGCATCACGTCGAGCTTGACCAGGTCCAGCAGTGTGGTGCCACCGGCCAGATAGAAGCGTTGCCCTTCACCGGACGCTGTGCTGAAAGCCTGCGCGGGCGAAGCGGCGCGAGCGTAGTCAAAAGTTCGCATCAGGCGACACCTCCCATTTTCGAGCGCGCAGATTGCACGGCAGACAGAATGTTCTTGTAGGCACCGCAACGGCAGATATTGCCGCTCATGGCCTCTCTAACGCTGGCGTCGTCGGACGCAATGTTCGGATCCTTGAGAATCGCGACCGCGCTCATGATCTGTCCGGAGGTGCAATAACCACACTGGTAGGCATCGTGTTCCCAGAACGCTTCCTGTACCGGGTGCAGCTTGCCGTTCTCGGCCAGCCCTTCGATGGTGGTAATGCTGTCGCCCTGGTGCTGAACGGCGATCGACAGACAGGAGTTGATCGCCACGCCGTTGACCAACAACGTGCAGGCGCCGCATTGGCCGTGATCGCAGCCTTTCTTGGTGCCCGTCAGTTGCAGGCGGTCACGCAGCACATCGAGCAGAACGGCATTGGCCGGCACGTTCAGGGTATGAACTTGGCCATTGACCTTCAACTGGATGCGCTGCTCACCCGCTGCGGGCGCGTCACTGTCTTCGACCACGGGGGCCGCAGGTGCCAGAGGCGCCGCCTGCAGCATGCCGTCGGAGGGGATCCAGGTAGACAGCGTGGCCGCAGCAATGCCGGAGGCACCGAACTTCAGAAAGTTTCGGCGTGAGGGCTGCACGGTACTGCTGTCGCCAGCAGTTTCCTTGTGCTTCTTGGGTTCGGTCATCAGGATCACTCGGTAATAGCCGTCGCTGCTGTAAAGCGACGGGCGTTATGGTGTGGTCAGCGGCCCGGGCGTACTCCTGCTCACTGACGTGCTGCCTTTATTTTCAGGGGGTAATCAAAGCCAAAACGCTATCACCCGTTACAAGTGTTTAACTGGTATGCGCTACTAAAGTTCCAACTGTTTGACGGACGTCTGTATCCGGACATTGCCGCCACCCGCATGACAGCCGAGTACGGACCCTAACAGGAGGTCAGCGCGCTGATTAGCCAGCCAAGGTCACACGCCGTTATGAGCCTGGCTCATGAATGCATGGGAGCCGGATGAGCGCGTTGTTCGGAGCGGGTTGCAGACCGAGTGAGGGCCATATCCGTCTGACGGCTAAAGACCCGGGCGAAAATGCCGATACAGATAGGCAGTGGAAGGCTGTGAAGTGTCTAAATCAACGCATTCGTGGCCAATTTGATGATGGCACCTCGCAACCGGGGTGCACATTATGCGAAAATACCGCGTCTTTGCCGGTATGCCACCGAGGATGTGGCGCAGTACGCGTACATAAAATTGCGCGTCAGGCGTGCCTCCATGCTCCGATGCGGCGTCCCAGACTCCGTGAACAGGCTGACCAGGTGTGTCTTCGCACGTGGCTCAGAGGGCAAGACCCTCGGGCATCGCAGCGCACCAACAGAGCAAATGTCACTCATGACGCTGAATCCAATGATGATAAGAAGTCAGCGCAGCAGGACATAAATTGAGGTCTCGAGCGGTATTATATTGGCCTTGTATGTCCACCTCTAGTCCCCGTGGGTGCGAGTGTTTGTCGCAGGCTCGATGCATGTGACAGGCCGTTTCCCCAGGAGTAGTCGGCGGATGGCGTTTATCAGATGGATGACAGAATGTTTAAGAAAGTGAACACGGCCCTCCTGGGTCTGGCCATTTCCATGGGCCTGATGCCCGTGCAGGCGGCTGAAACCAAGAAAGTCGACGTACTGCTCGTCGGCGGCGGCATCATGAGTGCAACCCTCGCTGTCTGGCTCAACGAGCTGGAGCCGAGCTGGTCGATGGAAATGGTCGAGCGCCTCGACGGCGTTGCCGAAGAAAGCTCCAACGGCTGGAACAATGCCGGTACCGGTCACTCGGCGCTCGCCGAACTGAACTACACCCCTGAAGACAAGAACGGCAACGTCGACATCTCCAAGGCCATCGAGATCAACGAAGCGTTCCAGATCTCCCGTCAGTTCTGGTCCTGGCAGGTCAAGACCGGCGTCCTGAAAGACCCGCGTTCGTTCATCAACTCCACACCGCACATGAGCTTCGTGTGGGGCGACAACAACATCCAGTTCCTGCGCAAGCGTTACGCAGCATTGCAAGCCAGCCCGCTGTTCAGCGGCATGCAGTACTCCGAAGACCACGAGCAGATCAAGAAGTGGGTCCCGTTGATGATGGAAGGTCGTGACCCGGCGCAGAAGCTGGCCGTGACCTGGAGCCCGATCGGCACCGATGTCAACTTCGGCGAGATCACTCGTCAGTTCGTCGCCAACCTGAAAGCCAAGCAGAACTTCAATCTGCAGTTGTCGAGCGAAGTCGAAGACATCAATCACAACGACGACGGCACCTGGCGCGTCAAGTACAAGAACCTGAAAGACGGTACCGTTACCGAGACCGACACCAAGTTCCTGTTCATCGGCGCCGGCGGTGCAGCGCTGCATCTGCTGCAGGAATCCGGTATTCCTGAAGCCAAGGAATACGGCGGCTTCCCGGTCGGCGGTTCGTGGCTTGTCACTGACAACCAGACCCTGGCCATGCAGCACATGGGCAAGGCCTACGGTATCGCGTCGACTGGCGCGCCACCCATGTCGGTTCCGCACCTGGACACCCGTGTTCTGGACGGCAAGCGCGTGATCCTGTTTGGCCCATTCGCGACCTTCTCGACCAAGTTCCTGAAAAACGGTTCCTACTTCGACCTGCTGACCAGCACCACCACGCATAACGTGTGGCCGATGACTCGCGTCGGTATCGAACAGTACCCGCTGATCGAATACCTCGCCGGTCAGGTGATGATGTCTGACGACGATCGCTTCGCTGCTCTGAAAGAGTACTTCCCGAACGCCAAGAAAGAAGACTGGCGCCTGATGCAAGCCGGTCAGCGCGTACAGATCATCAAGCGTGACGAAGAGAAAGGCGGCGTTCTGAAGCTGGGTACCGAAATCGTTGCTTCCAAGGACGGCAGCATTGCCGGCCTGCTGGGTGCTTCGCCAGGCGCCTCGACTGCAGCGCCGATCATGCTGGGCGTACTTGAGAAAGTCTTCAAGGACAAGGTAGCGACTCCGGAATGGCAGGCAAAACTGCACCAGATCGTGCCTAGCTACGGCACCAAGCTGAACAACAATCCGGATCGTGTTGCCGAGGAATGGGCTTACACCGCCGAAGTCCTGCAACTGACTCCACCGCCGCCGGTGAACAAGACAGGTAATGCTCCAACACCTGCACCTGCTGCACAGCCAGCGAAAAGCAATCCAGCCAGTGACATGGCGCTCTAAGGCTTTCAGAGCTTGAGCAAAGCCCCGCCAGACCTCGTCTGGCGGGGCTTTTTTTTGCAGCTGCTTTCTCACGCAAACCGTGCCGACATGAAAACACGTCGAACTCTTCGCGCCGTTCGTTCCTCCAAGCAGGACGACACACAGAGAGGAACTGCAATGAGCAAGCATACTGACAAGCCTTCCAGCCACACGCCTGTACAGTCCGCGCCAACGACAGACCAGTCCGGCAAGCCGGTTGATGTGGTGCGCAAGGACATTGCGCAGGAAAACCCCGAAACCGAAGGCGTAGACAAGGTCATCACCCCGACGTCCATCAAGGAAAAAGAGCAGGATGCCGAAACGCTTCGCGCAAAGAATCGTGAGCTGGAACGCAAGTTGAACGGCCAGGGCTGATTGCCCAAGCGGGCCTGTAGCAACCCAGCACTTGCCGATAATTCGCTAAAAAATGGCAGGCAGGGCCTCAAAAGGCCCACACCTGCCAACTTGCAGGCATTTCCCCGACATAGTCAGTTAAAGCTACGCGTTCAACGGGCACCTGTTATGGTGGCCTACTTCCTTCCATCTCTGGCTTGTATCAGCAGAGCGCATCGTCCAGGTCTCCACGCCGCACTTTCGCGGCAACCTCGCATTTTCTTGCGCTGTCCATCCGGGCCGCTGGCCGCTCAAATTTTCGTTGCGGCCGACAAAAAAACCATCTGAACCGCGTTTAGCGTTGAACGACTGCACGTCGTACCAAGCAGCGGCTGGCTGTTCCCGGCTGAAACACCCTATGGAGTTCACGCAATTGATCAAGGACATGCTGGATGCAAAGCCTGACGCAGCGCTTGAAGCTGCGCTGGCCGAATGTGCCCGAGAGCCGATCCGTGTTCCTGGCGCGATTCAGCCGCATGGCGTACTGCTCAGCGTTGCAGGCGATCCCCTTTGCATTGAGCAGGTCAGCGCCAATTGCGCAACAGAATTCGGAATGGCCGCTGACGAGTTGCTGGGCAAGCCTTTGTCATGGCTGTTATCGCCCGAACAGTCGGCCCTCATCGACCATGCGTACGGCCACCCCGCTGCCCCACACATTGACCCGATAAAACTGACGATCGGAACAGCCCACTACAGCGCCTCGCTGCAGCGTGCCGACGATGTGCTGATAATCGAGCTGGAGCCCTTCGTGGAAACCGGTCATGGGCAGTCCAGAATCATTACCCGGGTATTGCGCAACCTGCAGGCAGCCACGACGCTGGAAACACTGTTCGATATCAGTGTGCACGAGATTCAGGCGCTTACCGGTTACGACCGGGTCATGATTTACCGGTTCGAGCCCGAGGGCCATGGCCAAGTCGTTGCGCAGGCACTGACCGGGCCACTGCCCAGCTACAGCGGCCTGAACTTCCCCGGTTCGGACATTCCCGCCCAGGCGCGAGAGCTGTATCGGCTGAACTGGATCCGTGTGATTCCGGACGCCACCTACGTTCCCGTACCCCTGATACCAACACTGCGCCCGGCGACCGGGCAACCGCTCGACCTGGGCTTCTCGACGCTGCGCAGCGTGTCCCCGGTGCATTGCGAATACCTCAAGAACATGGGCGTGCGCTCGTCGATGAGTATCTCCTTGCTGGACGGCGGCGAGCTCTGGGGCCTGGTTGCCTGCGGTCACCCCGAACCGTTGCGGGTGTCCAGAGAGTTGCGCGATGCCTGCGCGATGATCGGTCAGTTACTGTCGGTGAAAATTTCCGCCATTGTCGCGACTAATATCCAGCGCGAGCGGGAAGAGAAAGTTGTCCTGCTCGGGCAACTGGCAGACGCCATGAGTCGCGCCAATCATGAGGTTCTCGACGGGCTGGTGAGCCGGCCCGAGCTTCTCATGTCGCTGACCCTGGCAGACGGTGCCGCGGTGCTGATTGACGATCAGGTTTATCTGTTCGGCACCTGCCCTTCAATCGAACAGGTGCGTGAGCTGTACACCTGGATACGCGACACCGGCCTGGCCAATCAGCGATCCAGACAGCGGGCGACGGGCTTGCAGGGTCTGGGGGTTTTCCACACCAACTCCATGCAGAGGGAGCTTGCCGACAGCGCCGTTTACAGAGACATCGCAAGCGGCGTCATCGCGTTCACGCTGCCCAAGCCGATTGATAATGCAGTGATGTGGTTTCGCGCCCAACTCACCTCCACGATGAACTGGAGCGGTAACCCGACCCACCACGTCAGTACCCGTCCGGAGAGTTCCGCGAGTCATCGTCTGCACCCAAGGCAGTCTTTCGATGTCTGGGAGCAAGAGGTTACCGGCATTGCCAGCCCGTGGTCGCGCGCAGATCTTTATGGCGCTGAAGACATTCGTCGTTCTGCTCTGGAAAGCGACCTGGAGCGCCAGGTACAGCGCGAACAGGAAGCGGTCCGTTTGCGTGATGAACTGGTCGCCGTGGTTTCCCATGACCTGCGTAACCCGATGTCGATCATCATCATGCAGTGCGGCATGATGCAAAGCTGGGCGGTGGGCGACACACACTTTGAAAATCGCAACATCCGGCGTGCGCTGGGCACCATCGAGAAAGCCACGACGCGCATGAACAGCCTCCTGGAAGACCTGCTCGATACCGCGCAGATCGAAGCCGGCCGCTACCAGCTTTCGCGCCTGCCGCTGAGTGTCACCAGCCTGCTGGAAGAAGCCTGCAGCCTGCTGGTGATGCTGACCACCGAAAAGAACATCGAGCTCAACTGCACCGCCGCGCAAGGCCTGGTGATCGATGCGGACCCGGAACGAATCTTTCAGGTACTTTCCAATCTGGTCGGTAACGCCATCAAGTTCACCCCGAAAGGTGGCCGAATCAACATCGATGCGGTAGCCGATCAGAACGAAGTGCTGTTCAGGGTCAGTGATGACGGCATAGGCATTCCGGCCGAACACCTGCCTTTCATTTTCCAGCGCTACTGGTCTGTCAAGGAAGGCAACCCGCGCGGCAACGGCCTGGGCCTGTATATCTGCCAAGGCATTATCACGGCCCACGGCGGGCGTCTGTGGGCCGACAGCTCACTGGATTCGGGCAGCGTATTTTCCTTCACCCTGCCCGTGCATCAGGGGACGGACAGTATTGGCGAAACGACATTTTTAAAGCAGAGCGGTACGACCCATCGGCTGGCGCAATCGATCTCCAGCAAACTGGAACGCCAGCAACTGGAAGACCGGCTGACCCGCGCCGGATTGCTCAACGAACTGAATCATCGGGTAAAAAACACTCTGGCGACCGTTCAGGCCATAGCCTCTCTCACCGTCAACAGCTCTGCGTCACTGGAATCCTTTCACAAGAGCTTCGGCGCGCGCCTGTTTGCCCTGAGCCAGGCGCACGATGCACTGGCGCGTGCGGAATGGATCTCTACCGAACTGGTCGACTTGATTGAGCAGCTGCAGGAGCAGGATTCGGGGGCACACAGGATCAGTTTCGAAGGCGATCCGGTGACCCTGGAACCGCGTTTTTCACTGACACTTTCCATGGTGCTCCATGAGCTGATGGCCAATGCAGTGCAACACGGTGCGCTTTCTTCGGCCTCAGGTCATGTGACAGTGACCTCTACGCTGACTGCCGAACACACTCCCCCGACGCTGAAGATCGAATGGAAGGAAACAGGCGGCCCGCCGGTCGTCGCAACCACGGTGAAAGGCTTTGGCTTGCGCTTGATACGCCGCAGCATCGAGCGAGAACTCAAAGGTCAGGCCGACATTCAGTTCGCCCGAACAGGAATCATCTGGTCAATGCTGATTCCCTGGCCAGACAAACCGGAAAGCCGTTTATGAGTTCAGAATCAGACGACCGGACCTCGCACCCCAAAGTGCTCCTGGTGGAAGACGAGACCATGCTCGCCATGTTGATGGAGATGATGCTCGAGGATCTGGGTTTTGCGACCGCCTACCACGCCAGCACGCTGAACGACGGCATTGAATATGCGCGTAACGGCGAGTACGACCTGGCCATCCTGGATATCAACATTATTGGCGGAGACTCGTTCCCGATAGCCGCTGCCATTGCCGATCGCGGCATACCCTTCATGTTTTGCTCGGGGTACGGCCGGCTGGGGATCCCCGACGCGTGGCTCAACCGGCGTTGCGTCGCCAAGCCGTTCAGTGCCGAGCAACTGAGCGAAGCGTTGAGTGAGCTGCTTGAGGTCTGAGCACTGCACCCGTTCGCACCTATTACCCAGCCCTGTTGCGCTCAACCAGTGCCTGCAGCGCGAGCGCGTCACGGACGGCGGCTCCGCTGGCCGTGTTGTCAAAGATGCACCAGGTCTCGATTTCCCGCGCCACAGACGCCGACGCTCGCCCAGCCAAACCTTCCAGATGCTCGACGGAATAGGCACTGTGATAAATTTTCGGCGCCCCGTGCAGGCGCCAGTAGTGAGCACCCTGCCACCCACCGGGCAAGTGCCCTTCACTGATTACTGACGGATCGGCGGCTACCTGCGCAATGTGATGCTCGATCAGCAGCGCCTGAGCCTGCCGCCAGGATTCATGGCGCGGTTCCAATACCACGCTGCCGGCGTACTGATTGCGTAATGCTCTGAAAAACCTCTCAGCTACCTGCGGTGCATAGTCCAGAGAGGGCGGAAGCTGGACCAGCAGACAGCCCAGTTTGTCACCCAGCGCAGTGCATTGAGAAAGGAACGTGGTCAGAACGGTCTCGCACTCGCGCAGTCGGTGTTCGTGGGTAATGAGTTTCGGCATCTTGACCGAGAAGCGAAACCCGGCGGGCACCGCCTGCGCCCAGCGTGCGTAGGTCTGAGCGCGATGAGGGCGATAGAACGAGCTGTTGATCTCGACCGCGTTGAAGCGCGAAGCATAGCGTTGCAAATGGCTGCCTTGTTCAGGAAAGTCGGGCCAGTACTCACGCGCAAGGCTCCAGCCTGCACAAGCGATATAAACTGGCGGCATAATCAATACAGCACCTTGCCGGCTTCGCGCATGAATATCTCAACAGTCTTGGGGCCGACACCGGCAAACTCGCAGAGTCGCTTCTCGAATTGCTTCCGATCCTCACTCACTTCGCGAATTCGACCTATCTTGCCCGCGTATTCGTCATTGAGCTTTGCGCACAGTGCAGACAGTCGATGCGCCGTTGACTCGTCATAGCGCACATAATGTGCCTGCCCCAGCATGGCGACCAGTTCCCGGTGAGTGCAGTGAGCAAGCTTGCGTGGAGTGTCACGCTGATGCTTCTCGACGATAACGCGATAGGCCTCGCAGGCAATGTCTGCCTGAATGCGCTTGCCCATCAGAAAGCTGGCAACGAACCACTTGAATAAGGCCTTTTCGAGGTCCTCGCTGAAACAGATATTCAGCTCTGCAGCATCAATGGTTCGTTTCATGACGTCTGTTACACCTCGCTGACGTTGCCACCGGACGCACCGTTCAAGCGCGCCTCTTGTGTACAACCGACCCTTGCTCATCAGCGGCGGTTTTCAAATAACATCGAACAGGCGACAAACGGTACCCGGCCTGACTGCCAGGTGAGCAAGATCGCTACGGTGCTGGCTGCTGATCAGGGCGCACCAAACAGCATGGTCCAGTACACACCGTAATCAGCATGGGTAGCCGTCGCATAAGCCGCGCCGACTTCGGTAAACATCGGGTTCATCAGGTTGGCGCAATGCCCCGGGCTGGCCAGCCAGCTCGCCATGGCCTTGCTGGCCGTGCTCTGCCCTGCGGCGATGTTTTCACCGATCTGCCGTCCGCCGTAACCGGCAGCGCGCGCGCGATCTGCCGGCGAGTCATTATCGAAACCGCGATGGGTAAAGTAATTCTCGCTGGCCATAGACTGGCTGTGCCCCTGCGCGGCCGTTTCCAGGGTGGTATTCCAGCTCAACGGCCGAGCCGACGGGAAAGGCCGCTTGCCACACATGCGCGGCTTGGCACGCGCGGCGTTGACCTGCGCCAGCAGCGCCCGTCCAGCCGAGCGCGCGTCTTCAAGGCTCTCGTCGATCAACGGTTTCGCCAGCACCACACGCCAGTCGCTCCCCTGCCGGGTGATGCCGATGTCCGCGTATTGCGGGTCGAGCAACGCACCGCAGTAGCGGCTCCTGAGCATGTCGAACGCTGCGTCGGCGCTTTGCACACCGGCCAGTCGTACGGTCCGCACAGTGACCGCCTGATAGCCGGCTGCCTTGAGTGCGTCACGTAAATTACCGCTGAAACCGATCGGCAGTGCCACGCTGGAATTGAGCGCCAG
The DNA here is from genome assembly GCF_020312125.1 of Pseudomonas sp. P135. Lineage (NCBI taxonomy): Bacteria > Pseudomonadati > Pseudomonadota > Gammaproteobacteria > Pseudomonadales > Pseudomonadaceae > Pseudomonas > Pseudomonas sp. P135. Next base: position 326,399 of record NZ_JAGPYR010000005.1, read on the forward strand.
GGCTCTGGAGATGTTTGTCGTACGCGCTTCGCAACGCTGCGGCTGGCCGCGAAAATCATTGATTGCCTGGACCAGTTGTCGTTCTTCGGCAGCACTGACAGGGCTCGCGTAGATCGGCAACAGAGCGACCAGATACAACCAGATGCGCCAGGAAAAACGGGGCAATGCGGGCATGAGAACAGACTCTGGAAGGAAACAGCGTGGCATCAATTTCAGGGCCGGAATAAGACCTGGAAAATTGCTTATGGTTCACGCCGCACGCTTGAGGATGGCGCTGCCATTCGCTCAAAGCTTGCCGATCTCTCCAGTGGCCTCACCTATGCTGGCAAGCGTTACTTCCATATTATCGATGGCCTGTTCCAGCGTCGCGAACGATTGTTGAACGACCTCCCTGTCGTCCACCGTCTGATGACCGCGCAGGCTTTCGGCACGCTCGAGTTCACTGAGCTGCAGATCAGCCACTTCCTTGCGTAACACTTGCAGGGTTGCCCAGACTGACCTGAACTGTTGTTGGCTGCTATGACTCATGTGCGCCTCTTGGCTGATCCATCAAATGTCTCATTGAGACCTCTGCGCGACGCAATGCTCCACCTTTTTTGCAAGCAGTGTCTATTGCAGCATCAAGCCGGCAAACAGCGCCGCTGGTCCAGGCCAGCCACCATCGTTTTGAATTTACCTGTCGCGCGACGCTCTGCTGTTGATACCCGCACCTGCAGAGAAAGGAATCCTTGACCATGGCCACTGCCGAGACTTCATCGCTGCGCCGGGCAATCACGGCGCCCATGCTGACCCTGTTCATCCTTGGCGATGTGCTCGGGGCGGGCGTCTACGCATTGGCCGGCACGATCGCCGGACGCGTCGGCGGAGCTATCTGGGCGCCCCTGCTGATTGCCCTGTGCTTTGCCTTGCTGACCGCAGCGTCCTACGCCGAACTGGTGACCAAATACCCGCGTGCGGGCGGTGCCGCGGTGTACGCCGAAAAAGCCTTCGGCAAGCCGCTACTGTCGTTTCTGGTTGGCTTCTCCATGGTCGCAGCAGGCGTTACCAGCGCTGCCGGGCTGGCCGTGGCGTTCGCCGGCGACTACTTCCAGGCGCTGCTCAACTGGCCTGCGCAGTGGGTCTGCGTGGCATTTCTGGTCATCGTCGGCCTGCTCAATGCACGCGGTATCAAGGAATCGCTTTCAGCCAATCTGGTCATGACGGTCATCGAGCTGAGCGGCTTGCTGATGGTGATCGCGGCAGCGATCTGGTTCGTCAGCCAGGGGCAAGGCGTGCCGCAACGGGTGTTCGAACTGGATAGCGCCTCGCCTGCGACGGCGATTCTCGGCGCATCGCTGCTGGCGTTCTATTCGTTCGTGGGGTTTGAAACCTCGGCCAATCTAGCCGAAGAGATCAAGGACGTGCGCAAGGTCTATCCACGTGCCCTGTTCGGCGCGCTGCTGGCGGCGGGTGCGGTGTACATGCTGGTTGGCATGGGCGCAGCGATGGTCCTGCCCGTCGAGCAACTCAAGGATTCGCAAGCCCCCCTGATGGACGTGGTCAGTGCCTCGGGCCTTGGCATACCTGCGCCGTGGTTTGCGGTCATTGCACTGATTGCGGTGGCCAACGGCGCACTGCTGACCATGATCATGGCCAGCCGACTGACCTTCGGCATGGCGCGCGAAGGCCTGTTACCTGCGGTGATGGGTTCGGTGCTGCCCAAGCGGCGCACGCCGGGGCTGGCAATTCTGGCGACCACACTGGTAGCCATTGCCCTGTCCTTCACCAGCACCCTGACCATCCTCGCCGAAACCGTCGTGCTGTTGCTGCTCTTCGTGTTTCTCAGCGTGAACATCGCCGTGCTGGTGCTCAAGCGCGACAAGGTCGAAGCCGGGCACTTTCAGGTCCACTGGGTTATCCCGCTGCTGGGCATTCTTTCGTGCCTGTTGCTGCTCACTCAGCAAGGTCCGGAAACCTGGCTGCGGGCAGGCATCATGCTGGCGGTCGGTGCTGCGCTTTACGGACTGACCCGGCTGGGCAGCTCGGCGTTCGCTTCGCATCCCCGCTGAACGGCGCAGTCATTGCTTCAGCGCTTGCCGGTGCCTTGCTGGAGCCCGGCAAGCGCAAGATCCAGACCGTCGATGATGAGCTGCAAGCCGAACCTGAACTCATCCTCCACGGAAACGCCAGGTAAATGGCGTCCGGCAGCCGCAATCGCCGGGTATTCATCCGCATCCAGTGCGGAGAAAAACTCGACCAGGTCCTCGCCGTCCGAGGCTTTGCTTGCAACGTTTGAATGCTGCTGTATGGCGAAGCCCAGTACATAGTGAGCGACCGACGTATAGGCGCGGGCAGCCAGTTCGGCAGGAAACCCGTTGGCCAGAAACAACGCAATGCCCTGCTCGCGGCGCTTGAGCCCGTTAGGTCCGATCGGTATCTGAGACACCAACAGCGGCAAGATACCCGGATGCTTGCGCAATACGCGATAAAGGCGTTCGGCGCCTGATGCGCAGGCTTTTTGCCAGGCATGCTCATCGCCGCCCTGCTCCTGCGGTGCTCCTTCAGCGGCATCGGATTGATCCGCACTCATTTCGCCCAGCACGCTATCGACCACGTAAACCAGTATCTCGTCCTTGCTGGCGAAATGCCGATAGAGCGTCGCTGTACCGGACTCGAGCCGCTCCGCAAGCATGCGCATATTGAACGCCTGCGCGCCGACCTCGTCGACCGCCTCCAGGGCAGTTGCAATGATCCGTTCTGCCGAAACGGAAGGCCTGCCTCGACTTCTGCTTTTTTCCACGCGACGTACGCGGTTCATCCACCAGCGAGGGCTTCCAGGAACGGCTTGGCAATTCAGGTCTTCAGTCATTTGCAGATTATAAGCCCAACGTGATCGATTACCGCCACCCCGGTGATGCGCCAACCTGGATCACCGTCCGTCTGCTTGGCTGCCTTGTGAATGATCTGATTTATTGACACAACCCTATTTCGGATACATCGTATCCGAAATAGGAGAGACAACCACCTGCCGCTGGAAGTGGCCTACACAAAAGCGGAGTTCAGGTATGTCAGACGGCGATATTCATTTCCAGTCAAACACCTTCAAATTGAATACACATCAGCCTGTTGAGCAGGACGTTTGCGACGTCCTCATAATCGGCTCGGGGCCGACCGGACTGACGCTGGCCTGCGATCTGGCCAGGCGCGGGATCAAGGTCAGAATCATTGAAAAATCGGCTGTCCCCTTCAATGGTTCTCGCGGCAAAGGCATACAGCCACGAACGATCGAGGTGTTCGATAACCTTGGCGTCGCCCAGCCATTGTTGGGCGTCGGGCAGCTTTATCCGCCGATGAAGTTTCATGTTTCTTTCCTGAAGATCAAATGGAACATGATGAAGTACCAGAAACAGACAGCGGATATCCCGTACCCGAACGTCTGGCTCGTACCGCAATGGCGCACAGAGCAGGTGTTGCGTGATCGACTGGCTGAACTGGGCACTCAGGTTGAATGGGACACTGGAGCACTCCAGATCAAACAGGATGCCGAAGGTGTCTCTGTTCGGGTTGCTTGTCAGGGAGAGCCTCGTATCGTGCATGCCCGCTATCTGGTCGGCGCTGACGGCGGCAAGAGTTTTGTGCGCAAGCAGCTGGGCGTGAACTTCACGGGCTCCACGTCTCAGGAAGGCCGGATGATCGTTGGCGATCTGCACGTAGAGGGGCTTTCCCGGGATGCATGGCACATATGGCCGACGCGCAAAGGTGGAATGATCGGCCTGTGTCCGCTTCCGCATTCGAACCTGTTCCAGCTGATGATGCGTCTGGACGCCGACGAACCCGCTCCGGAACTCTCAGAGCATGCTATCCAGACCCGCTGGCTGGCAGCTACGGGCTCCAGGAAGATTCACCTGCACAGCCCGACCTGGCTTTCGGTATTCCGCCCCAATGTGCGGCTGGCCGAGCGCTATCGGGTCGAGCGGGTGTTCCTCGCCGGCGACGCCGCCCATGTGCATACCCCCGCAGGTGCTCAAGGCCTCAACACGGGCGTGCAGGACGCCTGGAATCTGGGCTGGAAACTGGCAGCGGTGCTGGACGGCGCGCCCGAGGCACTGCTCGACACTTACGAAGAGGAACGCAGGCCTGTAGCTGCTGCGGTGCTGGAGTTGTCCAGCGAACTCTTCAATAACACCACTGGCACCGGCTTGCCCACATTCAGGCGTGGCGACAAGGAGCGGCAGTTATTACTCAACTACCGCGCCAGCTCGCTTTCCGTGAACAGCGCCGACATCGTCGATGGCAAGGTCCAGGCAGGTGATCGCGCACCCGATGCCACCTGCTCGCAGCAGCACGGCGGACGCACGCGATTGTTCGACGTTTTCAGAGGTGGGCATTTCACCTTGCTGGCCTTCGGTACGCAGGCCATCGCTGCAATGAATACTTTCGGCAGCCATGACGAGCGATTCCTGCAGGCATTTGCGGTTCGCCCCGCGCACGTCAGTAATGACCGCTACGGTCTGGTCGATGAAACCGGTCAGGCACGTGACGCTTACGGCGTAAGCCTTCAGGAAAACATCATCTTTCTGATACGTCCCGACGGGTACGTCGGCCTGACCGCCACGGACGATTTCGTACCGGCAGTCCAGCGTTACCTGGCCACCCTGTCCCGCACACCTGGCTCCCTCGCTGGCTGCGACGCCGACATGCAGGCGACACGCGCAGTCGCACACTGATTCACGCCAGAAAGACCACTCAGAGAGCCTCGACATGAAGCACCTTTTCCTTCCTGCACTGACTGTTGTCGTATTGCCTGCCCTGTCTTTACAGCTGGCCCACGCCGAACCGGGCGATTTCAGTCTGGGCCTGGGCGCCGCCATCAGCGAAAGCCCTTACGCAGGCGTCGGCACGCAGGTCAACCCGATCCCGCTGATCAGGTACGAAGGAGAACGCTTTTACGTCAACGGCGTAACAGCGGGTTACCACCTGATCAACACCGAGTCGTTTGCCCTTGATGCCATTCTTGCCCTGCAGATGGACGGTATTGATCGTGACGATTTCGGTCGTCGCGAACTGGCTCGAAACGGCATCAACCGCGACCTGCTGGAAGACCGCGACAATGGCATCGACGCCGGATTGGCGGCAAAGCTGCGCGGTGATGCCGGCCTGCTTGAACTGGTCGCCAAAAACGATATCAGCGGTGCCAGCGATGGCTATTCGTTAAACCTCGAATACGCGTACCCCTTTACCTTGGGCAACACCCGCTTCAAACCCAACATCGGTGCCACCCACCTGTCCGGCAATAGGGTGGATTACTATTACGGCACCCTGAACGAGGAAGAACGACGCGGCATTGCCGAGTATCGTCCCGGTAGCGCCACAGTGTCCTATGTCGGCATTGGCTTTTCTCAGCCAATCGGTAAACAGTGGGAAGTCTCGGGTAACCTGCGCTATAGCGCCCTGCCGGATGAACTGAGCGACAGCCCGCTGGTGGAGCACGACACAGACAGCTCGACGTCGATGTTCATCGGCATATCGCGAAAGTTCTGATGCTGAAGACCACTCTGATAACGCCTCGAACCCACTCACCGGGAGCCCGCCGTGCTCGAACGATCACTGAGCGTCTTGATTGTCGAAGATAACCTGGCGCTGGCCGCCAACATGTTTGATTACCTGGAGGCTTGCGGGCATACGCCGGACGCCGCACCGGATGGCAAGTCGGCCATCCGCCTGCTCGCGGAAAACCGTTACGACGTCATTGTGCTGGACTGGATGATGCCGCGCATGGACGGGATCTCACTGCTGCGTCATCTGCGCAATGAATTGAATAACCCGGTGCCAGTCATGTTGCTGACTGCCAAGGACCAGCTGGATGACAAGCTGGAAGGCTTTGAATCGGGTGCGGATGACTACATTGTCAAACCGCTGGCCTTGCCTGAACTGGAGATTCGCCTGCGAGTGCTGGCAGCGCGTAACCACACGCGGGCAGACAGGCGACAAATACTGGAAATCGCTGACCTGCGCTTCGATCTCGGCACGCAATTGGTGACGCGCGATGGCATACCGTTACCGTTCTCGCCGATCCGACGAACGCTGCTGGAGGTGCTGATGCGCAACTCACCGCACGTGGTCACACGCACGCAACTCGAATCACTCGTCTGGGGTGACAGCGTGCCCGATGGCGATCTGCTGCGCTCGCACATGCACCTGCTCAGAAAAACCATTGATGGCGAGCGTGCTGCCGGGCAAAAATTGCTGCATACCGTGCAGGGCATCGGTTTTCGTCTGTGCGTGTGCGCACATGATTGACTTCGCTCGCCGACGTGGCAGCCTGCATCGCCTCGTCAGCGTGATAATTCTCGGTTTCGGGCTGCTGATGACCACCGGCCTGACCACCCTCGCGTTCATGAGCCAGGACCTTGTTGATCATCCGATCTGGAAGGATCTGCTTGAGACCGCGACCGCCAACACGCTTGCAGACGACGTGCTGCCCGCGGCGCAGAAAGACGCCAGGATCCAGGTCTGGAAACTGTCAGGCAGCACGCCGGCAGCCGGTATGCCGCCCTCTCTCGCTGCACTCGCACCTGGCTATTACAGTGAGGGCGATCTGGACCGCCAGGACGCTGACAATGGCGATCGCGACTATGCGGTGCTGGTGACCTCGCTTGGCAGAGAGCGCCTGATCGCCGCCATCGACATCAGCGATCTGGAGCGGGAGCAGAACTTCATCGCGCTGGTGGGGGCGATGTTTCTGGTACTCAATCTGATTCTGATCATTGCTGTGATCGCCTGGTTGTACGTGCGCCTGCATCTTCCGGTTCAGGGGCTGGCACTGGGCATGAAGCAACTCGACCCGGAGCGCCCCGCCCAGCGATTGCCAGTGCACTACGCTCAGGAAGAGCTCAAGGACATTGCCTGCGGAATCAACGCGCACCTGGAACGGGTCGAACAATTCATGGCCCGCGAACGCGCGCTGCTGGATCAGGCCAGCCACGAATTCCGCACGCCTATCGCCGTGATCAGCGGTGCGCTGGATATCCTCGCCAGGCAAAAACTGCCGCCGCGTGCAGCGCCGCCACTGCAACGCATGCGAGCCACCGTGGAAAACCTGACGGAAATCATGGTTGCGCTGCTTTACCTGTCGCGTGAGCCGTTGACCTCCAACCGGGATGACCCGATCGAGCTTGATCGTCTGCTGCCCGGCCTGGTCAAGGATCATGAGCATTTGCTCGACGGCAAGCCGGTGAAGTTCTCGGTGCAGATCCACCAGACCCTGACTCTGCACGTGCCGGAAGCAATGCTACGCATTGCCGTCGGCAATCTGTTGCGCAATGCGGCAGATAACACCTACGACGGCACCATCGCTGTGCGACTCAAGGATGATGTGTTGAGCGTGACCGATTCGGGTGAAGGGTTCGACACCGAGCAGGCTTCCCGGCATTACCTGTCGCTGCTGAGGAACCCGATCAGGACGGGCAGTGGCAAAGGCCTCGGGCTGTTTCTGGTGCGACGTATCTGTGAACGCTTTCAGTGGACACTGACGCTGGAGTCAATGCCGACGCTGGGCACCCGGGCAGGACTCGACTTCCGCAGTCGGCCGGTTTGACCCGCAATAAAAAGCCCCTGCCATACATAGACAAGGGCTCTTTAACTGCGCTGGCCGGTCAGCGGCGCTTCATGCGGTCGATGATCACCGCCAGCAACAGGATCGTGCCGCGAATCACATACTGGTAGAACGTATCGATGTTCTTCAGGTTCATCGCATTCTCGATGATTGCAAGAATCAGCACCCCGGCGATCACATGCCGGATCATGCCGATGCCGCCACTCAGCGAAACCCCGCCCAATACGCAGGCAGAGATGATCGTCAGCTCGAAGCCCTGCCCGATCATCGGTTGCCCCGAAGTCATGCGCGAAGCCAGGACTACGCCAGCCAATGCACCGACCAGGCCGTGGACGGCGAAAATGATGATCTTGGTGCGGTCCACGTGGACACCCGCCAGCAGCGCGGCTTCCTGGTTGCCGCCGATGGCCATGGTGTTGCGCCCATAGGTGGTGTAGTTGAGCAGCCAGCCGAAGAATATGAAGCAGGCAATGGTGATCAGGATCGGCACCGGCACGCCATACACCTGGCCATTGCCAAAGATGAAGAAGTCCTCGTTGGAAACGCCGACGGCCTTGCCGTTGGAGAAAATGTACGCCAGGCCGCGCACGATCTGCATGGTTGCCAGAGTCGTGATCAGGGCATTGATGCGCAGCTTGGCGATCACAATGCCGTTGATCAGACCCACGACCAACCCGAGCGCCAGGGCTGCCGAGACACCCAGAAATACGCTGTCGGTGTCGCGGATGACGATACTGGCGATCACCCCGGAACAAGCCAGCACCGAACCGACCGAGAGGTCGAAGTGCCCGGACGCCAGGCAAAAGAGCATGGTGCAGGCAGCGATACCTACAGTGGAAATCGCCAGGCCCAGACCGCGCATGTTCAGCGGCGACATGAAGTTATCGATGAACACGGCACACAGCAGGAAAATCCCCACGGCGGCCAGGAGCATCACCCAGTCATCGGCGAAACGACGCAGGTTCATGCCCTGACGGGGAGCCTGCAGGCTGGATTCGGTAGACATACGCACCTCTTTTTTATTGTTCATGGTCAGGGACCGATTGTCAGCCGCGCGTGCGAGGCAGAGCCAATTGCAGGAGTCGCGACTCGTCAGCCTCGTCGCGATTGAGTTCACCGGTGATTGCGCCTTCGCTCATCACCAGAATGCGGTCTGAAATGCCCATCACTTCCATCAGATCGCTGGAGACCACAATCACCGCGATACCGTCCGCGGCCAGGTTGTGAATGATCTCGTAAATCTCGGACTTGGCCCCGACGTCGATCCCGCGAGTCGGCTCGTCCAGCAGCAGGACTTTCATGGGCATCGACAGCCAGCGGCCAAGAATCGCCTTCTGTTGATTGCCGCCGGAGAGGAACATGATCTGCTGCTCGGGCGATGGCGTCTTGACGTTCATCGACTTGATCTGGCTGCGTGCGTTGTCACGCTCCCAGCGACCCTGAATCAGGCAACCGAGGTTCACGTGCCGGGGGCGCGCACCGATGTTGATGTTCTCTGCGACGCTGGACAGCGGCACGATGCCTTCTTTCTTGCGGTCCTCCGGGCAGAGCAGAATTCCAGCCTCGATGGCATCTCGGGGAGACTTGAGTGTCAGCGGTTTGCCGTCCAGTTGCAGGGTGCCTGCAGAGCTGCGGGTAAGCCCCGAGAGCAGCCGGAACAGCTCGGTACGCCCGGCGCCGACCAGTCCGAAGAAGCCCAGCACTTCGCCCTTCTGCACGGCGAAGGTGACCGGCTCGTGCAGGCCCGGCCCCAGCAGGCCGGTAACCCGCAGGCTCGGCCCCTGATGCTGGCGAGGGCGGTAGTTGTAGATGTTCTGGATATCGCGACCGACCATGCAGGTCACCAGTCGGTCATGGTCGAGATCGGCCATTTGCTCGAACGTCTTGACGAAGCGTCCGTCCTTGAACACCGTCACCGCATCACAGACGCGGAAGATTTCTTCCATGCGATGCGACACGTAAAGAATCACTCGGCCCTCGTCGCGCAGGCGCACGATGATCGCCATCAGTCGGTCGATCTCACGCGCCGACAGGCTGCTGGTGGGCTCGTCAAAGGCGATGACATGAGCATTGCGCGACATGGCCTTGGCGATCTCGACCAATTGCCGCTGCCCCAGCGAAAGGTCGCCCAAGCGTGTGTGCGGGTCAATTTCGTCAGCCAGACCCTTGAGCAGCTCGCCGGCCCGGCGATACATCGCACCGCGATTGATCAGCCCGAAGCGATTGGGCATGTGCCCGAGCAGCAGGTTCTCGGCAACGGTCATTTCCGGCACCAGATGCAGCTCCTGGTGAATCACCGCCACACCCGCCGCGATGCTCTCGGCGGTGGACTTGAACTGATAGCTCTGCTCGCCGATCTGCAAGGTGCCGCTGTTGGGCTGATACGACCCGCCAAGGATTTTCAGCAGCGTGGATTTGCCGGCACCGTTCTCTCCCATCAATGCGTGAACACTGCCGGGGCGCGCTTCGAAACTGATGTCCGAAAGCGCCTTGACGCCGGGGAAGACCTTGCCGATGCCGTTGAAGCGCAAGGCACCGCCTGTGGCGTATTGCTCGATAGCCTGTTGCATGAACCAATCTCCTAGCACGTGTGAGGGGCCTGAACATCAGGCCCCTCGTTCAGCTCACTTCCACAGACCACGCTCGGTCAGTATTTCCTGGAAGTTGGTGCGCTTGATCAGTGTCACGTCGTCCAGGGCGGTGTACTTGGGTGGTTCTGTGCCCTTGGTGGCCCACTCGTAAACATGCAACGCGGTGTCATAACCCTCTTTGCCAGGGTTCGGCAGCATAGAGCCAAAGAAGCCGCTTTCTTTCTTCTTGAGTTCGTCGATCGCATCGGTGCCGTTGATACCGATCCCGATCACGTCATCCGCTTCAAAGCCATTGGTAGAAGTCGCACGTACCCCACCCAATACGGTGTTGTCGTTCATACCGCCGATGATCAGCCTCTTGGCATCGCCTGGCAGTTTTGGCAGCGCCGAGTTGGTGGCGTCCATGCTACCTGGCACATCGAGGGTTTTCTGTGCGGTGAAGACGATATGGTCCTTCGGCAAGCCGGCTTCCTCAAGCGACTTCACCGAACCATCCGTGCGTTTCTTGCCGGTATCCAGCTCGTTATAAGTGTTGATGATCGCGTAGGTGCCTTTCCAGCCATCCTTGTCCCACTTGCGATTTTTCGCTTCCTTGGCCATTTCGACGCCCTGCTTCTGGCCTACTTCAAAGGCAGCCATGCCCAGGTAAGGCACGTCCTCCATGAAGTTGCCCTTGGCGTCGACAAAGCGATCATCCACAGCCATGACTTTCAACCCCAGCGCTTTGGCCTTGGCCACGATCGCAGGGCCGAGCGACACGTCAGGCGGGCAGATCACGAAACCCTTGGCACCGTTGGCGGCGAGGTTATCGATAGCGGTCAGGGTCTTTTCACCGTCTGGCACGGCAATCTTGATGACGGTAAAGCCATGCTCCTTGCCGGCTTTTTCGGCACCTGCCCATTCGGCCTGGAACCACGGCTCTTCGGCCTGCTTGACCAGAAAGCCGATTTTGACTTCTTCGGCAGCGGAGGTGATGCCACTCATGCCCAGAATGGCGGTAGTGACAGCGGCACAGCACAGGGAACGAATCCCGTGACGACTCAACATAGCTAACTCCTTATTTTTATTGAATAGCTACAGCGACCAGCGAGGTGGCGGTTGCAAACGCCGGAGCGTCCGAAGCCGATCAAATAGTCATACCATATAACGGATGACCGCTATGTAACCTAATGTCACCCTTGCATCTACAACCACGCTCCCGTCGTAAACAGACGGCGGCGCGACGTGTTTCTCAACCTCTCAACCGGCGAACCGCTGACACGGCGTGCCCTTGACGCCAACCTGCGCCATCAGCAGCGCGCCGTCGAAGCGACCATTTGCATCGGCAGGGGCGGCACTGGTGACGTACAACGTCTCCAGGCCAGGACCGCCGAATACACAACTGGTGGGATGGCTGACCGGCAGCTCGACAACCCGGTCAACGCTGCCATCCGGGGCAAAGCGGATCAGGCAATTGCCACCCCAGCGCGCATTCCAGACATACCCTTCGGCATCCATCGCCGAGCCGTCGGGTGAGCCTCGATCGTGTTTCGCCGCCCATACCTTGCGTGGCCCCAGACCACCGTCTGCAAGCACCGGATAGTGATAAATGACGTCGTCCAGGGTATCGGCGCTGTACAGCACACTGCCCTCTTCATTCCACAGCAGGGTGTTGACGATGCCCTGCCCGTCCAGCAAACGAGTCACCCGGGCATCAGGTTCAACGCGGAACAACCCGCCTGAACGACGCACTAAAGGCACGTCGCCGCCCTCGGCATCGATGTTGTTCTGCATGCTGCCAAGCCAAAGGTGACCGCGCGCATCGCAGCGGGCTTCGTTGGCCCGATTGCCGGGGGTGGGGTCTGCCACGCAGAATGGTCGTAAAGAAGTTTTGTCGGAGCCCAGGTCCAGGCGATAGACGCCGCTGGCCAGTGTCACCAGTGCATCACCCTGCTCGGTCGGAATAAATGCAGAGACCGGCTCGGGCATGCGCCATTGGCGGATCTGCCCGGCGACCAGCCGACACACCAGAAACCCGGCAATGTCGACCCAGTACAAAGCCTGCTCCTCGGCATCCCAGAAGGCGCCTTCGGCCAGCTTGAAACGGTGCTCGGAAACGGGCAGCCAGTTCATGAAAAATGTCCTTTGTTATTGTTGTAAAGGCACTTTTGGATATTTGTGTCGCGGTCTTGTCCAACCTTTGCCTGCACCGACCCGTTGCACGGCGTTCGGGCTGCATGGCAAAAAATTCGACAGATCGGCTAAGGTGAGTCACAAGCCTTCCGCGACGATGGCACTACTAAATAGTATTACAATTTATTTTTCAAGCACCATTTTATAGGCTATACATCCATGCATCGGCTTGAATCCGATCAAATAGTCTTACCAATAACAATAAAAGCAGGCAGATCAGATGAAAAAACATGCGCTTCTCAGCACCCTTGGACTGTCCTTGATGATCAGCACCCTGACCGCACAGGCCGCCGCACTCTCCAGCGAACACAGCGCGTTCGGCCAATTGCCTGACGGCTCTGCCGTCGAAAAATACACCCTGCGCAACAGTCATGGCGTGCAGGCCAGCATCATCACCTACGGCGCGACGCTGCAATCGCTGCTGGTACCTGACAAGACCGGCAAGGTCGAAGACATCGTCCTGGGTTTCGACGATGTGCAGGGCTACCAGAACAACGGCACGGTCTATTTCGGCGCGACCATCGGCCGCTTCGGCAACCGGCTGGCAGGCGGCAAATTCAGTCTGGATGGCAAAACCTATCAGGTCCCGCTCAATGACAAGACCAACGCGCTGCACGGCGGCACGCAGGGTTTTGACAAGCGTCTGTGGAAGGCAGAAGAAACCAAGAGCGGTGATTCGGTCGGCGTGAAGCTGACCTACCTGTCGCCGGACGGCGAGATGGGCTTTCCGGGTGCCCTGCTGACTGAAGTGACCTATAGCCTGAATGAAAAAAACGAGCTGAAGATCGACTACCGCGCCACCACCGACAAACCGACGGTGCTGAACCTGACCAACCACAGCTATTTCAACCTGGCCGGCGCTGGCAGTGGTGATGTGCTCAAACAGGTCGCCACCCTTCACGCCTCGCACTACACCCCGGTCAACGACAAGCTGATCCCGACCGGTGAACTGCCTGCTGTGGCTGGCACGCCCATGGACTTTCTCAAGCCCACCGCGTTCGGCAAACACATCAAGGCTGATCACCAGCAGTTGAAATACGCCGAACCCAAGCAAGGCGGGTTTGATTTCAACTGGGTGCTCGACACCAAGGGTGATGTGAAGAAACTGGCCGCCGAGGTCAGCGATCCGCAATCAGGCCGCAGACTGCAACTGTTCACCACAGAGCCCGGCGTGCAGCTGTACACCGGTAACTTCCTGGATGGCAGCATTCACGGCAAGGCAGGCAAGGTCTACCCGCACTGGGGCGCCTTTACCCTGGAAACGCAGCACTATCCCGATGCGCCCAACCAGCCGAAATTCCCCAGCACCCGACTGGATCCCGGCAAGGCCTACACCCAGACCACTGTGTTCAAATTCCTCAACGACTAAAGCGTTGAGCTGCCCGGCGCCTGTGATCAGAGCGCCGGGCAGCTTCAAACTCACTGATTGCGCTTCATCGCCGCAGTCAGGGTATCGACGTTGTAACGGAACATCTTCGCGTAGGTTGACGCCGGGCCGTCGGCAGGCGACAGGGATTCCACGTACAGTTCACCCCCTGGCTGAGCGCCACTGGCTTCGGCTATCTGCTTGACCAGGCGCGGGTCGCTGGAGTTTTCGAAGAAGTAGGCACTGACATGTTCAGTCTTGATCTGACGGATCAGTTTCGACACATCGGCGGCCGACGCCTCAGACTCGGTAGACAAGCCCAGCGGCGACAGGAAGGTCACACCATAGGCATCGCCGAAGTAGCCGAACGCGTCATGAGAGGTGAGGATCTTGCGTCTGGCAGCCGGAATCGAACGGATCTGATCGCGGGCGTAGGTGTCCAGTTGCTGCAACTCGACGATGTAGCGATCACCATTGGCCTGATACACGCTGGCCCCTTCCGGATCGGCTTTCTTCAGCGCTGCGACGATGTTACGCACATAAATCACGCCATTGGCCGCGCTGTTCCAGGCATGCGGGTCGACAATGCGCTTGCCGTCCTCATCCATGCTGCGGGTCTTGATGCCCTCGGACAGCACCACCGGCTGCCCCTTGTAGCCTGAAGCCTTGATGAGACGATCCATCCAGCCCTCCAGATGCAGGCCGCTGACAAATGCCAGATCGGCGTTTTTCAGCGCCTGGGCGTCACTCGGTGTCGGCTCGTAGACGTGTGGATCGCCGTTCGGACCGATCAGTGATCTGACGTGCACACGATCACCGCCGACCGTACTGACCATGTCGGCAATGACCGTGAACGAGGCAACGGCTTCGAGCGGTTTGGCCTGAGCCAGGCTGGCGAATGCCGACAACGCCAGTGCAGCCAGGGAACTCAACATCATCAATCGTTTCATGACGTACCTTTTCAGTGAGCCAGGTGAGGTTTGGGAAACAGCCGGCGCACGATGCCCGTGCGCCCGAACAACAGGGAGATGCCGTAGAACGCACTGGCCGTGAGCACGATGGCCGGCCCCGAGGCGACGCCAAGGTGGTAGGAAACGATCAGCCCGATCAGCCCGGACAAGGTCGCCAGCAGCGTCGAAATCACCATCAGGCCACTCAGCGAGTGGGTCCAGAAACGTGCGGCGGTTGCCGGCAGCATCATCATGCCCACCGCCATCAGCGTGCCCAGCGCCTGAAAGCCTGCGACCAGGTTGAGCACCACCAGCAGCAGGAACAGAACGTGGTACAGCGAGCCGCGCCCGCCGACCGCACGCAGAAAGCCCGGATCGAAGCACTCCAGCACCAGCGGGCGATAGATGATCGCCAGCAGAATCAGGGTGAAGGAGGCAATGCTGCCGACCATGTAGATCGCCGTGTCATCGATGGCCAGAATGGTGCCGAACAGCACGTGCAGCAGATCGACGCTGGACCCGTGCAGCGAGACAATCAGCACCCCGGCGGCCAGCGAGGTCAGGTAGAAGCTGGCAAAGCTGGCGTCTTCGCGTAACGAGGTCAGTCGACTCACCAGACCGGACAGCAAGGCCACTGCCAGCCCGGCGATCAGGCCGCCGAACCCCATTGCCGGCAACGACAGCCCGGCGACCATGAAGCCCACCGCCGCGCCCGGCAGCACCGCGTGGCTCATCGCATCGCCCACCAGACTCATACGCCGCAACATCAACAGCACGCCGACCGGCCCCGAGCCGATGCCCAGCGCCAGACACGCCACCAGCGCGCGGCGCATGAAGCCGAATTCGATAAACGGCTCAACCACCAGGCTATAGAGCATCATGCGTCGTCCTCGGCATCACACAACAAGGCATCCGGGCTCCAGTACTCAGCCATGTTGCGCGCCTTGCGCAGGTTGGCAACGCTGAGCACTTGCGCTGTCTCGCCCCAGGCGATGGCTTCGCGAGCCATCAGCAAGGTTTGCGGAAAGTGCTGACGGACCTGTTCGATATCGTGCAGTACGGCAATCACCGTGCGCCCCTGCCCGTGCCAGGCGCGCACCAGTTGCAACAGATCACGCGTGGTGCGCGCGTCGATGGCAGTGAACGGCTCATCTAGCAGAATCACCGAGGCGTCCTGCAACAGCAGCCTGGCGAACAACACCCGCTGAAACTGGCCAGACGACAGCGAGCCCACGCTACGCCCTTCAAAACCCTCAAGGCCGACAGTCGTCAGCGCCTCGCCGGTCAGACGCGCGTGATTGCGGGTCAGGCTGCGAAACGGGCCGATGCTGTGCCAGGCGCCCATCGAAACCGTATCCGCAACGCTCAGCGGAAAGCTGCGATCGATTTCTGCGGCCTGCGGCAGATAGCCAATTGTGCGGGTTGCCAGACGCCCCCGGTCGACGCGCCCCTGAGCAGGCTTCATGGTGCCGGCGATGGCCTTGATCAGCGTCGATTTACCCGCGCCGTTGGGCCCGACGATAGCCGTCAGGCTACCGGCCTCGAAGCGCCCGCTGATGTGGTGCACGGCCGGGCGGCGTTCATACGCCACCGTGAGGTTTTCCAGAGCGATGGCGGCACTCATGGAATCGCCACCGACCAGCCAATGGCCAGCCAGAGCAATATCAGTATCGCCAGGGAAAACAGGACGCGCTTCCAGGCCGACTGAGCCAGCACGGAACCTGCTATCGAAGCGCTTGCTGTCGAAGCGTCAGGAGGATTTTTCAAGTAAAAGTAACCTGCAACTATTTGTTACAGTATTACATATCAACCGGATAAATGTTATTAAATAACATTCATGCCGGCACCTTGCTTTCCAGCCACGCAGATAAACTCCCGCGCAGATCAGTTTCAGAATCGCCACGCACAACTCCGCCGTGCGGTACTTGTGACACTGCACGCCTCCCTATACTGTATATACAAACAGTCAAGGGGCACTTCATGCAGCTTATCGACAAGCTCAGCATTCTGGCAGACGCCGCCAAGTACGATGCGTCGTGCGCGAGTAGTGGAGCACCCAAGCGCAGCTCGCAGGACAAGTCCGGGCTCGGTTCCACCAATGGCATAGGCATCTGCCACAGCTACACGCCGGACGGGCGTTGCGTGTCGCTGCTGAAAATCCTCCTGACCAACTTCTGTCTTTACGACTGCCAGTACTGCGTCAACCGTCGCTCCAGCGATGTGCCCCGTGCGCGCTTCACTCCCGAAGAAGTGGTCACCCTGACCCTGGACTTCTATCGCCGCAATTGCGTGAGCGGGCTGTTTTTGAGTTCCGGGATCATTCGCTCCGCGGACTACACCATGGAGCAACTGGTCGAAGTTGCCCGGCTGTTGCGCGAGGTGCATGAGTTTCGCGGCTACATCCATCTCAAGACCATCCCTGACGCCGATCCGGCGCTGATCGAAAAGGCCGGCCGCTACGCCGACCGTCTCAGCGTGAACATCGAGCTGCCAACTGACCTGAGCCTGCAGACCCTGGCCCCGGAAAAAGACGTCGCGTCGATCAAGCAGGCCATGCAGACGATTTACACCGGTGAGCAGACGGTGCGCAACGAGCCTCGCTCGCCGCGCTTTGCGCCTGCCGGGCAGAGCACGCAGATGATTGTCGGTGCCGATGCCACCGACGACAGCACCATCCTGCACAGCGCGCAGTCGCTGTACAGCAACTTCAAGCTGCGCCGGGTCTACTATTCTGCGTTCAGCCCGATACCCAACAGCCCCAACAGCGTTCCCCTGGCGGCACCGCCTCTGATGCGCGAGCATCGCCTGTATCAGGCTGACTTTCTGCTGCGCGGCTATGGTTTTACCGCGGGTGAACTGCTCGACGGCCCCGGTGATCTGGCGCTGGACATCGACCCTAAACTGGCCTGGGCGCTGGGCAACCGCCAGGTTTTCCCGCTGGACCTGAACCAGGCGGACCCGGCGCTGATCGCCAGGGTGCCGGGTATTGGCATCCGCACCACGCAGCGGCTGGTCGAGCTGCGCAGACAGCGACGCATCCGCTACGAAGACCTCACCCGCATGCGCTGCATACTGGCCAAGGCCAAGCCGTTCATCATTACCAGTGATTACCACCCGCCGCACGCGGAAACCACCAGCGAGTTCCTGCATCACCAGTTGCGCGACCGGCCTCAGCCTCAGCAAATGGGCCTGTGGGGATGATCTGCCTCGACTGCGACGACCTGTTCGAGACCTGGCGACAACAGGCTCGCTGGCTGTTGAGCCATGAAATCGACCCCAGCCAGGTCAGCTGGAAGTCGCCGGATGCCGCCGACCTGTTCGGCAGTGAAGAAGAGTACCCCAGGGAAGCCGGGCCTTTTCAGGCACGGGTTCCGCTGGAGTTGGTGCAGTTGCTGGAGAGCGCCTCGCACTATCGGGGCGATCAGCGCTGGAGCCTTCTGTACGAAGTGTTGTGGCGCGTGACCCACGGTGATCGCACCGCCATGATGGCCGGTGACAAACTCGGCAGTGAATTGCATCGCCGCCTCAAATCGGTAAGGCGTGAGGCCCATCATCTGCATGCGTTTCTGCGGTTTGTCGCGCTGCCGCCCGTGGCTGCCGACGAAGCTCTGATGCGTCCGCAGTACGTGGCCTGGCACGAACCGGCCCACGATATTCTGCTCAGTGCCAGCGAGCATTTCATCGGCCGTATGGGTCAGCATCGCTGGATGATCGCCACGCCTCAGGACGGCGTGTATTACGACGGCCAACAACTGATTCATGAGCGACGCTGCCCGCAAGCCTGGCAGACCATGGCCCGGCAGGTGGAAGACCCGCATGGCGAACTGTGGCTGACCTACTACAGCCACATCTTCAACCCTGCGCGCCTGAACCCCAAGGTCATGGAAGGTCACTTCCCTTCGCGCTTCTGGAAAAACCTGCCGGAAGGCCCGCTGATCCCTGCCCTGATCACCCAGGCCCGCACCGGCAAGCAGCGTGACGGCCAGGCCAGCGACATCGCCGCCAGACGCGGCAAGAAGATTGCGCTGAAGGATTGAGCGCGTCGGTATACACAAGTCTGTTTTGACTAACGCGCCAATGCTCCGAGTTGGCATGCATTTCGTGACGCTCCGCGTCACACATCTGCTGCCTGGTATCAAGGGCAAAGGAGTCTAAGGCTTTGGTGCTGCCTGTATCTCGCACATGGGGCTTTCCAGCCCGATCCTCTAGAGCGTAACCCTTCCGTCGATGCACGTCACAGTCGAGCCGCCCACCCAGATATCCTCACCTGCACGCTGAACGGACACCCGCCCCTTGCGTCCGAGCGCAGTGCCCTGACTCACGACATAGCGCTCCGGTGCCAGGCCTTCCTCCAGGAACCAGCGAGCGATGCCGGCATTGAGACTGCCGGTCACCGGGTCTTCAGCCATACCGTCGCCGGAAACAAACGCACGCACCTCGAATTGGGCATCTACACCGTCCACATCAGCGTCCCACGCTCCGATAACGCCGATTTTCAAGCCGTCCAGTTGAACATGGTCAGGCTGCAGAGCAAGAACGGTTGCACGATCTTTCAGCCGCAGTGCGACCCAGCCAGGGCCATTATCGACCCAGCGGGCGTCCAGAATGCTCTCGGAAGCCAGCTTCAGACCGAGGCGAATCCGCTCGACAAACGTGGCGTCCACGGCGCCTGAGCGCAACAGCGGCGGCGCGGTAAATGCCAGCCCGGCGGCATCCTTGCGGATACGCACCAGGCCGATGCCGCATTCCTGAATGATTTCCTCACCGCGAGGCACGCCACCGCTTTCCAGCCAGGCGTGGCAACTGCCCAGGGTGGGATGGCCAGCGAACGGCAGCTCTTCAAGGGTGGTGAAAATACGCACGCGATAGTCGGCACGCGGGTCTGTCGGCTTGAGCAGAAACGTGGTCTCACTCAGGTTGGTCCAGCGGGCAAAGGCGGCCATCTGCTCGTCACTCAGCCCGTCAGCGCCCAGCACCGCCGCCAGCGGATTGCCGAGCAGAGGCTGATCAGTGAAGACATCCAGTTGCTTGAAATCGAACGAGCGCATCGGGGCGTCCTTTCCGGTATAAAAAACCAGAGTGCCACGTCCACAGCCGGGTGAACAACGGGATATTGAACCAACGTCGGCCACGGCGGCTCACAGCTGTGGCAGTCGCAACGCTACCTGCATGCCAGATGATAATGTGTCCAGTCACAAGAGGCAGGCCACCCGAGGTTCAAACATGCTCGACAGCCCAATCCGAGATCTGCTCGACACGCTATGCCAGGTAATGGCCGACAAACCGTTTCTGGTGGTGACCGGCGCAGGGATCAGCACCGCATCCGGCATTCCGGACTACCGCGACAAGAATGGCGTGCGGCGCGGCAAGCAGCCGATGATGTATCAGGAATTTCTCGGCAACCCTGCAGCGCGCCAGCGCTACTGGGCACGCGCCATGCTCGGCTGGCCGCGGATCCGCGCGGCACAGGCCAATGCCGCGCATCTGGCCCTGGCTGCGCTGCAGGCTGAACACGCCATTACCGGACTGATCACCCAGAACGTCGATGCACTGCACACACAGGCCGGAAGCCGGGACGTCATCGAGCTGCACGGCAGCCTGCACCGGGTGCTGTGTCTGGATTGCCAGCAGCGCAGCGACCGTGCAGGAATTCAAGAGCAGATGCTGGCGCACAACCTTTATCTGATCGGCGTCCACGCGACACAGGCACCGGACGGCGATACCCTGCTAGACCCGGCGTTCGAAGCCAGTTTCGAGGTGCCCCGCTGTCCGCACTGTGGAGGCGACAGGCTCAAGCCGGACGTCGTGTTCTTCGGTGAAAACGTCGCCGCGCAGACCGCTGCCAGGGCTACGCAAAGTGTCGAGGACGCAGAAGGTCTGCTGGTGGTGGGCACGTCATTGATGGCCTGGTCGGCATTCCGCCTGTGCAAGGCCATGGCCGAACAGGGCAAACCGGTCATCGCCATCAACCATGGCAAGACCCGGGCGGACGAGCTGCTTGAAATGAAGATCGAAGCGTCCTGTGAGCAGGCCTTGCCGTGGCTCGCCGAGCAATTGGTTTCGCTTTAAAACAGCCCCAACTGCCCACCGATCAGGGTGCTGAAATCGTCGTCCACAAACGGCAGGATCGCGTCAGCCAGCGGTTGTAACTGACGAGTCACGTAGTGATCGTAGTCAATCGGGGCGTGACGAATCTCCAGCGGTTCCGGCCCGGCGGTGGTCATCACGTAGCTGATCCAGCCGCCACTCTGGTACTGACGCGGTCGCCCCTGCTGGTCGTTGTATTCATCGGCCAGCCGTGCAGCGCGTACATGAGGCGGCACGTTGCGCTGGTAGTCATCGAGCTTGCGACGCAAGCGCTTGCGGTAAATCAACAGGTCATCCAGCTCGCCTGACAGGGTGCGTTGCACGTAGTCACGCACGTAATCCTGATACGGCTGGCGTTTGAAGATCCGCAGGTACAGCTCCTGCTGAAACTGCTGAGCCAGTGGCGACCAGTCGGTGCGTACCGTTTCGAGGCCCTTGTAGACCATCTCCTCGGAACCGTCAGCACGGGTCACCAGGCCGGCGTAACGCTTCTTGCTGCCCTCCTCCGCACCGCGCACGGTGGGCATCAGGAAGCGCCGAAAATGCGTTTCGTATTGCAGTTCAAGGGCACTGTGCAAACCGTACTCGGCGTGCAAGTGCTCGCGCCACCACTGATTGACCTGCTGCACCAGCGCTTTGCCGATGCTTGCTGCCTCCTCCTGCCCATGAGGACGGCCCAGCCAGACGAATGTCGAGTCGGTATCGCCATAGATCACCGTGTAGCCCTGCGCCTGAATGAGGTCGCGGGTCTTGAGCATGATTTCATGCCCACGCAGGGTGATCGATGAAGCCAGGCGCGGATCGAAAAAGCGACAGCCGCTCGAGCCCAACACGCCGTAGAAGGCATTCATGATGATTTTCAGCGCCTGGGACAAGGGGGCGTTCTGCTCGCGCTTGGCCGCTTCCCGACCTTGCCACACGCGCTCGACGATGGCTGGCAGGCTGTGACGGGTGCGCGAGAAGCGCGCGCCGCGAAAGCCCGGCACCGACTCGCTGTCCGCTGGATGGCGCAGGCCTTCGATCAAGCCCACCGGATCAATCAGAAAGGTACGAATGATCGACGGATAAAGGCTCTTGTAGTCCAGTACCAGCACCGACTCATACAGCCCTGGCTGGGAATCCATGACAAAACCGCCAGGGCTGGCCTCCGGCAGGCGCTCGCCCAGGTTGGGCGCCACGAAACCCTGACGATGCATCAGCGGGATATACAAATGGCAGAAAGCCGCAACCGAACCACCGCTGCGGTCGGCAGGCAGACCGGTGACCGTGGCGCGCTCGAGCAGAAAGGTCAGCAATTGGGTCTTGGCAAGGATGCGCGTGACCAGTTCGCAGTCCTTAATGTTGTAACGCGCCAGCGCCGGTTTGTCCTCGGCGAACATGCGGTTGATTTCGTCCATACGCTGATAAGGCGTGTCGATGGCCTTGCCTTCGCCCAGCAGAGTCTGCGCGACGTATTCGAGGCTGAACGACGGAAAGCTCCAGGTCGCCGAGCGCAATGCCTCGATTCCGTCGATGATCAGCCGCCCGCTCACTTCGGCAAAAAAATGGTTGTTGCGACTGCCATGCTCACGCCAGCCCATCGCTTCACCGCCACGCCCAAGCCTTAACGGCACTTGCAGGCGCTGGGCATGCTCATGCAGCACGCGTAAATCGAACTGGATAACGTTCCAGCCGATAATCGCATCAGGGTCGTGCAGCGCCAGCCAGTCGTTCAGGCGTTCGAGCAACTGCGCGCGGGTATCGCAATAATCGAGCTGAAAATCCAGCGTCTCGTCACCACCGTTGGCCGGCCCCAGCATGTAGACCTGGCGCTGCCCACAGCCCTCCAGTGCAATCGAATACAGCTCGCCGCGGGCGGTGGTTTCGATATCCAGCGAGACCAGCCTCAGATTAGGACGGTAATCGGGCGATGGTCTGATCTGCGCGTCGCACAGCACCCCATCGGCATCCGGCGTGCCGCCAAACTGCACCGGCGCGGTGATGAAGCGTTCCATCAGGTAGCGTTCCGGCGGGCGAATGTCCGCTTCATAGACGTCTACATTGCCTCTGCGCAGCAATTTTTCGATGTTCATCAACTGGCGGTGCTGCTGGCAATACACACCCAGCACCGGACGGTGACGAAAATCACAGAGCTCAAGCGGACGCAGTTCTACGCCACGTTCGGTACGCAACAACGATCGGGCCCGCTCACCCTGTTCGGCAGGAATAAAGGCGACAGAGGGCTGGCAAGGCAGGCGAATATGGCGCGGGCCCTGATCGGTGGCCAACCAGAAGTCGACCTCGGTCCCGGCGGGCGTGTCTTGCCAGTGCCGACTC
The DNA here is from genome assembly GCF_020312125.1 of Pseudomonas sp. P135. Lineage (NCBI taxonomy): Bacteria > Pseudomonadati > Pseudomonadota > Gammaproteobacteria > Pseudomonadales > Pseudomonadaceae > Pseudomonas > Pseudomonas sp. P135. The sequence goes on from NZ_JAGPYR010000005.1 coordinate 349,475, forward strand.
AGGATAAAGCCCTGCTGTACATCCAACGCTGTTACCTCGACCGCCCGGTGAAACAAATGATTCTACTTGGCTATGAGGCTAAAGGCGCGTCTGGAGGCGAATTAGCGGCACATTGAGGGGCATGGACAATTGATTCCTCCTATTCCCGTGATCCTTATTTACTGCTTGCTCGATTCTGCGCGCTGGATGATTCTGTAGTGGTTCTGGCAATGCACTACAGCCACCCAGGTCCCGATCACGGAGAGCCCCATGAAAACCGTCGCCCAGCTACTGAAATTGAAAGACCTGCAGAACCAGCAAGTGCATACCATCGGACCGGATCAGATGGTGCTCGACGCACTCAAGTTAATGGCTGAAAAGAACATCGGTGCGCTGCCGGTGGTCGAGGGCAACGTGGTGGTCGGCATCATCAGCGAGCGCGACTATGCGCGCAAGGTGGTGCTCAAGGGACGCTCGTCGGTGGGGACACCGGTCAAGGACATCATGAGCAGCAAAGTGATCACTGTCGACTCGCAACGCAGCGTCGAAGCGTGCATGGGGATCATGACCGACAGCCATCTGCGCCACCTGCCGGTCGTGGAAGGCGGCCAGTTGCTGGGCCTGCTGTCCATCGGTGACCTGGTGAAGGAAGCCATTGCAGAACAGGCGAACCTCATTCAACAGCTCGAGCAGTACATTCGCGGCGAATGACCTGAGCAACACATCAGGCGCAGCGCGCGATTGCCGCGCGCCACACCGTTCACTCAGTCGTCCAGCGTCTTGCCAGGCGCCGCGCCCTTGACCGGCTTGCCGGGTTTTTCGGCAGGCGCGGGTTTGGCTGGCGGCTCGGGAGCCGGTGCGGCAGCTTCCTGCTCGCGCATCGGCATCTGATCGATAGTGGCGAAGATTTCCTTGGGCTCTATCGATTCCGACTTTCCGACAGTCTTATCGATCTTTTTCTCGCCGTCCTTGCCCACCAGAATGACCTTGGTCCCCACACCCGCCCCCAGCTTCAGCTCACGGATCAATGCCATGGTCGACTGCGGGTCCATGCTTTTGCCGTCGCGCTCGCCCATGGTGTTGACCACCGTGAACAGCACCATATTGCGCTGCGCAAAAGCCTCACGGTTGGCAGGCTCGTCCAGTGACTTCTTGAGCTTGATCAGCACCGGATCGATGCTGCTGGGGGCGATGATGATCAAGGGACGCGACTTGCCGCGCTCCTGTGCCAGAGGGCCATCGCTGTCAGCAGCCAGCGCTGTACCGGCAGCGACAAGCAGGGTGGCGAGGGTCAGGGACCGGATTAACATGGTGGGCTCCTTTCAAATCCATTGGGTAGCCATCGCGTACAGACCGACACGATGCTGATCTGTTCTACCGCATATGGGTCATCCCGGTACAGCCCGATGTAGTCCTTTTCCTTAATCCGTTGCGTCAGGCAGAGCGTGCAAACGACCGATCACAGGCGCTGTCGAGGCTCGCCATCAGGCCTTGGACAATCTGCCCCACTTCAGCGGCGTCCAGCACCAAGGGCGGCAACAGACGGATGATCTTGCCGCGAGTGACATTGATCAACAGGCCATGTTGCTCGGCTGCGATGCGCGTCAGTTCGGGTATCGCCTGGCGCAACTCGATCCCTATCATCAAACCCTGGCCACGAACTTCCAGCACGTTCGGGTGAGCACCCAGCGCAGTGCGCAGCCCTTCCAGCAACTGCCGGCCTTGCAGTGCGGCGTTTTCCACCAGCGCCTGCCGTTCGATGATGTCGATCACCGCGCAGCCGACCCGACAGGCCAGCGGATTACCGCCGAAGGTGCTGCCGTGGCTGCCGGGCGTGAACAGTTGCGCCGCCCTGCCCCGCGCCAGGCAAGCACCAATCGGTATACCGTTGCCCAACCCCTTGGCCAGGGTCATGACGTCGGGAACGATGCCCTCATGCTGAAAGGCAAACCACTTGCCTGTCCGGCCCATACCGGTCTGGATTTCGTCGAGCATCAACAGCCAGTCACGCCGTGTGCAACGCTCCCTCAAGGCCTTGAGATACCCGGCGGGTGCCACCTGCGCGCCGCCCTCGCCCTGAATCGGTTCGACCAGCACGGCGCAGATCCGATGCCCATACGTCGTACAAACCTTGTCGAACGCTGCCAGATCGCCAAAGGGCACTTTGATGTAATCGCCCGGCAAGGTACTGAAACCCAGGCGTACGGCCGGCCCGTCACTGGCCGACAATGTGCCCAGGGTGCGGCCGTGGAAGGCGTTTTCCATGACCACGACCAAAGGCCGTTCGATGTACTTGTGCCAGCCATGCAGGCGCGCCAGCTTGAGCGCAGTCTCGTTGGCCTCGGCACCGGAGTTGTTGAAAAACACCGCGTCCAGCCCTGACAAGGCCGTCAGTTTCTGCGCCAGGCGCTTCTGCCAGTCGATGGTGTACAGGTTGGAGGTGTGCAACAGCAGACCCGCCTGATCGCGAATCGCCTCGACCAGCAGTGGATGCGAGTGCCCCACATTGGTCACGGCTACGCCCGCCACGGCGTCCAGGTACTCGCGTCCGCTCTGGTCCCACAGACGTGTGCCCAGACCATGTGTGAAGCTCAGGGCCAGAGGTTGGTAAGTGCTCATCAGGCAGGTGGCGGTCATGAGGTGAAGCTCCTTGGGTATGTTTCGGTTTTTGCAGTATCGTTAACCACCTCAAATGGATAAACAGCGAAATACTTCAATCATTTTAAAGCCAGGATTGATAATGGATTTGTTTCAGGCAATGCGCGTGTACGTGAAAGTGGTCGAGGCAGGCAGCCTGACGGCAGCGGCGCAAGCGTGTTCGATTTCCACCACCATGGTCGGCAATCACTTGCGCGCACTGGAGGAGCGCTTGGGCGTCAGCCTCTTGCAGCGCACCACACGCCGTCAGCGATTGACGGAATTCGGTACCGCGTATTACGAGCGTTGCCTGGAAGTATTGGGGCTGGTGGCAGAGTCCGAGCAACTGGCCGAGCAGGCTCATGGCGATCCCACAGGTACGCTGCGCATCACCGCACCACTGACATTCGGTTCGGAAGTGCTGGCGCCTGCGCTGGTCGAATTCTCGCGGCGTTTTCCCGAAGTCAGGCTCGACCTTGTACTGACCAATCAACGTCTGGACATGATCGACAATGGTTTTGACGTCGCCATTCGCTTGGGCAACATTCCAGAATCGTCGCCACTGATCGCCCGTCCCCTGCAGGATTACACCTTGACCATCTGCGCCGCGCCGGACTATCTCGCCCGCCACGGCACGCCGACCCATCCCGAGGATCTTCGTGAGCATAATTGCCTGGCGTTCGCCTACCCGGCGGGAGACGAATGGCGGACTGCCGGTACACAATGGCGTATGACCGGCGCAGACGGCGACGTGCTGGTGGAGGTCAGCGGTTCGATGGTGGCCAACACTTCCGCCGGTCTTTATCAGGCGGCTCGTGCAGGCATGGGCGTCGTGATGCTTCCGGATGCACTGGTACAGCGCGACCTGCAGGAAGGCCGGCTGTTTGCGTTGTTCCCGGACTACCATTTGCCCCGACGACCGATGAACCTGCTGTATGTGCAGGACCGTTATCGACTGCCCAAGCTGAGAAGTTTTGTGGAGTACGCGACGGGGCTTTGGGGGCGGTAAGGACTTACCGCCGGAGGGTCACCGGGTCGCCCCCTGCGCGCGGCCTTTGCGGTGCGCGCCGGGGTTTACCGGGAATGAACGTCAGACCCGGAATCGACTGACCAGGCTTTGCAGATGCACGCCCAGACGAGCGAGCTCGACGCTCGACGCAGCCGTCTCTTCACTGGCGGAAGCCGTCTGTTCGGAGATGTCTCGCACATTCAGGACACTGCGGTTGATCTCTTCGGCAACGGCGCTCTGCTCTTCGGCGGCAGCGGCGATCTGATGGTTCATCGTCTCGATCGTCGAGATTGCCTGCGTCATGTTATTGATGGAAACACCCGCATTGCGTGTCAGCTCGACACTGTTTGCAGTCAGTGCCTGGCTGTTGTCGAGGATCGTCGCCACCTGCGCCGTGCGGGTATGCAGGCCGCTGATCAAGGCCGCGATCTCTTCGGTCGACGTCTGCGTGCGCTGGGCCAGGCTTCTCACTTCGTCAGCCACCACCGCAAAGCCTCGGCCTGCTTCGCCCGCACGCGCTGCTTCGATTGCAGCGTTGAGGGCCAGCAGATTGGTCTGCTCGGCAACGGCCTTGATGACATCGAGCACGCCACCGATCTTGTTGCTTTCGTTCTTGAGGTCGTCCATCGCGGACTTGGAGTGAGTGACCTCAGTCGCAAGCTTCTCGATCTGCGCAACAGCCTTGGACACCACGCCGTCGCCTTCGCGAGCTTCTTTCGAGGCGTTGACCGCAGCGTGTGAAGCCTGCTCTGCGTTGCGTGCGACTTCCTGAACGGTCGCAGACATTTCGTGCATCGCAGTGGCGACCTGATCGGTTTCGTTCTTCTGGCTGTTGACGCCGGCACTGGTCTGCTCGGTGACGGCCGACAACTGTTCGGCGGCACTGGCGATTTGTGTCACGCCATCGCGCAGACCACCAATCAGCTCGCGCAGGTTACCGGTCATGCGCATCATGCTGCCCTGCAGCTGGCCCAGTTCATCCTTGCGGGTAACCACCTGGTTGTGCGTCAAATCACCATCAGCGACACGCTCGGCCAGTTTCAGTGTGTCACGCAGCGGGCCAACGATAAGGTTGGTAATGACCCATGCCGCCAGGGCGCTCATGATCAATGCTGCAATCAGCCAGACAGAGAGCAGCATCTTGGCCTGACTCACATCCTCCACTCTCAGGTTGACCTGGTTCTCGGACAGCTTGTCAGCGCATTCAAACAGGATGCCGATGTCTTTGGTGATGCCTGCCTGAGCCAGATCAATCCTGGCCTGCGCCGCGGTGAACTGATTCAAGGTGTTCTGGTAGCTGATCATCGAGTCCACAAGGTGCTTGATGATCGCCGACTGGCCATCGAAACCTTGCAGATTTCTGACAAACTCGATAACCGTGTTCATCGATGTTTCCGCTGGAGCACGGTTTTCCGCCTTCAGCGAATAGGTGTAGCCACGCAAGTCGAAGCGCATTTTCTGGAACAGCGTCATCGCCTGCACGATGGCATCGCGCTGCGCGGGAGTCCCGTCATCGGATCGGGCAACGGCGTTGAGCTTTTGCAAATCATCAGCGCCTGCATCGGCGTACTGGCCAAACACCGAACGGGTCGCCTCACGGGCAGCGGTTGCCTGCATGAGGTTGTCGTAGTGAATACGGTAATCCTTCAAGGCGTCTGCGGCAGTATTCACCAACGGTACGTTCAACGGAGAATCGAACACCTTCTGCGCGTACTTCACATGATTTTCGAGACCTTCGAGCGCTTTCAACCAGTTGCTGGCGCGCTCGGCGTCATAGTTGACCGAATAGGCCAATCGGGCAATGCGGACATCTCGCGTGAGTGCGCTCAGCTTGCCGATGTCGGAAATCCGCTCGCTTCGTTCGCTCAGTGAGGTGATGCCTGTCCAGCCTGTCAGCGCGATCAGCACCGTCAGTACGATGACCAGAGCAAACCCGAGCACGAGCTTGGACCTGACAGAAATATTGCGCAGAGTGTTTATCACAGGGAGTCGCTCTTTCGTTGGTCATCAGTGGAGTACAAGAGGCCTGTCCTTGCCAGCTAGAGTGGAGTACAAGAGGCCTGTCCTTGCCAGCTAGCCATACAATCCACAAATGTCGGCAGCGAGGCTTCAAACTTTAAAACTGGCGTCAATATTTCGCTTGAAAATAAATCCTCGCAGGCGCGACCAACCCCGATGGCATTTTCATTGCAGTCAGTTAGCATGGGCCGTTACCCACACTTGGGTATTCTGGAGAAGTACATGAGTCTGGAATTGATCGCCTCAAAAAGCAGCTTGTTGACCATCGAGGAGCGCGCTGCGATTGCCGAGATCGAGGCCACGACCAATGTGCTGCGCCTTGTCACTCGCCTGACAGGCATGCGCTTCGCTGGTATCGCCAAATTTACCGACGCAGACTGGATCGCCTGTTCTGTCTATGACCCCACTGACCTGGGTATCGACGACGGCGATGTGTTCGAACTCGAGACCACGCTCTGTAACGAGTTTTGTACCAATCCCCAGGCACTGTTCGTGCCGCAGATCAGCACGAACGGCCGGTATGCGAACCTGCCAGTTGTGAAGCGCTACGCCATCGAAAGCTATGCTGGCGTGCCGATCTACCTTCCCGACGGACAGCTGTATGGTGCGTTATGCGCTCTGGACTCAAGAACGACACTGTTCGACGACCCCGATCTGGCGGAAACCCTGACCCTGTTCGCCCGATTGATCGGGTGCATTTTCTTCGCCAACATCAACGAAGGCAGCTGATCCGGGGCTGCGTCCTGAAGCAACGCTGTCGACTCACGGGCTGCTCTGCCAGCGCATGCAGCGGCTAAGACTCGAGCAAGTCGCTGCTGAACTGGCCTTCGTCGAGTTGCAGGCGATGTCGGGACGGTACAGGTGTGACCGGGTGATCGCCGTCCAGCAAGGCTTCTGCAGGCAGATCAATCCCGAAATGAGGAAATGGCTCCTGAGCCAACCAACCGCCAGCGGCCAGAACCAACAATAGAAAAATACCCGCAATGGGTTCTTTGGGTCTGCACATTCTCGTTTCTCCAATCCGGCAAAACGATCCGGCTCACAATGAGCCATTCAGTATAAAAGCCTGGGCGTCAACCGGCTCTCGCAGTCGGCGCATCAGGCGAAGGGCTCTTCGCCCTGCAACTTGGTACGATGCATCATCCGCCCGCACTCGGGGTCATAGGCTTCGGCCCGGTGCATGGTGCCGGTGTTGTCCCAGATCACCAGATCACCGACCTGCCACGCATGGCTGTAACTGAACGCCTCGGACGTGGCCCACTCGCGAAGGCCGACCAGAATCCGCGCACTTTGCGCCAGGCTGAGGCCAACGACCTGCTGCGCGGTGCAGCCCAGAATCAGCGACTTGCGACCGGATCGGTGCTTCCAGACCAGCGGCAACTCCTTCTCGCCGATCGCCTGCATGGCCTCAAGCATTGCAAGGCCAGGCTCCGGATTGTAATAGAGTAACGATGCCCATGGGGCATGAATGACGCGCAGACCGTCGTAATGCTGTTGGTCAGCGCTCGATAACCCCTCGTACGCCGCGTAAGTGTTACAGAAACCCGTGTTGCCTCCCCAACTGGCGCGCACCTTGCAGGACAACAACGACGCCAGAATGGGTGAATCGCTGCTCGTACCGTCGATGTGCCAGTAGAGCGAACCTTTGAGAAACTCCGCACCTGCCGGATTCTCTCTCACATCCAGGCTGATCCGGGTGATGTTCTGCCCATCGCCGGGTTCAGGGCAGAACGTACCCAGGGTGCGAGTAAAGGCAATCTGCTCTGCGTCGGAAAAATGAATCTGCGGGAACACCAGCACCCCTCGCTGCTCCAGCAGTTCCCGGATCTCCCCAGCGAATCGACCCGACAGCAGTTCCTGCTTGCCGTTGAAAATACGCGAGCCAATACCTGGCTTTATGGGTTCCTGCGACAGCTGAACGAGCGAAGTGGCTAACATGGTGCGACCCTCTTCATAAGTGAACACAACGGTACACTTATGAAGAAATGGAAGCAATAGCCCTGTTTTGCCGCGGGACGTTTTAAAGGGAATGCAGGTAATTACCCAAGTGATCGTGCAGGAAGAAAGCGAGCAATACTCCGATAAGCATTGCCAGCAAATCCAGCGCTCTGGCCTTGCCCCATATCGGCGTGCGCTCCCGGAGTCGAAAATACCAGGGGCCCGTACAGAGAATCAGACCCTGCCCCAGGAACCAGACAAGGGCAATGAAAAGCCCAGTGCTTAAAAGGCTATCGTTTCTGACAATCAGAGAACCTGTCGACTGACTCAAGGCAGCAAAATAAAGGCCGACCACCCCGATGACCGCCATCACCAGCCCAATGGGCCAGGCTGGAAAGCCACGACGCTGTACGTGCTTTTCAAGGTTCGACCGATCCCCCTCCAAGAGCTCGATGGTTCTCGGCCATCCTGCGATGCGAGCAAGCGTCAGTACGTCATGGCCGTTGCTGTTGGTCGCCGCAGAATCTGCCCCCATGTACAGAAGCGTGGCGACGAAATTGCAATTACCGGCGAGGGTTTCGCGATGGATCATCTGCCAGCCCGAGTCGTCGTAGTCAGTGGCCAGACCCGGGTCATCACGAAGGCCCTCTTCCACGGCACCCTGTGCGTTGAGTCCCATCGGATGCTCAAGCCGCTCCAGCTTGTTCAAGGCACGTTTATCCGATGCACTGTCCAGTGCGCGAGAGAAGCAGACCGGTGACTTGCCCTCTGCTGGCGGAACAAGCATAACGGTCCCCGCCTCACCAAAGTCCAACCCCCACGCCTGGTCATGCTCGACGCGCTCGGCCGCAGACATGCCGGACCGCAGGGCATCGATAGTGAAACCGCCGAATGCGCGACCGCCAAATACATAGACCCAGTCATTCAAGCGGTCCAGGAAAACCGACACAGGGTCCCCGGCATTTATCGAACTCACCCATACAGGCTCATTCATGAGAATGCCCGAGAGGGTCAGGCCGTCGAAATCGACATCCGTGACCCACATGTTCTCAACCGACGGGCTGTCGGGATCGGCTGAGTCAGTCGTGAAGGACACCTTTACCGCAGCCAGGTCCAGCGCTTTCACAATTCGGCGACGCTCCCAGGACATCTCGCGCCAGAAGAATCTGAAGGTGCGCTGCGCACTGGCAACCGCGACACGAAAGTCCTCGCTCTCGCCTTCAACACCGTAAATTTTTTGCTCCGTCATTGGCAGGGTCATTCCTTGTTTGATGAGTGCGAACAGAATGGCGGTGTCGCTGGCCCTCATTCAATTCGGCTGTTTCAAATACATTACTTCTTGAGTCACTGTGGCGCCAATCTCGATATTACCTGCTTGCGGCCAGGATAATCCGCTGCCAAAGTACCTCGAACGAACGCCTGATATGCAATTCAAGGAAAGAATCAACGTGCACGCCCCTGCCCCGCAAATCCTCATCCAGCGCATGGCCGACATTCACCTCGAAGGTGTCACAGCACTCTATAACGAGCCTGCGGTGTGCCGTCAGGTGTTGCAGATGCCTTATCAGTCCATCGAAGTCTGGCGCAAACGCCTGGCTGCCAGTACCGAGCGACACGTGAAACTGGTGGCTCTCCATGGCAACGAGGTGATTGGCAGCATTGGCCTGGAGCAGTATTCGCGCAGTCGGCAAAGCCATGTCGGCGCTATCGGTATGGGCGTCGCATCGGCCTGGCAGAGCAAGGGCGTCGGCTCGAAGTTGCTGGCAACAGCACTGGACATCGCAGACAACTGGATGAACCTGCGCCGAGTGGAATTGACCGTGTATGTCGACAACGAAGCTGCCCAGGGTCTGTATCGAAAATTCGGTTTCGAAACAGAGGGCCGGCTGCGCAACTACGCGGTGCGCGATGGCCTGTTCGTTGATGCCTTCAGCATGGCGCGGCTCAGATAAACCGTGTCCTTCAACACCGCTATTTGAGCGCTGCGTTAAAGCATGCAAGGATCAGCCATGAATCAATTTCCCCGAAGCAACCGACATCACCACCACAGCCCGCTTCAAGGTGCTGCGGTTGCTTGTGCTCATCGATTGGCCAGACACAGATCCACATTCTGACCCATCAGTGAAACCGACCAAGGCGCCCATGGCGCCTTTTTTATTGCCTGAAAAAACTGGAGATCATCACCCATGACCATGCTACGCGGAACCCGCATCGTGACCGGAACAGAAGCCGCAACCCTGCGTGACACAGAAAACCGTTTCCGGAGCTATCTTCATCGAAGCCGGGGCTGAGGAAGCGATAGTGCCGGCCTTATGGGGCCAGGACACCTTTATCGAAAAAGCCGGCGGCAGCGAAATCATCGGCCAGATGTGGGCCTTCGAGGACAAGGCCGGACGCGCCTGTTGCCTGATACCCGAAGCCACGGCGCTGTTTCAGGAGCGCAGTGAAGCGCTGCTTGAGGGGCGACGTGACGCAATGTTTTTCTACGTCGCACGCTGTTATCGCTACGAGCGCCCGCAAGCCGGACGCTACCGCGAATTCACCCAGCTGGGGCTGGAAATCCTCAGCCCTTCACCGCAGCAGGCGTTGCTGCGCAGCCAGGCCATCTGCACCGGTTTTCTGGATTCGCTGGGCCTTGACTATGAACTCAATACCGCCGTGAAACGGGGCCTGAGCTACTACCTGGAAGGCAACGGCTTCGAGGTGCGATGTTCGCGCCTGGGTGCGCAGCAACAAGTGGTCGGCGGCGGCGCCTATCGGGAGGGTGCCGGGTTTGGCATCGGCCTGGAGAGGCTGGTATTGGCGCTTGGGTGCGGCCAATAACCCCCCATCCTGTAACTGGCCGTAGAAGCGCAACGCGTTACACTGCGCTTCTACCCAGCCCCGACCCGAGGCCCCCGTATGAAAGTTGGTGTGATTTCCGACACCCACGGACTGCTCCGTCCTGAAGCCATCGCTGCGCTACAGGGCTGCGCACAGATCATCCATGCCGGTGACATCGGCAGCCAGGACATCGTCGAGCAACTGACCGCCATCGCCCCCCTGCACATCGTGCGCGGCAACAACGACATGGATGCAGACTGGGCAACCCCCATCGCCGATCACCTGCGCTTCGACATCGAGGGCTGGGAGGTCCTGCTGGTCCACGACATCGCCGACGTTCCAGCGCTGTTGGATGACAACGTGAAACTGGTTGTTACCGGCCATTCACACAAACCCCTCATCGACTGGCGCGGCGACACGCTGTATCTGAATCCGGGCAGCGCCGGACGGCGGCGTTTCAAACTGCCGGTGACGCTGGCAATACTTGAAATGAATTCAGATGCGATTGAGCCGAGCCTGGTGCAGTTGGTTGACTGACAACGGGGCTGACGCTGAGTATTTCTTCAGCAAGAAAACGGAGTTTCGAGCAATGATTATCGTCCCCACGCTCCGCGCTCATCGTTATACACAAGCCTTGAAGAGTCCTAAATACAGGGCTGACACCCCGATGATTCTCGTTCCCACGCTCCGCGTGGTAATGCATTTCGTGACGCTCTGCGTCACCTTGCAGCCATGGCGCATTATTCGATTCGGCCCGAGATACAGGCAGCGTCAGAGCCTGAGACTCCTTTGCGCTTGATACTGCGCAAGCCTGAAGATTTGTGACGCAGAGCGTCACCCGATGCATGCCAACGCGGAGCATTGGCACGATAGTCAAGCCTCTGCTCGAGACTCATCCCCGTAACGATAAGCGCTCCAAGTACCGATGCAACACAGGACCTATAGAGATCCTGCGACTTATACAAGGTCATTTCTATTAATCAGCGTTCCAGTCCATTCACTGGCATCACAGCTGCGCAGGCATACGAAAATCGCGCAACGCACTCATATCAAATGGATTGGGTGCCCGCTGGCTCGACAACAGATAGTTGGCGCGCATGCCGCCCACGTCGGCCTTGAGCAGCAGAACATCGCGCCCTTTCAAAGGCTCGGTCTGCATCAGATCCAGAAGGCGAAACAGCGACCAGGGACCGGTGTTCTTTTCAATCCCCAGTGGCCTGCCAACCATGCCTTCCATTACCAGACTCGTACGCCCCTCTTCCGCATCGGCAGGCCATTTGAACAAGGTCGGCACGATGGGACCATGCCGATACTCCAGTGACTGCTCGCCGAGCCGGAACTCTGCGCGGCGAACACTTGGGTCGAGCGTATAGGGTTCAAGGGTAAACTGCACCTGCAGTTCTTGCGCGCGATGGGCAAAGAAACTTTTGCGGATTCGATGCACACCTGCCATCTGATCCAGATACGCACGGCTCATGGGCAGGCTGTAGCCGTCAATGCTGCGCAGTTTGTATCGCCCCGGATCGCCACTGACGAATGGCCTCATGTAGCTATCAAAGAAGCGTTCGGCTATCCCCTGCGAGCCGAAGAACTCACGAAAATCATTAAGCGCCACATCACTGCTGCTGTGTGCATGAAACGGATAGCGCTTGTCGAGCGATTGCTCATAGAAACTGTAAAGCTCGGCCTTGTAGCGCTGGTTAAGGTACCGATGAGACTGATACAGCACAAAGCTCCAGGTATCCTCCGCAAGCGTATTGAGCAACCCGCCCAGAGGCTGCGCCAGACCGGTCGCCGCGTTGCGCAAGTTGCTCAGTGCATCCCGCTGTCCGGACATTCGTCCCTTTGCCATCTCGTAGGCGGCAAGGTCGGGCTGACCGGAGCGTCCCAAGGCAGCCATTTGCATCTGCAATTCATTGATCGCGTTAAGTGCGGCAATCAGTTCGGGAGTGGGACCATTATCGCCATCCAGTAACCGATGCAAGCGATCAAAACGGCGCTGCAATGCTTTCTTTGCCGTCCCGGGCAGACTGGCAGTAACCGCCTGCTGCATTGTCTCGCCGATCGCGGCCACCTGAGTGAGGGCCGAAGGTCTCGATACTGCTTTGTCAGCGTCAGCCTTCATCGCGTCAATACTGTCTGCGAGGACCGGGAAAAGCGTGTTGTCACGTACTTCGATCAGTAATTGCAACAACGGCGAATGGGCTGCCGTCAGTCCGGCCATCTGCACTGCGGCCGCACCAGGCCCCTCGAAGGGTTGCAGCGAAACCCGTCCGATGGCCTCGGCCCAATGATCCGCATAATCCCGGAAATACAGCTTTTCCAGCTCGACCATCAGGGCCCGCAATTGTTGGGCATTGAGCAGCGCGCCCTCACCCAGAACCCAATTGCCATGCATGAGTTCGGTCACCAAACCCGTGCCACGAGTGACGAAATATTGCTCATAACCATGGCGGGTATAGAGCCCGGGAATTCGGTAGTCAGTACCCGCCAGTAAACCTGCCTGAGAGCCGACGTGGTGGGCCAGACTGTAGTCCGGGAGTGTACTTGCCCTTTCGCGCAACACTCGATAAACAACGCTGGCAAAGGACTCGTTGCGCAGAACCCGTCGAGCCTGTGCCACTAGCGCGTCGTTTACAGGGTAGGCAAAGGACTGAGCAAGCAGACGCTCGAAATGCTGAGTCAGCTGGTTCTGAGCCTGCGCATGACCGACATAACGAACTGACCAGTCGGTCGCTACCCACGCCTTCAGCGCAGAGGGTTCCCGGTGCTCGTCCTTGACCAGCATCAGGTAGGCGCGCAGGCTATCCAGCAACTGCTCGCGATCCCCCAGGTTGGCCATTATGCGCGCCTCGATCATGTGGGCCACGCGTGGCAGCAACTGCCTCTGCAGCTCCGCATGATAGGTGCGCATCAGAACATCGTTGGCAGGTTCGCCCTGGTAGAGGCCACTTCGTTCATACAGAAGGACCTCATCGCCATCCGGAAATACTTGGGCTGCCAGATAAAGCGTGTTCAAGCTATCAAGAACCGTCAGCAGATCGTCCTCGGCGCTAAGTGATGATCGTTGTTGCGCCCACTGCTCGCCCAGAACACGCAGTCTTTCCAGCCGGTCATGATTGGCACTGAAACCGGTCGCCCACAGCACACCGAACACAGACAGGAGCAACAACGCCGCGCAACACATACCCCGCTGACGCCACTGAATCTTTCGGCGTGCTGTTTTATCGAGAATCGCGAGATCGGCCTCAGGGAAAATCACATGTCGTAACAAATCATGAATGAACCGCGCTTTTCCGCTGTAGCGGGTCAGTGATCCAGTATCGCTTTGCCCATCGGATGGCTGATCATTCTGCAAAAATTGCGGCGCTCGGGTCAGGTAAAATCCACGCAACTGACTGGCCCGCTGATAGCGATTTCCGGAAAATGCCAATTCTACAAAGACGCTCAGTCGATACGCGATGCCTCCAAGCTGGTTGGGAAACTCAAGCATTTCCCCTCGGCGTCGGCTATCCCGCTCCTGATGAATGCGGGTGATCACCTGACTGCCAAGGCGTTGCAGCAACGTATCGAACGCCTTACCGATAACATCGACATCGCTACCTCGCTCGCCTTGCTGAAACGTAGTGCCGAGGACCTGCTCACTTTCTTCGCGGGAGAGTTGATCGAAAAAGGCGTCGAAGCCTGCGATCAAGTCGCTCTTGGTCAGTACCAGATAAACCGGCACATCGACATGCAACTGATGAAATACGTCGTCCAGGCGAGCACGCACGTCTTCAGCGATTTTCTCCAGGCGCTTGTCGTGCTCATCAAGCAGAGTGTCGACCGGCAATGTGACCAGCACCCCGCTGAGTGGATGCGTGCGGTGGCGGCCTCGTAACAACTCCAATAACGTGGTCCAAGCACTGCCGTCGACCTCAGGCACGGGCTGCTGGAGATAGCGCCCGGATGTGTCCAGCAGGACTGCCTGCTCAGTGAAATACCAGCCACAACTGCTGGTGCTGCGCATATCGTGCGTCAGCTTGCGCCCTCGCCTGTCCAAGGGAAAATCGAGCCCGGAAAAATCCAGCAGACTGGTCTTGCCGCTACCTTGGGGGCCGATCACTACATACCACGGCAGTTCATTTCGGCCCCGAGCGCTCAATACGCCATACAGGTCCGAATCCTTGAGCACGCGCAAGGCATCCTTGAACCGGCCCACGAGTTCCAGGCGCTCTTTTTCCACCGCAACAGTTTTACGCAGATGCTCCTGGCCTGCCGCGCTTTCCTCCGTCTTCCTTTTCTGCCAGCCGCTGCGCCAGTTGGAAAATACAACCCCGAGCCCCCAAATCAGCAACAACGCACTGATAGTTGCCAGACGCACAACGGGACTCTCCCAAAACCTGTTATCGGCCATCGCCAACAATGGGCCAAATATCCAGATACAGGCGGCCAGCGTCAGTACCAATAGCAGCGACCAGAACCAGCTGCTGCCCAATAGCGTCATGAGTTTTTTAAACAAGTTTTTCACTGCATCTCTCATTTCAAGACCGCCGCTCGATGACTACCGCATCCGCAGACTGATAAGGCCTGAGTACGGCATCACGCTGCTCGCCGAGTACCCAGGCAAATGCGCAATACAGCGCGGTCAGACTTATGGCGGTGAACAACACAATCAGCCAGGCAGGCATAATGCGCAGCCGGACGGCTGCGCCGGAGCGTGCGCCCTGCCAGTGAGGCGAAAGCGTTCGCGAAACATCGCCTCTTACGTGTTTTATCTGTAGATAGAGGTTATGCCGGATATCTTCCAGCTCATTGCCATTGCGACGATGGGAGCGGTACTTCCCCTCAAAACCGAGTGCCAGGCACAGGTACATCAACTCAAGCATCGAGAGATGCCTGAAAGCGTTTGCGGAGAGCTTTTCAAGCAGTTGAAAGAATTTTTCGCCGCCGAAGGTTTCCTTGTGAAAGCGGCTTAGCAGACTGATCTTCGACCAGTCACTCTGGCTACCCCAAACCGTGTTCAGCACAGCTTCATCCACTACCGTACACAGCACATAGCGCGCGGCCAGCAGTTCATCGTTCGCTATCGCGTTTCGCCTTGCCCTGGCTTCGAACAGTTTCACCTGATCGGAAAGCTGTACGTTCAGAAGATGGATATCTCCAACGTCATCTGCTGCACCCAGCTTTGCCACCTGAGCCAACAATTCGCTGGCTGCAGCAACCAGTGGATTGACGTGGCTACCGACCTTTCTTTCCGATACTCGACGGGTGCTGTAAAGCAACTGCTCCTGCAGACCTTCGAAAAGATTCGTGTGGTGGTTGTCGGTGAAGTAGCCGCTTCCCGACCCGCTATTATCCCGGTCGAAAGCAGCATGATCTTCGAGGCCGCTTCGCACATCCGCCACCCTGTTCAATTTCTGATCGCCCAGAACTGCAGTTCAAGACCGGGAAATTCACCTGATACATGGAAAGCGAATCCTCCCGACTGATCGATTCCGGTCTGTTCCCGGTCATCGACATCGAGAATGAAATAGCTCTTGGCAGCATGAAAAGGTATTTGCCGAGGCGCCACAGGCAGAGGCCTGATACGTAAACCCGGCAAATGCAGGCTTACCAGCTCGCGAATACGTTCCACCGAGCCGACTTTAAGATGCGAAGGCAGTCGCAGACGCAGTTCTTCGGCATCGCAATCTGCACGGGCAGCAATAATGAACGAGGCATCCCCCAATAGCTCACGATCCACCCGAGGCGAAACCAGAACTCCATACTGCCGGGGCTGCAACTCCAGTTCCTGAGCCTGCTGTTCGAGAACCATCGACAGCATTTGTCGAATCTCGGACATTACGCCTCTGAATGTGCTGCCTTGGTCACTGTGCTGGTAAGTAACCTCCAATCGAGGACGTCTGCTTTCATCGCCAAATGTCGATAACTCGCCCAACAGCGACAGCAGTGCACGGTAGAGTTCTTCAGGGTGGACGCTTCGAATAGTGAGATAGTGTTGAAAAACCAGTGCATTGCGATTAACCAGTTGCAACATCATCAAATCGCTTGCCTCTGCGCCACTGGCCTGACCGCGAACACCGATACGCTCGGCAATCGCGTCCCCACGGTGATTCAGCAAACCTGCCACTTCCCTCAGGCACGACATCACATAGCGGGAACCGCTAGCGCTCATAAAGGCAGGTGAAAATTCGAGGTCCAGCGACAGCGCCTTATCAGGGCTGCAGATCAGAATGTGGCAGACCTTGAGCATGCTGTAGGTGTGCTCTCCCTGGGGCTCCCCCATTAACAACCGAAACTCCGGACGGGCGCACAGCACTGGTGTGGAACGGTCTTCACCGGCGTTTGAATCGCGGATGCTCGCTGAATAGCTTGTAAACCGTGCGACCACATCCGGCTGTTCATGACTGCGAGACTCAATGCAATTGCCCGCCACGATCGGCAGTGCCAGGTACACCGACACGTTTGAAGTATTGGGAGGAATATCCAGCGCCAAAGGACTCTCATGGCCGCGTATATCGAAGACACTGCCGTCCGGCAGGATGCCCGAGGCCTGGGCAATCACGATCTGCCCCGAACCCAGAAATTGCGGATCAATTTCCAGAGCTGTAAAGCCCCAGTTGTAGGCGCCTGCCAACTGAGTCCGAATCCGCAATTGATCGTCATAGTAACGATCGTGATGCTGAAAGTGCTGCGGGCGAAGCAGCATGCCTTCCTGCCAGATAACCTTGTGCAAATTCATAGTGAATTTCCTGTGCGAGTTGGGCTGTCTGCCCGTTGCAGGCCGGAATCCCCCAATACAAAAACAGCGCTGTTCTGTTGGTTGGGGAGTATTTGAATCACCTGACGCCAGCGAGCCTCGGACAGGTTGCGATAAGCCGCTAGCACAGCGATATAACGACTGCTGTGGTCGAGCTTCAGCTTCAACTCAATACTGTCGCCAGGACGAAGTTCAAACTCTTCGCTGGCCACCAGATCATTTCCCAACGCCTGCCCGGTGCGTTTATAAAGCGAGAGAAAATCCATGCTCTCAAACGTCACGGGACGCCGAAGTTCAAGCAGCTTGAAAACAACCGGAGACGGTCTGCCATTCACATCGGGATTCAGTCGATCATTCGCGCTCAGTCTGATATCCAGACGTGTCTGCGTTGAGTACGGCGACAGTGCAGAGCAACCTGAGATCAAAACCAAAAGTACTATCAGTACCTTTTGGAAGACTCGGGTAACACAAGAGCTCACCGAGATCATTTCTGGAAATCCTGACGCAGGGCAGCAATCGAAAAAGCACGCGACGCCGACATCTCTTTTTCAGGAGTCGAGTCCTGCCGCAACGCATTCAGTGGGATGGAGGGTTCTGGACTGCCCAGCGCGCGGTATTGATCATCACTGAACTTGAAATGACCTGTGCACCCTCCAAGGCACATCAGCGCAATGAATGTGATAGGCACAGTGCGCCAACAATGAAAGTTCATTGGAACGTCTCCAGACAAGAAATTAACTAAACGTGATTATTGAATGGCTAGGTACGCCGTCCATGAGCAGCGCCGATCTTTAGATGTGCCAGACGGTAAAGCAGCGTGCGCCGCGACACCCCTAACGTGCGTGCTGCAAGGCTACGGTTACCGCCGCTGTCGCGCAGACTCTCAAGCAGAACGCCACGCTCGAACTGTTCGATGCGCTCACGCAGTGAAAGACCAGCCGGATGGCTTGTCGATTCGGTGGCAATGGGAAAGTGTTCCGGTCTCAGCTCCGCGTCGTCGCATAACAATACGGCACGCTCGACGAACCCCTTCAGCTCTCGAACGTTTCCAGGAAAGGCGTAACCCGATAACGCACTCAATGCGGCTTCCGACCACTGCACGGGCTCTCGCCGTGAATTCTGGCAGGCTATGTCCGAGAAATGCCGGGCCAGTATTTCGATGTCTTCCACGCGATGACGTGGCGGAGGAAGCTCGATAGGGAACTGCGCCAGACGGTAATAGAGGTCTTCTCGAAAGCGCCCTTCGGCGACCAATGTCGGTAGATGGCGATGAGTCGCCGCGATGATTCGCACATCTACCTTGCGAACGTCGTTGCCGCCCAGTGGACGAATCTCGCCCTCCTGCAAGACCCGCAGAAGCTTTGCCTGTAATTGCAGCGGCATATCGCCAATTTCGTCGAGTACCAGCGTGCCGCCATGCGCTGCGTCGAACAGGCCAAGCCGATCACGATCGGCGCCGGTAAACGCGCCTTTGCGATAACCAAAGAGTTCGCTTTCCAAAAGGGCTTCCGGAAAGGCGGCGCAATTCTGTACCACGAGCGCGTTGGAGCGACGAGGTCCGTGTTCGTGAATGGCACGAGACACTATCTCCTTGCCTGTCCCTGTCTCGCCCGTCAGCAATACCGTGCAAGTACTGTCGAGAATCTTGCTCAGAAGATGGGTGGTTCGATCCAGGGCAGCGCTACGCCCTATAAGTCCAAAGCGCTCTGCCGGTAGGGCGCGCCAGCGCGGATGAAGCCTCGCGCCCACTAGCCTGGCTGATGACTGCAGAACGGATAATTGAGAAATCACGAACGACCCTAGCGCGCCCAGAGATTCTGCGTAGCCTTCCAACTCTCCAGAATGCCTGCTCACACATACCAGCACCCCGACAGTTGTCCGCTCACGATTGTGCAGCGGAACGCACAGCAGTGATTTCCACTCTTGCGCCTCTACCGGTAGAAAGCGGGTTCCGTAAAGACTGCTGCTGATTTTCGGCACGCTGACAACCCGGTTCTGAAGCAGACAGAACTGCAGTAAAGGCTCGTCGTAGTAGTCTTTAAGTGAAATCGTTTTCTGATCAGGCTGAATGATGCTATCGACGGTCTGCGCAGCAAGGCAGAGGCGTTTGTGGCTCGCGTCGAGCAAAAACAACTGGCTTGCCTGGCAGCTACTGAGCTCGGCAGCAGATAGTACAAAATCATGCTGCAACGACTGGCTATCGGCTGATCGGGAGAGCGCCGAGTATCGCGAAACCAATGTTTGCGCATAGCCTAATGAGTCGTGTAGCGAATGAAAGGACGAGACCACCTTATTCGAACTCACAGACAACACCACCTGAACTGTCCAGTGTTGCGTGAACCCTGACGACCTTGTCACCACGGCTCATGGCGCCAAGTAAATGGTCTGCTATCAAGGGGGTCAGACTGGACTCCAGTAACTGATCGATCAGCCGGGCGCCGCTGTCGTCTTGCGTACACTGCTCAAGCAGATAGCAAACCAGATCATGCGAATAGCTGAAGGTCAGGCCACGGGATTGAAGCCTCTCGCCAAGACGAGCCAACTTTAACTCGACCAGTTCACGCAGCGCCGACCCCATGATCGGGTAATAAGGCACAACCCGCATTCTAGCCAGCAATGCCGGTTTGAAATGCACACTCAGTATCGGTTTCAGCCTGTTTTTCAGCTCCGTGACATCAGGTCGTCTGCCCTCTTGGCAGCTTGCATGGATCAGATCGGCACCCAGGTTGGAGGTCATCAGAATGAGAGTGTTGCGGAAATCGATTTCCCGGCCCTCTCCGTCGTTGGCCGTGCCTTTATCGAAAATCTGGTAGAACAGATTCAGTACATCCGGATCAGCCTTCTCCACCTCATCGAGCAGAATGACTGAATACGGTTTGCATCGAACGGCATCGGTCAACATCCCCCCTTCGCCATAACCGACATAGCCCGGAGGGGCGCCGATCAATCGGGAAACGGTATGCTTCTCCTGAAATTCGGACATGTTGATCGTCGTGAGAAAACGTTCGCCGCCATACAACAGATCAGCCAGAACAATGGCTGTTTCCGTCTTGCCCACTCCGCTGGGTCCGACCAGAAGAAATACCCCTGTTGGGGCACCGGGTGCATTCAAACCCGCAGCCGATGCCCGGACTGCCTTTTCAATGGTCAGCATCGCCGGCTCCTGACCCCGGATGCGCATACGCAGTTCTGAGGAAAAGCTGTTGATTGCCGGGCTGTGCTCCTGAGCCAGACGCGATACAGGAATTCCAGTCCAACCACCCACTACTTCAGCTATCAGCCTGGGGCATACCTCAAAGCTCACGAGACGCTCGTTCATCTGAATATCGATCAGGGTCTGTCGAACCTGGGCCAACTCGGACGCAAGCGCGCGTATGGACTCACACTCATTCGCCTCAGCCGACTGTGCTGTTCGGTCAGCCAGTCGCTTGCGCAGGTCCAGCAGACGCTCGACGGCTTTCCGTTGATCAGCCCACGTACACTCCAGCGCTACAGCCTCGCTCCGCAGCCGTGACAGATCGGCAGCCAGCGTATCCAATGCCTTGTCATCAACCGACAGACCGGCATTGGCATCACGCCGTGCTGCTTCGAAATGCCTCTGCTGACGCGCCATCTCGCTTCGTAGATATTCAAGACGCTCAGGCACGGCGACCAGAGCGATTCGTGCTCGAGCGCAAGCTGTATCAAGCAGATCGATTGCCTTGTCCGGCAATTGGCGCCCGGTGAGATAGCGTGCCGAAAGCCGGGCTGCGGCGACTACAGCATCATCGCGCAGATAGACACCATGAGTACGTTCATATAGCGGAGCAAGCCCGCGCAGAATGGTGATGGCCTGCTCTACTGTCGGCTCCAGCACCCGGACCGGTTGAAAGCGACGTGCAAGCGCCGGATCCTTTTCAAAATATTGTCTGTACTCGGCCCACGTCGTCGCTGCAATGGTCCGTAACTCGCCGCGTGCCAATGCCGGCTTCAACAGATTGGCCGCATCCGAACCACCCGCCTGCGCACCGGCGCCGATGAGTGTGTGAGCTTCATCGATGAAAAGAATAACCGGACTGGATGAGGATTTGACCTCGTCAATCACGCCCTTCAAACGACGCTCGAACTCGCCCTTGATACTGGCACCCGCCTGGAGCAGCCCCATATCCAGAGACAGTAATTCAACGTTTTCCAATAGATCGGGGACTTCCCCGTGAACGATTTTAAGCGCCAGCCCTTCGACAACCGCAGTCTTGCCGACACCCGCCTCGCCCACCACAATGGGGTTGTTCTTGCGTCGACGAGACAGGATATCGATCATCTGACGCAGACAGTCATCACGGCACAGCACAGGATCGAGCAACCCCTCCCTGGCCTGCTGCGTCAGATTATGAGTGAAGCGTTCGAGCAGCGAATCACATTGATTCACTGACGGTTTTGTTACCTCCGGCATCTGTTCGGCAAGGGCATGATCGCGAAAGCGCTCGATATTAATCTTCGCCAATAATGGCTGGTATGGACGGTCGGCATAGCGCAAGGGATTACGCAGCAAGGCAAGAATCAACGCAGACTGATCAATCAGGCTTTGGCCCAGATCCAGATTGGCAATCAACAGCGCGTCCTGAAGCCATTGAACAAGTTCGGCAGAAAATGCCGGGCTCCGGGTAGCACTTTGCTCGACTGGCGGGTGAAGAAACCCTGCAAGTTCGTCAGCCCCAACCTCGGCGTCCAGTAGCGCACGGGCAAGCATCCCATCAGGTCTTTCCAACAGGGCAAGCAACAGGTCTTCAACCAGAATTTTGCTGCTGCCTCTCGCAACGCAGCGTTCGGCCGTTCCCTCCAGTTCTCCGCGTGTAGGCGCATCGAGGGCATTGACGAGTTGCTGCAAATCTACATCGATCATGAGTCGTCCTTAATGTATCGGTCTGTTGAGCATGACCAGCCCCAGGGCATGCTCGCGCCCGAGCCAGGTGGTCCAGCCCAGGTGACAGGTGTTCGATTGGCCAATGCGCAGTTCTCTGATGTCTTCATGGCGCAGCTCAAGACAAACGTCGTAGTCCAAAGGATCGCGTAACGTGAATCGGACAAGAGCGCCCAACGGACGGTAGCCGGGGCCGATGGGTAAAAATTCGTGGAACCGCTCCCAATCGAGTTCTTTCACGTGGACGCGAAATTTGCCACTCCGATCAGGGACCCGATTACCCAGAACAACAGTGCGTCCTAACTGATGATTGGCCACTCCAAGGCAATTAAGCTGAGAGCTGCGAATATCGACGGTTCGCTCAACGCACTGCTCGATAAACAGCTGAGCGTGCTTGAAGTAATAACGAAGCACCGACTCGATCAAGGCGGCGGAATGAGCGCGCAGGCTCAAGAGCCCCAGATAGGGCAACAACCGTTTCCAGTTCAATTCGGGAGTTTCGCGAATGCGCTGCCCGTGCAGGCCGATCAGTGCGAACAGCTGTTCGGAAAACGGATCTGTCGCGCCACGGGTGAACATGGCGTGATAGCGATACTTGCGCCATACGGGGAGCATTAACATCTGCAATCGACGATTAAAGATATCCAGAAAATCGCGAGTCACATTAGGCTTGTCCCGCTCACCCAAGGCTTGTTCAGCATAAAAAGCGGGTAATGGAGAGCCGGAACCGACCAGGCTCACCACATTTAGATCAAGTCGTACGTGCAGCTGACCCTGCTCGTAAAAAAGCTCCATGCATTCAATATCACTGCCAGGAAATCCAAGACCCGGATTTGCCCGCAACTCGAGAAAATCATGAACGCGGCGCTCATCCGTATCGGGATGGATTTCACGCAAAGTATTGAGAATCAGCGGTATCGCCTGATAAACAGAGTACCGCCGTATGTCCTGACTCAGCCTGGCTAAAGCAGCGGTTGCATGCCCATGCGCGGTGCCCATTCGTATCCTCCACCTTGTGTGCTCTTTACATGAAGTTCGTGAAAGGAATTCAGGCTCGCGTAGAGCGCAAAGAATTCGTTTAGGACGGAGGCGAACAAGAACAAACTGCCCTCCCCTGCAAAGCCGTCAGGTTCGACGGTCAACTCCGTCCTGACTCCCCTTACAGGCAGCCCGTCATGCAGGCAGTCGATATGTTGGTGCCGAATGGACTTCAACCCGCCCAGGAGATGCTTACTGACTTTCTCTGCCTGCGAATCGTAATACCGAGGCAAATCGTACGTTTCGAGAATCACTTTCAGTGCTTCGATATTTTCGAGCGACAAGTAGTTGAGCGACATGTTACTGATCACACGCCAGAGAAAATCCCCGTCCATGGGTGGCGCAAATGTTTTCGTGGCAGGCGTTATATTTCTGAAACGCAAAAAGTCAGGGGTGCCCTCGCAGGGTTTACATAGGCCTCCTGCCTTGATTTGCAACGGAAGGTCGCCGTTAGTGCATGTCATCTCAATGGACATTGTCTCGTCAGTTCGCCCAGCTCGAAGACCGAAGCTTAAAAATGTATCAAGCCCCTTGTGCTGCAGCGAAGTACGATGCCTCACGCTGTAGTAAGGCGAGTCACTATCCACATCGACCGCAGCGTCATGTTCAAACGATTCGAAGGGTACGTAATTCTGATAGCCCAGCCCTCCAGGCTGCCAGCCAACCACCTTATCGACCGAGTACACACCACAACCGCCGTGTGCGTAATGCGCAGGAATGAGCAGATATTCGTCCTGCCGGGCATCCGCAAGAATGGGCAAGGCATCCTGTTTGAACAGGTTCACGACCGGCGTGCAGTAAAGCTTGATGTTTTCGAGGGTAGGACGAAGGAGTTGCATGTCCTTTCCTTGCACATCAAAAACAAGTTGTAGCCCGCGCGCGCGCTTCAGCAGGTCGTCAGTCAATGAGTGAATGACATCGAAACCGAGAACATCGACAAAAAGAAACTTCTCAGGGAAAAAGAAATACTCTTGCAGGTAGCGATAGCCCCGAAAGGTATTGAGTGGGTAGGGAATCAACGACTCCTCTTCAGCGAAGCCTACAGGTTTCACTTGTTCCACAGGAATGATCAGTTCGATCGCTTTACCTGAAGAGTTCAGTAACGGTTCGCCCATCGCATCAAGAGGCAATAATGTGATGCCCTTGAGCTTCTGCATTATCGCGAAGTAAATAGCTTGGCTGACGCGACGCTCACCCGCCAGGTGCAAGCGCAACTGACTGAACTTTACCTCGCCTAAATGGCTGTCTCCATTCATCGCCAGACACAGCTTCAGCGTTGTCCCGCCCCCGCTTGACGAACAATAGAGGTGAGTCAGTTTCAACGGTAATACCTGAGTGGCAAAGCAGGTACGGAAATGGCACACCTGATCATTCACTGGTTCGCTTTCTACAGGTGTTGCTCGCTCCACAACGAAACCCGGGCCGGAGCCGTCCAGAGCGTCAAACTGAAGCATGCTCACCGAGGGCAGAGGTCGAAGGTAGTTGGGCCATAACAACTGCATGAGGGAGTGGGTCAGCTCAGGTAAATCTTCATCCAGCTTTTGACGCAAACGGCCCGTCAGGAAAGCAAACCCCTCAAGTAAACGTTCTACGTCCGGGTCCTTGCCCGCCTGCCCTAAAAAAGGAGCCAGCGCCGGATTACGCTCGGAGAAGCGACGCCCAGACTCTCGGAGAGCCGTCAGTTCTTCTTGATAATAGAGGTTAAATGACACCGTTTTTCTACCTGGCCGGTCGTAAATCGATAATGAAAAAAATCTGGGTATAAAACTGTAGATAATCGGCGCACCGCCTCGCGAGGCGAAAAACTTACTCAAATAATGCTTATTTTGCCGTCGCCACCGAGCATTGCAGAAAATCGAATGGACTTCTTTACACCTGCAATGTCCAGAGCCGCACCGATCGAGAATGTTCGCCTCAGCAGACAACCTTCGTGTTCTTCCACCGTCACGTGAACATCGAACAATCGTGGTTCATATGTTCGAATCATCTTTTCGATGATCATGCGAGAGTGCCTCAGCGTATCGTCAAGGCTCAGCCCCATATTGTTCAAGTCAGGGAGACCATAATCAGGCAGCATCTTTACGCTACCGGCGCGCGTACCCAGCATCTTGGTCAGATGAGCTGATATCAACATCATTAACTGCTCTTCCTTGTCAAAAGACTGCTGTTGCAGTACGTCACCTGCCAAGCGTTGAAAGAGGCTACCTTTTGGATTCATCATCAATAGATGATCTACTCTTTATCCATTTTGCCGACCAGCGACAGCGTAAAGTCAGCGCCCATGTACTTAAAATGAGGACGAACATTCAGACTGACCCGGTACCAGCCAGGATCACCCTCAACATCACTGACAATGACCTGTGCCGTGCGCAGCGGTCGTCTGCCACGCACTTCTGAACTCGGATTCTCCTGATCCGCAACGTACTGACGTATCCATTTGTTAAGCTGACTCTCCAGGTCCGCTCGCTCTTTCCAGGAACCTATCTGCTCTCTCTGCAGCACCTTGAGGTAATGTGCGAGGCGATTGACGATCATCATGTAGGGCAGTTGAGTGCCTAGCTTGTAATTAAGCTCGGCTATTTTCCCCTCTGGATTGTTGCCAAAAAACTTGGGCTTCTGTACTGAGCTGGCAGAAAAGAACGCTGCGTTGTCGCTGCCCTTGCGCATGGTTAATGCGATAAAGCCCTCTTCCGCCAGCTCGTATTCACGACGGTCAGACACCAGTACCTCAGTCGGAATCTTGGTCTCGATTTCACCCATGCTGTGGAAGTGGTGTAAAGGCAGGTCTTCAACAGCACCACCGCTCAAAGGACCAATGATGTTGGGGCACCACCGAAATCTGGCGAAGCTGTCTGTCAGCTTGGTAGCAAATGCATAGGCCGTATTGCCCCACAAATAGTGCTCGTGGTCGTTCGAGACGTTTTCCTCATAGGCAAACGTCTTCACCGGATTTTCCTTCGGCCCGTAGGGGCTGCGTAAAAGAAAACGCGGTACTGTCAGTGCGAAATAACGCGCGTCTTCCCGCTGCCGAAAGCTTTGCCATTTGGCGAACTGCGGCCCTTCGAAGTGATCTTTCAGATCCTTTAGGTCGGGCAGACCGGTGAACTGCTCAAGCCCGAAAAAATTGGGACCTGCGGCCGCAATAAAAGGTGCATGCGCCATGCAGGCAACGCTTGAAACGTACTGCATGGTCTTCACATCGGGAGCGCTTGGCGAGAAGAAATAATTGGCAATGATCGCGCCTACGGGATTACCGCCAAACTGACCATATTCAGCGGTATAGACATGTTTGTAGAGGCCCGATTGAACCACTTCAGGCGAGTCTTCAAAATCGTCCAGAAGATCTTGCTTGGAAACACTTAACAACTCAATTTTTATATTTTCGCGAAAATCGGTTCTATCAATCAGTAACTGCAGCCCGCGCCATGATGCTTCCAACGCCTGAAATTCTGCATGATGGATGATCTCGTCCATCTGGCGACTCAGCTTGACGTCAATCTCGGTAATCATCCGATCAACCAGCGCTTTTTTGACCGGCTCGTCGTTATTACGCGGTTTCAGCAGTTCTTCAATAAATGCAGCCACCCCTCGCTTGGCAATACCATAGGCGTCGTCACAAGGCTCTAATCGGGTATGTGCAATAATCTGATCGAGAATTCCATGGTGAAGTTCACTTGCATCGCGCTGCGGTATGGCTTTTGTGTTCATATGTTAATTCCTGACAATGGGTCCGATGTTACTGTTGCGCCGCGACATCCAGGCCAAGCTCATCCAGCACGTTCTTACGCGATGTTTCATCCGTAATGACCTGCTCGATGGCCTTACGAAAAGAAGGCATGTTCCCCAACGGCCCCTTGAGCGCCATGAGGGCGTTGCGCAGCTCCATCAACTTTTTAAGCTCAGGAATCTGTTCGACGAGACTGGCAGGGTTGAAGTCTTTCATCGAAGAGACCTTGATGCTGACAGTGAGATCGTCAGCCCCGCTTTCAGCCTGCAAGCGGTCAGGTACATTCAGTACCAGCTCAAGCTCCTGCTTCGCCAACACATCATCGAAATTGTTCTTGTCGATACTGATTGATTTACGGTCCTCAAGCTTTCGCTCGTCCGCGCGCTGTATGAAATCGCCAAGAACCAGCAACTTAAGTGGCAGCTCTATTTCTTCCTGCGCACCACCAACAGCAGGCTTGAACGTCACGTTGATCCGCTCTTTGGGCGCTACAGAGCCTTCTCTGGCCATTCCATTTCCCCTCAATTTATTAAACTGTACGTTAGCCATCAATAAATCTTTCAAGGTCGTGATGACACAACCTCTGGTAAATCACTTCTTTGCGCGCTGCTGCCTTATCGTTAAGAGCCATTCGCTCATAACAGCTATATAACAAGCGCGACACGTCGAGGAAGATCGTGGGTTCCCATGCCGGGAGGCTTGCTGATTGAAACTCCCGATCAAGAGACTCAAGTTGAACCTTCGCTAACTCATATTTATTTGCATCGATACAGAGACGTGCGATGCATAGTTTGCAGAAAAATCGCTCTCGCCCGCCCTCTAAACCATTCATTCGATCACTCACTAATTGCACAGCAGCTTTCAGCCCTTTTGTCTGCAAAACCGGCAGTGCATCGTGGTACAACGAATTTCGTTCTGAGGCGTCATGCTGACTTTCGCTGCCATACGCATTTCCGACATGGACCTCGGCAGGCAGGATATAAGTGGCGATCCACTGTAATGTCTCCGCGTCTGCAAACGGCACACCGTCGTGAAAGCGAAGTTCAACAAGGTCTGGAATGCGCTTTAAAAGCAAAGCAAACTGAGCTTCCACTTCGCGCATTGCCGCTTCGCCCCCCAGGGCTTTCAGACAGTTCCAGACCATTCGCTGACCATCAAACCAAAAAGGCGACCCCGCAAGACTTGCTTCAACATCCACAATAAGGTCTGCGTAAAGACCCTGTTCGAATCGCTCTTGGTAATTGCTTAATTTGTCAGCGGGCAACCTCCTTAACGGGGTTATTTTTTCACTGTTTCTTTCAGGAAGACTGTCCACTGCATACCAGGTCTGCGAACGACCCAGGCGGAAAGCTCGCGGATCTGTCGTTTTTTGCTTAAGCCACCATCTGCAAAGGCTACGTACGGAGTACTCCTGCACACTTAAAGTCCGCTGGGCGTCTTTCTCGTTGTCGATGTGAGAGTCACTTGAAAATAACTGGACCGCAGCCTGCTTGACGCGCTCCACCACCTTGACAGGCTCTTTCTCAACTTGCTCAGCGCGCTGAATCATACGGGCGAGCCGTCTTCGCAACGGCAGCAGCAACGGGGCATCACTTCCCAGATACAGATTAAATATTTCATCCAGGCCATCAAGCTGTCTGAGCAGTTGCTGGAATTCAGGAAGCTGGTGAGTAATGGAAATATCCTCTCCCAGCGCCTTGTCGAGTTTCATCAAGAGCCATTGCATGGCCGCTGAACGTGTTCGTAATTTTTTGGGATGAAAAAGCAGCCAATGCTCTTTGCACACATAATGAATCAATCCCAGCCCCGCAGATAATCCGTTAACAGACTCGCATTCATATAGAGCCCACGCCAGCCAACTGGCGACGCGCAGGTCTTTGGACTGATTTGAAAGGATATGTTCGCAGCCCTCTCTGATCCGCAGCCAGTCTACATTCACTTCCCCGAGAATGGCCTGTGCACCGCCCAACTCACGCTCCAAGGCTTCAAACGCCGTAGAAAAACGGATGTCTTCGCCTGCATAATCACCCGTTGCGACAGGATGCCGGGCCAGATCCAGATATCGAATAGAGAGCTTGTCTTTACTGGCCACTGCTCATATTCCCGCACGCCGTGCATTTCATTGTGAACGAATTGTCTAACCACTCATAAAGCCAGGCAGACCTTATCGTCATAAAAACCAGCAAGCAAGATGACACTTGATAGATAGTAGACTTTCGGAAAATTCTTACAAACAAACGAAGAGAATACGTAGGAACGCATATAATTTATGTACCAAAATATTTAACAACCTAACTATCTATTGACTAAACACGCTATCACATGCTCATCAGAACACACATATATATTTGGCTTAAAACTCACCCAGGAGGCGCCATTAAACGGCCAGCAACCTTGCCAATAGCACGTACAAAACCCATGACCTTCCGCACAAAAAGACCAGATATAGAAATATGGATATATTTGGATAGAATCCTGGAAAGCTGCGCAAAAAAATGAAAATAGTGTGCAGAAACTTGCGCAAGTTACTCGAAAAAATTCACAACGAGCGTCACCCTCATAGCCAAATCAGCTGACAATACTGACTTAAGAGATACCTGGCACGTAACTTGTTATAGCGATGCTTCGATCTCCAAGCCAATTCGCTTGTGAGGCGCCACCGACTGTAAGGAAGGACGTTAATGCCTACACCCGCCTATATGACTGTCATAGACGCCAATCAGAAAATACTGACAGCAGGAGCTTTCACAGCAGACTCTGTCGGCAACGTCTATCAGGAAGGCCATGAAGATGAAGCAATAATCCAGGCATTCAGCCATAACATCATTACACCCTGTGATCCTCAGTCAGGGCAGCCTACTGGCCAACGCATTCATGGTCCTGCGTGTGTCACGAAAATTTTCGACAAGACCTCGCCATTGCTTCTGGAGGCTCTTTGCTCAGGCTCAACACTAAGCAAAGTCGAAATCAAGTGGTACCGGACGTCCATCGATGGCAAGCAGGAACACTATTACACCACCACCCTGGAGGATGCGGTCATCGTCAACATCAAGTCCTACATGCACAACTGCCAGGATCCGCAGAACTCGCACTTTGGACACTTGGAGGACGTTCAATTCAGCTATCGCAAAATAACCTGGGACCACGTAAAGGCCACTACTACCGGGTCTGATGACTGGAGAAGTCCGAAGTCGGCATAACTCCGCTGCCCCGGCGGTTCGACAGGATCGGCGGGGTTTTTATAAACCGGCTAGACACGGTGGTCCCTATGATGCTGAACCCCGCTGATCGACCTTACTTCAGCCTGAGCGTCGACGGCCCTGAGCATGATTTTCAAATCCTTTCCTTTACCGGCCACGAAGCTATCAATCAGCCCTTCTGTTTCAAGCTTGAGCTGGTCAGCGAGCGCACGTCGATGGATCTCGAAAGCCTGCTGAATTGCCCCGCATTTCTGCAGTACACATCCAGGGGCAACGGCATTCATGGAATGATCGATCAGGTTTCCCAAGGCGATTCCGGCAGGCGTCTTACACACTACTCAGTCACCTTGCGACCGAACCTGGCACGGCTCAGACACCGTACCAATCAGCGTATTTTTCAGAATCGCACGGTACAGAAGATCATTGAGCAGGTACTGGAAGAACATCACCTGATGGGCGATGCCTACAGCTTCCAGCTTGGTACGACTTACCCGGAGCGCGAATACTGCGTTCAGTATGGCGAGTCGGACCTGCACTTCATCCAGCGGCTTTGCGAAGAGGAAGGCCTGCATTACCACTTCAAACACAGCCACACGGCACATCAACTGGTGTTTGGTGATGACCAGACCGTATTTCCGAAACTAAGGCCGGTTATCTATAAGCAGGACAGCGGCCTGGTGCCCGGTGATTCGGTCATCAAGCGCTTCAGGTTGCGCCTGGAAACACGTACAAACAGCGTTACCCGCCGCGATTATCACTTTGAAAAACCGCTTCTGAAAATGGAAGGTTCGGCGTATGACAACGCCTGGCCGGAGCTGGAGAACTATGAATATCCGGGCGGCTTCACTCACCGGGGTCGGGGCGCGCATCTGGCGAGCCGCGCACTTGAGCGCCATCGCCAGGATTACCGGCTGGGCGATGGCCAAAGTGATCAACCCACCTTGGTCAGCGGCCATTTTCTACCTTTGCGCGAGCACCCCAACGAGGAATGGAACGACCTGTGGCTGTTGACCGAAGTTCGTCATGAGGGCCGCCAGCCGCAGGGGCTTGAGGAGTCCGCCTATGCATTACAGGACAAGGGTGACTTTCATCAGGGCTATCGCAATACCTTTCTCGCTACACCGTGGCAAGCCTCGTATCGCCCTCCCCGGCATCATCCCAAGCCAAGAATATTCGGCAGCCAGACTGCTGTGGTCACCGGTCCGAAAGATCAGGAAATACACTGCGACCGGCACGGTCGGGTCAAAGTGCAGTTTCATTGGGACCGCGAGGGGCAGGCCAATGATCGGAGCAGTTGCTGGGTAAGGGTTTCGTCCGGTTGGGCCGGTAATCACTACGGCAGCATGGTCATCCCGCGAGTCGGTATGGAAGTACTGGTGACGTTCCTTGACGGCGACCCTGACCGTCCATTGGTCAGCGGCTGCCTGTACCACGCAGAGCACGTCCCGCCCTACGACCTGCCTGCACATCAGACGCGCAGTGTATTCAAGACCCTGAGCAGCCCCGGTGGCAATGGTTCCAACGAACTGCGCATCGAAGACCGGGCCGGTCAGGAGCAGATCTACATTCATGCCCAGCGCGACTGGGAGCAGAACATCGAGCATGAGCAGAAAATCCGGGTCGGTCATCATCGGCATGAGCGGATCGAAGGCAACAGCTACAGCGAGTTCAAGACCGAGGAACATCGGACTGTCGATGGCGACCGGCTGACCGAGGTAAAAGCGAGCGATCACGTCACGGTGGGCGGAACCCGGCACATCAGAGTGGGTGATGGATTACTGGCCCACGCCGGACAGGAAATCCACCTCAAAGCCGGTAACAAACTGATCATTGAGGCGGGGCTTGAAATCACGCTAAAAGCAGCCGGCTCCTTTATCAAGATCGATGCCAGTGGCGTGACCGTGAACGGGTCTCAGATAAAGCTCAATTCGGGGGGCAGCCCCGGAAACGGCTCTGGAGCAACCCCGCTACTTCCAGGTAATGCAGAGCGACCAGAAGCTGGCGAATCAGGTGACATGCTGATCTCCGCACAGCGACAGGCAATGACACGCAGCCCACTTTGTAGCCAATGCTCGCAAGCAACCGAAGAAACGAAAAAATGAATCAAGCCAATTACCTGTTGATTGACGGAGTGCTGAGACCTGACGCCGTAAAGCAGCTATACCAGTACGACGAGCCTATCGAGATCGCTCCGCTTTATCTCGGCACACGGTGGGCGGAGATCATGGATTTAGGCCCTGTACTTGTGCGCACGGCTCATCCCTCCGAACTCATTGCGCAGTGGCATCGACATCCTGAACAACGTATCGACGCCTGCATTTTTTCCAGCAATGCGTCCTTGAAAATCGTCTCTGAACATTTGCAGCGTTTCCTGAGCCCCCTTGATTATCTCGGTCATTCAAGTCTGCTGCGCTTCGCAGATCCGCTGGTGATGCACTACTGGCTATCGAGCTATGACCCTGAACATTTGAGCTCGACGCTAGGCCCAATCGATCAACTTTGGGTTCAGAGCCCCCAGCGCAGTTGGCAACAAAACCTCGATCCAGCGATCACGACATTTGTTAACGAACGTGCGCAAAAAGTCTCTCGATCGCATTTTTCTCTGGTGAGCGAACGTCAGTTGCAAGCCTTCGAAAGCTGCTATCGATGGCTCTTCGAAGGGCGAATTTATGAATGGGTCAAAAAGCAGGATCCGCTGGCCTTTCTGGACCAGAGCGACGATCAGATCGAAATCTGGCTGACGCATGTCGTGGACAGCGCAATTGAGTGGGGGCTGGTCAGTGAATATGCATTGGCGACCTGGGCAGACATCTGCCACGACTGGGGTCTTGGCTTTGCGAGCTCGCCACAGGGCCACTACCAATCCTGGTGTGCTCAACACCCCGAGCAACAGCGCTTGCCCCCGGAACTCCGCGTAACCGGACTCGATGAATACCGTCAGAAAGTTCGTATAGACAGGGATGCCACGCATGACCGATAAATCCGGCACACATTCGCAACGACGTGCTGCAACGTTCGCCAAGATACCCGCCACGGCCACCAGTCTGTGCCCCTTCCGAAAACCTGAGGTCGCCATCGTGCCAGTGCGCTATGCGCTGGACCGCTCCCGCTACGATGCCGCGCCCGAGAAGCTGAAACCGCTACTCAAGGGCAGCCGCTGGGCGGTGATGCCGAAGCTGAAAACACGCAGTTATACCCTTCGCCAACTGTATGACGGCTATGTGTATGTCTACGACGAAACAGCCGAGACGTTGCATGAGTACGCGGTGTCAGCCGCCACAGGCAACCTGAGCCGTATTGTCTGGACCGATGCGCAGCTTGGCAGTGACCAGCGCAGTGGCGGCAGCGACGGCAAGCCTTTTCTGCTGTATCCGCGAAACAACCGGCTTCACATCGCTTTTTCAGCGCAGCAGTGGACGTGGCGAATCTGCGAACACCTGCGCTCCAGTCCGGAAAGCCGCGCTTCATGGATGAAAGCGCTGGATCTGAAACGCTACTGCACGACCATGGCCGAGCCGGATACCTTGCCATTGAACCGTATCGCCGAGGCGGTGGCGGACATCGACAAGGAGTATGTGGTCGATGATGACCGGTTTGCAGACTCGGCGATTCCTGCTGCTCGCCCGCCTTCGGATAGCGATGAAGTTAAGGCACTGTTTTCGCCAATCGGCGCTGACGTTTTCTGGCAGGGCAGCGTTGAAGATCAGGACAGCTCTCTGCTCATCGCCCTCGAAGATCCGCTGGCCATTTTCAACGATCTGGGCATGCAACTGGCCGCCGATCAGGCCGCTTACCGCAACTGGCAAGCCGGGCACGAACACAAGATCCAGATCGCCCAGACCGTCACCGCGCTATGTGGCGCTGAAAGTGAACCGGAGAAACTGCCGGCATCGGTGCGCGGCAATGCGGCGCTCACCCATCAGTACCTGAGCGACGTCGAAGCCTATTTTGAACAATGCATTTTTGAACAAGAGCAGATCGGCAACAACACCGCTCCCGGAGGCGTGCTATTGCTACCGGATATTTTCAAGAGTCCGGAGATGCGCAGATCGCTTGAAATGCGTTATGGCAGCGCGCCCTCCGACGAGGCCCTGCAAGCCTGGAAAGATCGCCACAAATGGCGGCGCGAGGTCGATCTGAGTGGTGCGCGTGCGTACCTTCAGCAGCACCTGCCAACCGGCGACACACTGCTGCAGCAGGTGCGAGACACGCAAAGCGACTTTCGGCAATGGTCGACCCATCTGGGCACGGAACCGCTCAAGCTTTTTGTCGACACCACCCACCCTGAAAGTCTGCTGTACCTGCAAACGGTCATGCTCAATCTGCAGATCATTTACGCTCAGGACAGCGCCGCCAGCGCCTGGCTCGCCGAGCAGGAAGCCAACGACAGCAGCCTGTTTGGCACCTTGCGCTACGGCTTCTCACCGGCGCTCAAACACGCCCTACACCAGGAAGCTAACGCACTGCTGAACGGCCTCGGCGACATCACCAACCTGGCCACCCGCATCGGTGAACTCAACGGCACGCTCAATCATCAGGGCTTTGCCGACAAGCCGTGGATGAAGGCG
Source organism: Pseudomonas sp. P135 (assembly GCF_020312125.1). Lineage (NCBI taxonomy): Bacteria > Pseudomonadati > Pseudomonadota > Gammaproteobacteria > Pseudomonadales > Pseudomonadaceae > Pseudomonas > Pseudomonas sp. P135. The sequence goes on from NZ_JAGPYR010000005.1 coordinate 384,055, forward strand.
CTGAAACAACCTGTTCAGGACACCTTCAAAGCTCTCGGCCAACTGGCCAGCAGCGCAGGCAAGGCGACGTTCGAAAGCATCCTGCTGGCCTGGGTGCCTATCGACAGCCGCATGGCGGTGGGCAAGCAGCAGAACATCGTCGCACTGATACGCACGCTGTTGATCGGCCAGATTTTGCTCGATTCAAAGGCGCGTATCGCGATCGATCACAACATGCTCGCGAAGCTGAAAAACTGGATCAGCGAATGGCGGGTACTCAACAAACAGATCAGTGATACCCGTCGCAGCTGGCTCTACCCAACCGCTTACAACCCCCGCAAAAGCATCGCCAGCCACCTGCGCGCCCTCGAGCAAAAGCTTCGCCTGCACGAACTGAGCATGCCGGCCCTGCTCGACTTTCAGAACAACCAATACGCCAGGCAGTTGCAGGACGAGATTCGCCTGCACTTCCAGTCCGGCAAAGCCATCACCAAAGAATGGCTGAGCACCGCCAGGCGCTGGTTCGATGGACTGGGTGGGATTGCCGGCTCGATCACCTGGGGCGTGATCATGCTCAACTTCATCAACACCGCCTTCACCTATCGCGACCTTACTCGGGATGGAGAATTCAGTGCCAAGGACATCGGCAAGGTGACGTATGGGTTGGGGTATAGCTTTAACTTGTTGATGGCGGTGTTTGTTGAAGCGCCGTGGGCAATTATCAGGGATGCGACGCCGGTGCTGATCGATGGCAAGAATGTGGGGATTCTGGATCGCTCTGCGGGTTATTGGAGGGCGAAGGGAAATGCGGCGTGGAGTGATGCGGTACGTGGGTTCAGGGTTTCAATGGTGGCGATGGGGGCGTTTGGGATAGCGGCGTCTACGTTGGAGTTGATAGACATCTACGATGACCTGACTAAAACAAAAACAACTGAAGAGGCAACTGTCACACGTATAAAATTTGGTTCAGTAGGCCTTATGGCGATAGGCAGCACATTCCAGCTCGCTGCAGGAATTCTTCCAACCAGTTCTTATACATTGGTTGCAATGAACCCGTGGTTTAGCGTAGCAATTCTGCTAACAGGTGTGATTTATCTATTGACTAATATGGCGTTGAATTATTTCAAGCAAGATAGCGTTGGATGGTGGCTGCGAAAATGCAGCTGGTCCAAATCAATCAACTACCATTATTCAACAGATGCAGATGGTCAACTTGAAGAAAAACTTGCTCTGCTCACGATACAGCTGAGCCCTCAGGTTCATGTTAAAAGCACCACACGCGACGAAGACCATTATTTTGGTAGAGATACCCCCTATAGCGCTCCGGTACAATACGGTGCTGGTGTGCAAATTCTTCTGCCAAGCGCAGTGCGCGGACAATCAGTACATTTCAATATCATCAGTAGTAAACGTCCACTGGGCGTGCTGCCTGTAGCAAAAATTGATGACCCGATACTCGCCCCCTTTCTCGACAGAGGACAGTTCAAGAAGGTTGATCAATTTAAAAAGCTTGTCAATCAGCCCGCTCGCAAAGCCCAAGAAGATTTCACATTTCCGCTTATGCCCCCTGAAAGTGAAGATGTTGTTTGGGAAACCTGGGTGCCGCTTGAGAAAGACGCAACGTATCTGGAACTACAAATATGGTATCCCGACAGTCTGGTAAGACCTGGTCAACAGGACGTAGGCTACCTGTTTCAACTGAAACTTGATAGTCAGGGAGATACAGCAGTCGACGGGCTGGCACATGTCGAACTGGAAATAAAAGCGTCTAGTCGAATCAGCACCTTGACACTTGAAATAGCGGAATAACATCATGACTGATAAAACGAAAGCCCCTATCTTGCAAAAAACAAAAAACAACATCGCTGATGATTCAGGTAATGCTAAAATAATCAGTCCGAGCCTAGCGAGCAACGATATTTTTAACTGGTCCATAAAAACCATGGCAAGATCCCCCAATGAAATATTTTGGACCCAGCTAGGTACGATATTTATATGCGCGCTGCCCATGAGCTTCTGCATATGGCTTGGCAGGGATGTCTATCTAGAGAAGCCCTCTGAGGCACTTTTTCTGGTGTACACATTTGCGGGCGCCGCCATCTACATCATAGCGTTAGGCGTCCGCCAAAAAACCATCTACAACTACACCATCAAAACCGACAGAGCCCACCTCGAGTACTACCTCCACTACCCCGACTTCGCCTCTTCCTTTTTCAAAGGCATCGCCATCGCCGTGATCATGCTGTTCGTATTCGTCGCCATACTCACCGGCTCACTGCTCTTCCTGGTCGGCCCTGTCGCCATGGCCTTTATCGCAGCCATCAAGCTACTCAACTGGGAAAACCCCATCCACCACGAACAAAGCCTGCCATGGGGCGAGTACAACTTCGTCACTGTCGACCGCAAACGCTTGATGATCATCACGCACCGCACGGACGTCACTCTCGGCTTCGAAGCCCGCTTCCAGCACGAAGTACTGTTCAACAAGTACCTGAGCTTTCTCCAAACCGTGCTCCCCTCCACGGCCGAGTTCACCGAAAAAGCCTGGAAGTGGTAGCACACCCACGCTAGGCTCTGTACGAAAGTCGGCGAGCGAAGGTCAGGCGAGGCAAAAACAGGCGAGGAACGGCCGGGGTCGCGTTCGACTCTACGTGTTGTAAATGAGCATTCCGATTGGACTCGCATCCGAGCCTGTTTTTACGAAGCATCACCGAGCGCAGCCACTTTTCGTACAGAGCCTAACGTACACGCCGGACTTCAAGCCCTACCCAACAAGGCCTCACCATGATCCAGATCCGCCCCATGACACCGGAAGATTTCGAGCGCTTCTGGCCCACCTTTCAGGCTGTCGTCATCGCTCAGGAAACCTACGCCTACGACCCTGCACTCACTCAGGAGCAGGCTCGCGATCTGTGGATGAAGGCGCCGCTGCACACGCTGATTGCCGAGGAAGATGGCCAGCTGTTGGGCAGCTATTACCTGAAGGCCAATGCGGCAGGCCCGGGTGGTCATGTCTGCAACTGTGGCTATATGGTGACGGACGCGGCGCGGGGTCGTGGTGTGGCGCGGTTGATGTGCGAGCATTCGCAGCAACTGGCGCGCGACAGCGGGTTCCTGGCGATGCAGTTCAATTCGGTGGTCGCCAGCAATGAGGTGGCGGTCGGGTTGTGGAACAAGCTGGGTTTCGAGACCGTCGGGCGGTCGCCCAAGGCTTATCGTCATGCCCGATTGGGCCTGGTGGATTGTCTGGTGATGTTCAAGTGGCTGGCTGATGAGCCAGTGGCCAAAGAGCCTGCGCAGCCCAAGCTGATCGGCCGCAAGAATATCGAATCCGTGGTGTCGCGTCCGCGTCGAAAATAAGCATGACGCGCACATGAAAACGGGGCCTGCTCAGCATGAGCAGGCCCCGTTTTGCATTACAGCTCGGTGCTTATTTGCCAGCCCCCATGTCGGGCTGCTTCTGCAGCAATACCCGAGTCACTCGGCGCTCTTCCACACCGACGACGTGCAGGTTCCAGCCCTGCCAGCTGAGGCTGTCGCCGGTAGACGGCAGGCGATCCAGCAGGCTCATGACCAGTCCGGCCAGGGTCTGATAATCCTCGGTCGCTTTGGCCTGGAAGCCGGTGCGCTCGCGAATCAGGCTCAGGTTCAAGGCACCCGATACCACGAAGTCCTCGCCCTGCTCGACGATGTCCGGGCCTTCCACTTCGCTGGCGTCAGGCAGCTGGCCAGCGATGGACTCAAGAATGTCGGTCATGCTCAATACACCGATGAAGTCACCAAACTCGTTGACCACAAAGGCGATGTGCGTCGATTCCTTGCGCATCTGCTCCAGGGCATTGAGGATGGTGAAGCTTTCCAGCAGGTTGATTGCCTTGCGCGACATCAGTTTCAAGTCGGGCTCGTTGCCGGACAACAGCTCCTTGAACAGCTCTTTCTTGTGCACGAAGCCCAGCGGCTCATCGATACCGCGCTCGCCAATCAGCGGCAGACGCGAGTAGGACGAGTGCATCAGTTTCAGACGGATCTTTTCGGCACTGTCGTTCAGGTCGATACAGTCAACTTCCGCCCTCGGCGTCATCACAGTGCGAATCGGCCGCTCTGCCAGCTGCAGTACGCCGCTGATCATCACACGCTCACGACGGTCGAACACCGGCTCGCTGCTTTCCCCATCCAGCATGTCGGTGATTTCCTCATCGACGTCACCAGACTCCAGCTTGCGACCGCCCAACAGGCGCATCACCGCGTGGGCTGCCCGCTCGCGGCGCGGCAGGTGGCCATGGGCCGACTTCTTGCTGCGCTTGCGGGCGATCTGGTTGAACACCTCAATGAGGATCGAGAAGCCGATGGCCGCATACAGATAGCCCTTGGGAATATGGAAGCCCAGGCCTTCGGCGGTCAGGCTGAAACCGATCATCATCAGGAAGCCCAGACACAGCATGATCACCGTCGGGCGGCTGTTGACGAATTTGGTCAGCGGCTTGCTGGCAATCATCATCAGGCCGATGGAGAAGATCACCGCGATCATCATCACCGACAGGTGCTCGACCATGCCGACGGCGGTAATCACCGCATCCAGCGAAAACACGGCGTCCAGTACGACGATCTGCGCAACGATGGGCCAGAACAACGCATAGCCCGCATTACCGGCGCGCTGGGCGACATGCCCTTCCAGACGCTCGTGCAGTTCCATGGTGGCCTTGAACAGCAGGAACACACCACCAAACAGCATGATCAGGTCGCGACCGGAGAACGTCTTGCCGAATATTTCGAACAACGGCTCGGTCAGGGTCACCATCCACGAGATGCTCGCCAGCAGGCCAAGACGCATGATCAACGCCAGCGACAGGCCAATGACGCGCGCCTTGTCGCGTTGTTCAGGGGGCAGCTTGTCGGCCAGGATGGCGATGAACACCAGGTTGTCGATGCCCAGCACCAGTTCCAGCACGATAAGGGTCAGCAGGCCAAGCCATGCCGTGGGATCAGCGATCCATTCCATGGGTTATGCAGCCTCACGATAAAAATGGCAGGAGTGGTTATTGGTCACTGTAGACCAGACACCATGGCTGAACATCAGGCATGGCGTTGCAGCGTCAGGACGCGAAGGTCTGCCGGAATCCATACAGTGCAAGAGGTTAAGTAGAGAGACGTTCGAATGAAGCGGTCTGCTCGGTAACAGTGAAATCACCGGCCAGCCATACGCGATGGAAGGAGGACAACTCGGAGGCTCCTGGAGGGTATTCATACAGTCCTGAAAATCAATACGGGCGCTGATCGTACAATACCCATAGATGTTTCGTACGTTGAGAAAGTATTACAAAACTTGACCACGGCGCGTGCTCCTTGCCGTGCAGTAAATGAGCTCAGAGCGACGTTTTGTCACACCTCCAGGCACTACCAGTTGTCTGACAACAGAATGGCGCGGGTAGATGCGCCAATCCATTTGTTTTAAAATGTTTCCATAACGTCAGGCATGCGCAGTGCTTCCCGCGATCATTTTCAACGTCGCCCTTCACTGCTCGCCTGAACAGAATCATAAAAAGAAAGCCCGTCATAGACGGGCTTTTTTCGTTTTCAGCTTTTGCATCCGATGTCCTCGACGGCATCCGGGCAACCCGTTTTCTTGACCTTTGAGGTGATTTACCCATGCTGCGCATCGTTGTTGTTCATTTGTTCCAGTGGCTCAAGCGTCTGTCGTCCGCGCTGTTCTTCCGCAGCGCAGAGGACAACTATTCGCGCAGCTTCACACGCGAAAACGATGACGAAGGCCGCTGGACCTTTGTTTCGATCGTCATCGTTCTGACCCTCAGCCTTTATTGCCTGGCGGGCCTGGGTTACTACGCCAAGACCAACATCTGGGACGGCTTCACTCAGGAGCAGAAAGAGAACATCGCGCAGGCCATGGTGGTCAGCTCGCAGAATCTCTGACAGGCACTGGATTCGAACCAACGGGGGAAGCGACAGCTTCCCCCGTTTTCGTTTCACCGGTTTGTCATGAGGCGGCTTGTCATGAAGCGGCTTTTCTGCGAGAAAGCCCGCTCGCGCCAATGACAGAGCGCGCAGCAACCGGAAGCATCGCAATGAGCAAAGAATTACAGATTACCGATCTGCACCCCGGCGAGGGCAAGGCAGCGGTAAAGGATGCGCTGATCACCACGCATTACACCGGAACCCTTGAAGACGGCACTGTATTCGATTCCTCCCACGAGCGTGGCAAGCCATTTCAGTGCGTGATCGGCACCGGGCGCCTCATCAAGGGCTGGGACCAGGGCCTGATGGGCATGAAAGTCGGCGGCAAGCGTCAATTGTTCGTCCCTGCCCACCTGGCCTACGGCGACAGAAGCATGGGCGCGCACATCAAGCCCGGTGCCGACCTGACGTTCGAAATAGAACTGCTGGAAGTGCTGACCCGCGACGATTGATCAGCTTGCCTTGCAGATCAGCCTGCATCGGCCGATACCCTGACACACGGGCACACGCCTGATTGCTTGTTATCGCAGAAAAAGCCATGCTCCGGGTATGGAATTCAAGGTCTTGGCACAGGAACACGTATGGCGCTCAATAAGTCGACTCAGGAGCTGAAGCGACACCTGAAAGGGACAGCAACCAACCTGGAAAACACGGCGGAAGAAATTCTCAAACTCGCCTCACAGATGAACGATGTGGATGTCACCGCAGTGCTGCAGATGGTCAACCGTCTTTACAGCGATGCCGACCAGCTCAAAGCCTATGCTGATGAGGTCAAGGCCAAGCGAATCGTGCGCGCCAAGCCACTGTAAATCGCTGCACCTGCGTTCAGACGCGCGTTCTTCGCTCCAGAGGGCCTTCGATGCTGCCACAGCCCGCCACTTCCAGCGTCAGCCCCAGGCACCTGAGCATGCAGAAATGGCGTGGCCGGGTCGGTATGGGGCTGGTTGCGAGCCTGTCGGTTCTGGCCGGCATGACCGATGCCATCGGCTTCATGGCCACCGGCGACTTCGTTTCGTTCATGAGTGGCAACACCACCCGGCTTGCCGTCGCGATCAGTGATGGCGACCTGAGCGTGACGGTGCGTCTGACCCTTGCAATCCTTGCTTTCATTGCCGGCAACGCGCTGGGCGTGGTGGTTGCGCGCCTTGGCGGCCGGCGCGCCCTGCCCCTGCTGCTGGGCATCGCCACGCTGCTCTGTGCCGCTGCCGCATGGCCACTGGAAAGCAATATGCTCGCACTGATCTGGGCGATTCTGGCCATGGGCATGCTCAACGCCGCCGTCGAGCAGGTCAACGGGCTGCCGGTCGGCCTGACTTATGTAACCGGCGCGCTGTCGCGATTCGGTCGTGGCCTGGGTCGCTGGATGCTCGGGGAACGCCGGGACGGCTGGCGCGTGCAACTGGTCCCCTGGGTGGGCATGTTCATCGGCGCCGTGATAGGTGCGCTACTCGAGCATCGCCTGGGGCTCAACGCCCTGTTGATCAGCGGCAGTCTGTCGGCGTTGCTGGGGCTGGTTTCGCTGAAAATCCCGCACCGCTGGCAACGTCAATACATGCCACGCTGAACCCTGCGATGCCCATCTGCTGAAATACGTTTACCATACGCCGCTTTTCCTGACTGACCTGCGCCATGACCCCTGAAGCACTCGCGATTCTGCAACAGCACCTGATCGACGCGTTGAACAACGTCCCGAATGAAACCCGCCGCCTGTTTCACGGCCGTGGTCGTGTGTGGCCGGGGCTGGAGCACATCACCGTTGACTGGATGCAGGGCGTGGTGCTGGTCTCGGTGTTCAAGGAGCCTCTTGAATCCGAGCTGGCAGCATTGACGCAGCTGTTGCACGCGTTGATCGACTCACCCCAGTGGCAGCAGAGCCAGGCTCACACCCTGCTGCTGCAACATCGTTATCTGCCGCAGAGCACCACGCAATGGCTGACTGGCGAGGTCGTGGATGAATGGGTGATCACCGAAAACGGCCTGCGCTACAAAGTCGATTTCGGCAAAAAACAGAACAGCGGGCTGTTTCTGGACATGCGCTACGGCCGTGAATGGGTGCAGGCTCAGGCCAAGGGCAAGCGCATCCTCAATCTGTTCGCCTACACCTGCGGCTTCTCGGTCGCCGCCCTGGCCGGGGGTGCCGACCACGTCGTGAATCTGGACATGGCCCGTGCTGCGTTGAATCGCGGCCGTGAGAATCATCGCCTCAATGATCAAGACCTCAGCCGCGTGACCTTTCTGGGCCATGACCTGTTCAAATCCTGGGCCAAGGTCACCCGCTGCGGCCCTTATGACCTGATCATCATTGACCCGCCGTCCTTCCAGAAAGGCAGTTTCATGCTCGACAAGGACTACCAGCGTGTCCTGCGCCGCCTGCCGGAGTTGCTGGACGAGAACGGTTCGGTGCTGGCGTGCATGAACGATCCCGCGCTGGGACCGGATTTTCTGATTCAGCACACCGCAGTCGAAGCACCTTGCCTGCGCTTCGAGCAGCGCCTGGAAAACCCGCCAGAGTTCCCCGACGCTCGCGCCGAGGGCGGCTTGAAGGCGCTGGTGTTCAGGGCAGAAGGCCTGAGCCGCAGCGGGTGGGCATAGCGAGTAAGGACTGACAGCCTCTTCAACGCCGAAAAGGCTGTCAGGTTCTCAAACTACTCAAGCACCCAAATCAGGCACCCAAACGCGAGATCACATCACTGAGGCCATTAGAAAGGCCCCGCAGTTCCTGACTGGCGTTCTGAGTGCGTTTGACGTTGTCCTGATTGGTCACGGCGATGGCGGTGATTTCAGTGAGGTTGCGCGAGATGTCCTCTGCCACGGAAGTCTGCTCTTCGGCAGCCGTCGCAATCTGGCGATTCATGTCGCGAATATTCTCCACGGCCATGGTAATACGCTGCAGGGTTGCGCCAGCGTTCGCGACCTGCTCGACGCTCTCTTCACTCCGCGCCTGACCGCCCTGAATGGCCTGCACTGCATCACTGGCTCCGGTCTGCACCGAATTGATGATCTGATTGATTTCGGAGGTTGAAACGGCAGTACGCTGCGCCAGTGTACGAACCTCGTCAGCCACCACCGCGAAACCGCGTCCGGCGTCACCGGCACGTGCAGCTTCGATGGCGGCATTCAGCGCCAGCAGATTGGTCTGATCGGCAATGCTGCGAATCACCTCCAGCACTTTGCCGATACGGCCGCTGTCAGTTTCCAGCCGCCCGATGACATCGGCCGTAGAAGCGATCTCGTTGCGCATGCGGGTGATCGTCGCAATGGTCAATTGCATGACCCTCTCGCCATCCTGAGCGCTCTGGTCGGCATCATCCGCAGCTCGCGCAGCATCGGCGGCATGTCGGGCAACGTCCTGAGCGGTGGCGGACATCTCGGTCATGGCGGTCGCGACCTGATCGGTACGCTCGAACTGCTCATGAGTGCCTTGCGCCATCAACTCGGCAATGGCATTCAGCTCGCCGCCCGCCGTGTCCAGATCGGTGCTGCTGCGCTTGAGGCGGTTGAAGGTGTCGGCCAGGAAATCCCGCAGGGTATTTGCGGCAACGGCCAGACGACCCAGTTCGTCCTGTCGCGTGACCTCGACACGCGCCCCGAATTTGCCTTCGCTCAACTGGGCGACGTATTCGATAAGCATGCGAATGGGTGCAATCAGGTTGCGATTGACCATCCACAGCGCCAACAAACCGACCAGCAGCGCAGACACCAGCATCACCACGGCACCGACCAGAATGGTACGTTGGGCTTCATGGCTGATGGCAACGGACTGAGCGTCGCTGCTCTTGTGCAATTGATCGACCAGACCAGCCATCTGCTCGCTGGTCGGACGGTCGACGCCTTTGACCGCCATGTCACCCGCGCCAGCGTCACCGCCCGCAGCAACAAACGCATCACGACCGGTCCGGTAGGCCGTACCCAGCGCCTGGTGTGCCTGCTGCAGCGTCTGCACCTGGCTTTTCAATGCAGCGTCGGTGCCGTGCATTTCAGCAAGCCGACCCAGTGTGCCTTGCACCTTGCGCTCCTGTTCTTCGAATTGCCCCCAGTACTTGTCACGCTCGGAAGGCGTTTTGCCACGCAACAGGACGTTTTTCCACTCCTGCACCTGAATCTTGAATTGCAGGTTGGCTTCGTCAACCAACTGCGACGCCCGCACCGGACCGTCGATAAGGCCGCGATAAGCCTGCACGTTGTCGGAGAGAAAGTTGAAGCAGGCCAACGCAATGACCAGCACAAGCGCAAGACTACCGCCGAGCAGACCTAAAATTTGCAGCCGCAGGGATTTGGACATCGGGACGATCTCTGGAGAAAAAGAATCCGCGGGATACGCGAAAGTTGCAGGCACGTCCCTGTAGACCGATCTTGTGGATCAGGTATGTGTGGCCCCTTGGAATCAACATCGGCCCACAAGACTTTTTCTTTAAAAACCGCGATGGTCGGCAATATACCCGAGAAAAGATAAAAAACTGCCGGAAAAGGAATGCAGCCTAATCAACCTGCCCGAACACCTGGCTGGGCCGCCGCAACGACGGGTCGAACGGGTTGATTCTGGCACTGATGGCCGTGGCTTCGCGCTTGAGCAGTTCGACCACGGTCATCAGGCGATCCGGCCCCAGCCGGTCGGAGATGGTCGCCACACTGAGCGCAGCCACCGCACGACCGCTGCGGTCCAGGATCGGCACTGCCAGCCCGGCCATGCCCGGAAGCGCACCGGTGTTGCGCCCGGCGTAGCCCAGGCGCCGCACGTTTTCCACCTCCGAACGCAGAAACACCTCGTCGTACAGGTGAAAATCCTTGAGCCGTGGCAGGTTGTAGGCAATGACCGTTTCCCGCTCGTCCTCGGGCAGAAAGGCGAGAATCGCCAGACTGCCCTGCCCGACGCCCAAGGCAACACGGCCGCCGATGTCGCCGGTGAACGTGCGGATCGGGTACGGGCCTTCGCTGCGGTCCAGGCAGATCGCGTCGAAACCGCTGCGTGCCAGCAGAAACAGCGAGTCACCCAGCGATGCGGACAGGCGCAAAAGGCTGGGGCGCACCACGTCACGCAGGTTGCCGGTATTACCCGCCTTGGCGGCCAGGGCGAAGAACTCGATGCTCAACCGATAACGTTTGCTGAGCAGATCCTGCTCGACCATTCCCTCCTCCATCAGGCTACGCAGCAAGCGGTGTGTGGTGGGTTGCGACAGCCCGACACGCTGGGCGAGTTGCGTGACCCGCTCACCGCCTTCATCACAATCGCCCAGACAGCGCAGTACCGCGAACAGCCGGGAAACAGCTCCCACTCCGACCTCGGCCTTCACGTTATTCCGATCAGTGGAATTATTCATGACAATATCTCTTTATATTTCCACCAAAAGAATTAATTCAAAGAAAGATGTTATTCAGTGAAATTCCTTGTTGAGCCCATCCTAGCCTTCGCCCTACTCTCAGTCCACAGGGGCGATTTGAACAATCATCGGTAGCCGACTCAGAGCGAGCGCCAACGTCCACAGAACTGCATGACTTCATTTCGCATCTGCCCATGACAAACGCGTGCTTCGGCGCGCATGCACAAAGGTGGAAGCAGGCATGGCATTTCTGCAGCTCGAAGGTCTCTCCAAACGCTACGGCTCCATTGACGCGGTGGTTGCCACCAACCTGGCCGTCGACAAGGGCGAATTCGTTTCACTGCTCGGTCCTTCCGGCTGCGGCAAAACCACTACCCTGCAAATGATCGCCGGTTTCGTTGAAGTCAGTGACGGGCGCATTGTGCTCGACGGGCGCGACATCACCCACGCCAAACCCAGCAGCCGAGGCCTCGGCGTAGTGTTTCAAAGCTATGCGCTGTTTCCGCACATGACCGTGGCCGACAACGTTGCGTTCGGCCTGCGGATGCGCAAGGTGGCTGCCGCCGAGTTGCACCCGCGTGTCACAAGGGTGCTGGAGCTGGTGCGCCTCGGTCAGCATGCCGAGCGCTACCCGCGCGAGCTGTCCGGTGGTCAGCGCCAGCGGGTCGCACTGGCCCGCGCACTGGTAATCGAGCCGCCAGTGCTGCTGCTCGACGAGCCGCTGTCCAACCTGGACGCCAACCTGCGCGAAGAGATGCAGTTCGAGATCCGCCGCATTCAGAACGAAGTCGGCATTACCACGCTGATGGTCACCCACGATCAGGCCGAAGCCCTGTCGATCAGCGATCGGGTGGTGGTGATGCAGGCCGGTCGTATCACCCAGATCGACGAGCCATACAAGCTCTACGAACACCCGCGCACACGCTTCATCTCGGGTTTTGTCGGCAAGGCCAACATGTTGCAGGGTGATCTGGACAGCAGCGGCATTCCGCAGATTCGTCAGGTGCCCGGCGATGGCAGCCTGACCCTCAGCCTGCGTCCCGAGAAGATCGATCTGGTGACACCTGGCTGCGGACGACTGTCCGGACGCATCGTCACGCGTTATTTTCTTGGCAGCCAGTGGCTGTATCGGATTGAGACCGGCATTGGCGAAGTGACGGTAGTACGCCGCAACGACGGCCAGGCACCGCTGGAACAAGGCGCGGCGGTCGACATGGACTGGCCCGACGAGTTGCTGCGCGTGCTGGATGCCGACGAGGTGCGCGCATGAGCCTGCTGAGCGAAATGCGTCAGGGCGGCCGCGGCTATTGGCTGTCAGCTCCGGCGCTGGCGTTGTATATCGGCTTGCTGGTGCTGCCGCTGGGTCTGACCCTGGTGCTGTCGTTCAACGTGTTCGACTATCAGGTCGGGGTGAAAAGCGACAGCTACACGCTGGCCAACTATGTGGCCGTGGTCACCGACTCGTATTTCTATGAAATCTTCCTGCGCACCTTCTGGATCAGTGCGCTGGTCACCCTGCTGTGCGTGCTGATCGGCGTGCCGGAAGCCTACATCCTCAGCCGCATGGGCACACCGTGGCGCTCGATCTTCCTGATCCTGATTCTCACGCCGCTGCTGATCTCGGTGGTGGTCCGGGCGTTCGGCTGGAGCCTGCTGCTGGGCGCGGACGGTCTGATAAATCAGGTCATCCAGTTCATGGGCGGACGCCCGGTGAAACTGCTGTACACCCCGTTTGCCGTGGTCATTGCGCTGGTCCACGTCATGTTGCCGTTCATGATCATTCCGGTCTGGACCTCGCTGCAAAAGCTCGACCCCACCGCCGAGCAGGCCGCGCTGTCGCTGGGCGCCAGCCAGGCGAAAGTCATGCGCCTGATCGTGCTGCCGCAGGTCATGCCCGGCGTGCTGTCCGGCTCGCTGATCGTGTTCGGCCTGGCCGCCAGTTCGTTCGCCATTCCCGGCCTGCTCGGCGGACGACGTCTGAAGATGGTCGCCACGGTGATCTACGACCAGTACCTCTCGGAGTTGAACTGGCCGATGGGCGCGACCCTTGCCGTGGCGCTGCTGCTGGTCAACCTGCTGGTCATGCTGTCCTGGAACCGCATGATCGAAGGCCGTTACAAAAAAACTCTGGGGGAATGATCCATGTCCAAGAACGGTCCGTTAGCCCTCTCGTTTCATGCGCTGGTGGTGATCTTCATGATGGCCCCGCTGGTGGTGGTGTGCCTGGTGGCGTTCACCCCGGAAAACACCCTGAGCCTGCCCACCACCCACTTCTCGCTGCGCTGGTTCAAGGCCGTCTTCGAGCGCGCCGACTTTATCGATTCGTTCTACAACAGCCTGATCCTGGCGTTCGTATCGGCGACGCTGGCCACGCTGATCGCGGTACCTGCCGCACTGGCAATCACGCGTCATACATTTCCCGGTCGCAATTTTTTCAACGCCCTGTTTCTGTCGCCGATCATCATTCCTCATTTGGTGCTGGGGGTGGCGATGCTGCGACTGTTTGCGCTGATGGGCGTGAACGGCAGCTTCACCTGGCTGATCTTCGCCCATGTGCTGGTCATCACGCCTTACGTACTGCGCCTGGTACTGGCGGCGGCAATCGGCATCGACCGCAGCGCCGAGCACGCCGCCGAGTCCCTGGGGGCCGACCGTTTCACGCTGTTTCGGCAGATCACCCTGCCAATGATCCTGCCCGGCGTGGCAGGCGGCTGGTTACTGGCGTTCATCAACAGCTTCGATGAAGTCACGCTGTCGATCTTCGTCACCTCGCCCGCGACCCAGACCCTGCCGGTGCGCATGTATGTCTACGCCACAGAATCCATCGACCCGATGATGGCCGCCGTATCGGCACTGGTCATCGCCCTCACCGCCGCCACCATGATCCTGCTCGACCGGGTGTACGGGCTGGATCGCGTGCTGGTCGGCAAACACTAACCGGAGCTTTGACGTTATGGCATTGCTGAAACGACTGACCGAACATGACCGCCCGGTTCTGCCCTTCACCCTTGACGGCCAGCCGGCCAGCGGTCTGTTGGGCGACACCTTGCTGACCGCGGTACTGACCGCCAGCGAACACTTGCGCGGCAGTGATTTCAGTGCCGAACCTCGCGCCGGTTTCTGCATGATGGGCGCCTGTCAGGACTGCTGGGTCAGGCTGGGTGACGGTCAGCGCGTACGTGCCTGTTCGACACTGCTGGAGGCCGGTCAGGCGGTGATTCGTGAACCGGGGCGCTGTGTATGAGCGATCAGGCCATCGCCATTGTTGGCGCAGGACCGGCCGGCATTCGTGCCGCCCAGACGCTACTGGCCCACGGCATCAAGGCCTGCCTGATCGATGAAGGGCTGCGCGGCGGCGGCCAGGTCTACCGTCGCCAGCCGGACAACTTTCAGCGCTCGGCCAAGGCGCTCTACGGCTTTGAAAGCGCCAAGGCAGTCGCGGTGCACAACGCACTCGACACGCTGGCAGCGCAGATCGACTACCGGCCGCAGACGCTGGTCTGGAACGCCGAAGACCATCAACTCGATACCCTGCAAAACGGTACCGCCGCCACCCTCGACTTCAGCCACCTGATTGTCGCCACCGGTGCCACGGATCGCATTCTGCCAGTGCCCGGCTGGACCCTGCCCGGCGTGTACAGCCTCGGCGCAGCGCAGATCGCGCTCAAATACCAGGGCTGCGCGATCGGTCAGCGCGTGGTGTTTTGTGGCACTGGCCCGTTGCTGTACCTGGTCGCCTATCAGTACGCCAAGGCGGGCGCGAAGGTGCTGGCGGTGCTCGACAGCGCGCCGTTTTCGGCGCAATGCAAGGCGTTGCCGGCGCTGCTGGGCCAACCGGCAACGCTGGCCAAAGGCATGTATTACCGCGCGTGGCTGAGCGCACACGGTATTCCGGTGTATCAAGGTGCGCAGCTGACACGCATCGACGGGGAAAAACGCGTAGGCGGCATTCAATGGCAACGCAATGGCAAATCGGGCCACCTGGCCTGTGACGCGGTCGCTTTTGCCCATGCACTGCGCAGCGAGACGCAACTGGCCGACCTGCTGAGCTGTGAATTCGCCTGGAGCGCGCTCAACCGGGCGTGGCTGCCGACCCGCGATGACTGCGGACGCAGCAGCGTCTCAGGCATCTATCTGGCGGGCGACGGCGCGGGAATCATGGGCGCAGACGCTGCGGAAATGGCCGGCGAACTGGCCGCGCTCGGGCTGCTGCAAGACATCGGTGTGGTCGCAGACACCGCACGTATCGACACGCTTAAAACTGCCTTGCGACGCATCGAACGCTTCCGCCACGGGCTGGAAACCGCGTTTCCGTTCCCTGAGGACTGGGCCGCCAAGGTAGCGGATGACACGCTGGTGTGCCGCTGCGAAGAAGTCTCTGCAGGTGAGATTCGCAGTGCCGTGCAGGATGGTCATTGGGAGATCAACCGGGTCAAGGCCATGTGCCGGGTCGGTATGGGTCGCTGTCAGGGCCGGATGTGTGGCCTGGCCGCGGCCGAGATCATCGCCCGCGAGAGCGGCCGGTCCGTCGAGCACGTCGGCCGGCTGCGCGGCCAGGCACCGATCAAGCCGCTGCCGTTTGGTCTGGGAATGCAGCCCATGGAGAAGCAATCAGTGGAGACGCAACCATGAGCACGCTGATTGAAACCGATGCGATTGTCATCGGCGGCGGCATTGTCGGTGCCTCGGCAGCCTTGACGCTGGCCCTGAAGGGCAAGCGGGTCGCCTTGCTGGAACGCGATTTTTGCGGATCGCACTCCAGCGGCGTCAATTACGGCGGCGTGCGGCGTCAGGGTCGTCCATTGTCGCAGTTGCCCTTGTCGCAGCGGGCGCACCAGATCTGGGGCAACCTGCGCGAGCTGATCGGCATCGACGGCGAGTATCAGCGCTCGGGCCACCTCAAACTGGCGCGCAGCGAACAGGACATGAATGCCTTGCGCGCCTACGCCGAAGCCAGCCAGGGATTCGGCCTGGATTTGCAGTTGCTTGATCGCGATCAACTGCGCGCGCGTTATCCCTGGGCAGGCGATGTCGCTGTCGGTGCATCGCTGTGCGCCGACGACGGGCACGCCAATCCACGCCTGGTCTCGCCGGCCTTCGCCCGCGCTGCGCGTCAGGCAGGCGCGCTGGTGTTCGAGCAGGCGCCGGTCAGCGACGTCAGCCACGACGGCAACGTTTTCGTCGTCACCACCGCCACCGGCCTGACACTGCGTGCCACCTGGCTGCTCAACTGCGCCGGGGCGTGGGCCGCAGCGCTGGCCGCACAATTCAACGAACCGGTGCCGATGTATTCAGGGTACCCGGCAATGCTGGTGACCGAACCGCTGCCGATGTTCATGGATGTCAGCACCGGTGTCGAAGGCGGCGGCATTTATGCCCGGCAAGTGGCACGCGGCAATTGCGTGCTGGGCGGCGGACAAGGCTTTGCCCTCGACCCGGCGCGCGCCAGACCGGGACAGGCCGCGGTGCTGGATATCCTGCGCAACGCCGTCGAACTCTACCCGCCACTCGCCGGCGCCCAGGCGATCCGCACCTGGAGTGGCACCGAAGGCTATCTGCCGGATCGCGAGCCGGTGCTGGGCCCGAGCCTGAACCGGCCTGGCCTGCTGCATGGCTTCGGTTTTGCCGGGGCGGGCTTTCAGATCGGCCCGGCAGCGGGTGAAGCGCTGGCCGAATGGGTCTGCGACGGCGCCTCACGGATCTCGCTCGATGCCTTTTCCATCGGCCGCTTTCAGCAAATCGTCCTGCAACCCCCTGCTATCGAACCTGTTACCAACGTCATCCCATTGCACAGAGGAAGGTCGTCACTATGAAAAGCACCAAACGTCTGGCCCTCGCCGGGCTGTCCTGCCTGCCGCTGGCCGCCGCACTCCTGTCAACGCCAGCGCTGGCCGAAACCACGCTGTATCTGGGCATGAACGGCGGGACCATGGAGCGCCTGTATGCCGATCAGGTGCTGCCGGCTTTCGAGAAGGCCAACAACGTCAAGGTGGTGATCGTGCCTGGCACGTCGGCCGATATCCTCGCCAAGGTTCAGGCGAGCAAGGACAACCCGCAGATGCACGTCATCTTTCTCGACGACGGCATCATGTACCGGGCCATCTCCATGGGCCTGTGCGACACGCTGCAACCCAGCGCCAGCCTGGCCGACCTGCCGGCCAAGGCCAAAATCAAGGAACAGGCAGCAGCCGTCAGCCTGGGTGTGACCGGCCTGGCCTACAACACGCGGATGTTCAAGGAACAGGGCTGGAGCGCGCCCACCTCGTGGATGGACCTTGCCGACAAACGTTTCAAGGACAAGGTGGTGTTCCAGTCACTGGCCTCCTCGACCTTCGGCCTGCATGGCTTTCTAATGTTCAACCGTATCCAGGGCGGCAGCGAGAAAGACGTCGAACCCGGCTTCAAGGCCTGGCCGAAAACCATCGGCCCGAACGTGCTGGAATACATCGCCAGCTCGGCGAAGATCTCGGAAATGGTCCAGACCGACGAAGCTGCCCTGTTCCCGCTGACGCCGACCCAGGTCACCGCGCTGAAGATCAAGGGCGTACCGGTGGAATACGCATCGCCCAAGGAAGGCGGCGTGGTGTTGAACGTGGCTGAATGCGCGATAGCCAACAACAACCAGCCGGAGCTGGCGCAGAAGCTGGCCGCTTATCTGCTGACGCCGGAAGCACAGGCGCCTGCGCTGGAGTTCGGTGACCAGATCCCGTCGAACCCGAAAACCCCGACCACTGACAAGACACGCAGTCAGGTCGAGGCCATGGAGAAGTATCTGGAAACGGCGGTGACCATCGACTGGGATCAGGTCAATCAGATCCGTCCCGAGTGGAACGCACGCTGGAGCCGCAGTATCGAGCGCTAGGCCTCGGCGGCGGCACCGAAAGGCATCGCCGTGCGTAAAAGACGCACGCTGATTGCCATCCGGCAAATTATTTCAACTTATTACCGTGCACGGGAGTCCCACCGTTACGCCCCCTTCTTCGGGCGCATTTTGACGGTGGTTCTTTCTCTATGAGTTTTATTGTCTGCATGGGCGTGCTTGGCGTGCTGTTGATGCTATTGGCGCTCACTTCCTCTTACCTGCGCTGGATGCCAGTGACCACATCGGCCGTGTGCCTGGGATTCGGCTTCGGCATCGGCCCGATGGGCCTGGATATCGTCGATCTGGATTTCGAGAAATCCTACGAGTGGCTGGAACGCCTGACCGAAGTGGCGGTGCTGTTTTCGCTGTTCGGTACAGGTATCAAGTTGCGCCTGCCCTTGCGCGGCAAAGCCTGGCACTCAGCCTATTGGCTGGCCGGGCCGGTGATGCTGGCGACCATCGCTGGCGTGACTGTCGCAGGGCACTACATCATCGGCCTGGACTGGGGCGTGTCGTTGTTGCTCGGCGCAATGCTGTCGCCGACCGACCCGGTGCTGGCCGGTATGGTCCAGGTCAACAATGCCCAGGATCAGGATCGCCTGCGCTTCGGCTTGTCCGGCGAAGCGGGCCTCAACGACGGAACCGCGTTTCCATTCGTGATCTTTGCCTTGCTGTACCTGAGTTCCGGGGGCGCGATGAGCGACTGGGTCCAGGGATGGCTGATCAAGGACCTGATCTGGGCGGTGCCGGCCGGTTTGTTGATCGGTTACGGCATGGGCCGCGGCGTCGGTCATCTGATGATCTTTCTGCGCATCAAGAACGCCGACAGCACCACCTCGCCCAATGATTTTCTGGCGCTGGCATTGATCGCCCTGGCTTACGTAGTCGCGCAAAGCGTCGGGGCCTTTGGCTTTGTTTCGGTATTTGCCGCCGGGTTCGGGCTGCGTCAGGCCGAGGTACGTGTCACGCGTTCAGAGCTGCCGTCCGAGCACGTCGCGCAGCCAGTCCTCGGGCATATGACGTCATCCCTCGAACAGGGCACGGTCGCGCAGGTCGACGACATGAGCGATTCGCAACTGGCTGCCGGCGTGATGATGGGCGATATGCTGGCGTTCGGCAGCCTGGTGGAGCGCGCGATGGAAGTCCTGCTGATCACCCTGCTGGGCGCGGCGCTGGCGATGTACTGGGACTGGCGCGCCATCGGCCTGGGCATTGCACTGTTTTGCGTGATTCGTCCTGCCAGCGTCTGGCTGCTGGTGAGTCGTCGCCTGCTCAACGTCAGACAAAAAGCACTGGTTGGCTGGTTCGGCATTCGCGGCATCGGCAGTCTTTATTACCTGTGCTTCGCTTTGTCACATGGTCTGGCACACGACGTCGGCCATGTGGTGATCGGCATGACCCTGTCGGTTGTCGCGCTGAGCATCCTGGTACACGGCATCAGTATCCAGCCTTTGCTGGAGCGATACGAGCGCAGTGCTGCCGCCAGTCCTGACTGATCGGCCATCAAGGCAAAGCGCCATAGAGCGTGTCGATGAGGGTATTGGAACAAGCAATTGGACTGCGGCATTTCGACTCGGTTAGCGTGGCGTCATCCAGCCGATGCAAACGGCGATGCGCGCAGCTACTCTGTAATCCGTACAGGGCACATTGCCAGCCTGCGATCAGGCCTGAAATCGGCACACTGCAATTTGGCTGAACCCTTGTAAAGCACTGGCCTCCAAATCCGGTAATACAGCCCACTTGATTATTTAGAAGGTGAAATGTCAGAACCCGTCCTGATGGACCGCTTTGCACGTAAAGTCGATTATCTGCGCATGTCGGTCACCGACCGCTGTGATTTTCGCTGCGTGTACTGCATGGCCGAAGAGATGACGTTTCTGCCTCGGCAACAGATTCTGTCGCTGGAGGAGATCCTCCAGGTGGCCGAGCGCTTCGTGGCACTGGGCACGCGCAAGATTCGTCTGACCGGTGGTGAGCCGCTGGTACGTGCAGGCGTGGTGGGGCTTTGTGAAAAGATCGCCGCCCTGCCCGGCCTGCGCGAACTGTGCATGACCACCAACGGTTCGCAGCTGGACAAACTGGCTGCCCCGCTGTTCGAGGCCGGCGTCACGCGCCTGAACATCAGCCTGGACAGCCTTGACCCGCAGCGTTTCCGCGAGCTGACCCGCACAGGCGATCTGCACAAGGTAATTGCCGGTATCGATGCCGCCAACGCCGCCGGTTTTGTGCACACCAAGCTCAACTGCGTAGTGATGCACGGCCGCAACGATGATGAGATCAACGACCTGCTGGCGTTCGCCATCGATCGCAACCTGGACGTCTCGTTCATCGAAGAAATGCCGCTGGGCATCATCAGCGAACACAGCCGCGCCGAGTCCTTCTACTCCAGCGATCAGGTGCGCGAACGCATTGCCGAACGTTACACGCTGGTGCCTTCCACTGACTCGACTCAGGGGCCATCGCGCTACTGGCGTCTGGCCGAGGCACCGGAAATTCGCATTGGCTTCATTTCCCCGCACAGCCATAACTTCTGCGGCACCTGCAACCGCGTGCGCATGACCGTTGAAGGTCGCTTGCTGCTGTGCCTGGGCAACGAGCATTCCGTGGATTTGAAAGCGGTACTGCGCGCCAATCCCGGCCAGCCGGAAAAACTCGAAAAAGCCATCATCGACGCCATGCAGCTCAAGCCGTGGAGCCACAACTTCACCCACGACGATGGCGTGCAGGTGGTGCGCTTCATGAATATGACGGGCGGCTGACCGCCGCCCTGAAGGATGACGCCTCATACGAGGCGTTATTTATTTGCCGGCCTTGCGAAAGAACAAAGTGATCTGCCCGACCTCGACACCCAGCTTGGTCATCGACGAACGATTGGCCATGGTCTTCTCGTCGATCAGGTACATCCAGTCATCCAGGCTCACGTCATACTCGGTGCCATCCACCGGCAACCTGAGCACATAGTTCCAGTGGAAGCTGTTGCCCGACACTTCGCCATAGGCCTCGCCGACCACATCACCAGCCGTGCCCTTCCAGCGCCCCGGACCATCGGGACGCAAGCGCCACTCCCGGACCTGTTTGGTACCATCGCTGTAGCTGAACGCTTCGTGCATGACCAGCACTTCGCCTTCACTGTGCCCGTCGATCACCACGGTAAAACGCTTGGTGACTTCACCGGAGCGTTTTTGAAACATTCCCCAGGCTTCGACACGTCCGGTGAAGTACTGGCGCAGATCGAGCTTCGGCGCTTCCTGACTGTAACGGGTTACCGGCACACCACCGCAGCCGCTCAGTACAAGCCCCACACACAGCATCAACATCCACTTTCTCAGCATGCGCCCTCCTTGATGGGTCATGAGCCGGTACTGCCGAGCAACTGCTCGCGAAGTTCAGGGTTACGGGTTTTCGGGTCAAGCCAGATGGAAAAGAAAGCCTTGGCGAACTGGCTGTCGGGCACCACATGCTGGAGCTTGTCGCCAACATAAAAACGCGCTTCGCGGCCAGGCAGGTAGACGCCGGTAATCTTCATGCCGGGCTGGACGTCGACAAATGACTGGTTCATCTGCTGACGCCATTCAGTCAGTTGCTGTTCGGTCACCTTCGAGCCGGAAATACGTTTGATCTCATCGATACTGGCATCGACCAGATCTTCCCGGTCAATGTCGCGATGGTAAGTCAGTTCAAGTGCCAGTGGCGCGTCTGCCACGAAAGGTTTGACCGGGCTGAGCAACCTGGCGGTATAGACACGAAAGCCGAACAGACTAAGGTCTCCGCCGCCGACGACCTGAGCATTGGGCAATGCCTCGCGCCAGTCCGCCGAAGCCCCGGCGCTGAGCAACATCACCAACCATAACCATCGTGGCGCACGCATCGGTAACCTCTGTATAGGCACTGCCACGACTTCAATGGCAGGCTGGGAATGAGACGAGTCAGATGCACTGACTCACTCCCGGAATCTATACCAGCAAAATCACTTTGTACAACCGATAAGGTCTTCGCCCTCTCGATGCCGAAAACCAAAAAGCCTGTTCCCGATCGCGGTCGGAAACAGGCTTCAAGACATGCGATGACCTGATCAGGCAACCTGCGAATGCGCCTGCCGACGAGTCTTCTGCCACTCACCTTTCAACGCCTGCAGCGTATTCTCCATGTAGGCACGATCGGCAGCGGCTTTCTTGCCGACATAACCCTGGCCACGACGGAACATCTTCAGGGATGCGCGCAGTTGCGGGTGCGCATCACGAAACTCGTGCTCTTGCGTGAACGGCGACATGGCGTCGACGCGCACTTCACCCGACTCGGCAACCCAGGCGATATGGTTATCCAGCGTGTCTTTGCACGCAGCAAACAGACGAGCCAGTTCATCAATAGTCGGTTGTGTGTTGATATTCATGTTGATGCCCCTTCGCTCATAGACTGTTCAATAATTGATACATCAAGTTCATGCGCCAGAACTTCAGCAACGCAACACGATTGAGTGTGCGTTGAATACCGTTCCAGCCCTCAAGGACATGCAGGTAGCCTTGATGAAGAGCCGCTACACAGCGGCATCAGCGTAGAGAGAAGAAGTCACGAAACCCAAAGACCCGGCCCAGGATCGGCAATCGATCCGTTACAAGCATCATGAGGACATTTCGCCAGCTTCTCGCCCTTATCGACGACAAATGCCAGTTCAGCTCCAT
Source organism: Pseudomonas sp. P135 (assembly GCF_020312125.1). Classification (NCBI taxonomy): domain Bacteria; kingdom Pseudomonadati; phylum Pseudomonadota; class Gammaproteobacteria; order Pseudomonadales; family Pseudomonadaceae; genus Pseudomonas; species Pseudomonas sp. P135. The sequence continues at coordinate 406,863 of NZ_JAGPYR010000005.1, forward strand.
CAATCTGCCTTGTGGGCAGCCTACATCCGGGAACATCTCGACGGCTTGCCGAGCCTGTTCATCACACCTTTTGCAGTGCTCCCGATCAGGGAGACAGCTGCATAATGCAAGGGCAAATGGAGTGCGTCAACGATTATGTAGTGATTATTTTTAGTCACTACATAATCGTAAGCGGGACGTGGGGTTACGTGAAAAGATGACTGAAGGGTCATGGCTGACGGACTATCGATGGTGATCAGAGACCGCGGCACGACAGTATCCGCAGACCAACAAAAAGGCCTGAAAACTTTCGCTTCCAGGCCTTTTCACAACACACAAACAGCTTGCTGTCAGCTCACCTTGAAGCGACCGACCAGCCCCTGCTGGTGCTCCGCCAGACGCGCGAGTTCGCGACTGGTGACGGCAGTCTGCTCGGCACCGGCACTGACCTGGATGACCAGCGAGTTGATGTCGTCGACGTTACGGTGGATCTCCTCGGCCACCAGGCTTTGTTCTTCAGCGGCCGAAGCGACCTGGATGTTGCGGTCGCTGATGGTCGCGATGCCTTCGGCGATTTCTTCCAGCAGTTCGCCAGCGCGCACGACGTTGCTGGCACCCTCCTGCGCCTTGCCCAGGGTTTCCTGCATCGACGCGGCAGCGCGTTCCGAGCCGGACTGCAGGTTGGCGATCATTTTCTGGATGCTGACGGTAGAGTCCTGAGTCTTCTTGGCCAGATTGCGTACTTCGTCGGCCACCACCGCGAAACCACGCCCCTGCTCGCCGGCACGTGCAGCCTCGATGGCTGCATTGAGCGCCAGCAGGTTGGTCTGGTCGGCGACGCCACGGATGACATCAAGCACCGAGGAGATCGAGTTGCTCTCGCCCTTGAGCTCGTCAATGATCCGAGAAGTCTCTTCAGCCTGCACCGAGAGCTCCTGTATCAGGCCGATGGTGTTGTCGATTTCGGTCTTGCCCTGCACGGTGCTGCTGTTGACGCGCTGCGACATCTCGGCCGCGTCGGTGGTGCTGCGTGCTACATCCTTGACCGTGGCGCTCATCTCGCTGATGGCAGTGGCGACCTGATCAGTGCCCTGGCGTTGTTGCGCCACGTTCTGATTGGTTTGCAACGCCACTGCGGAAGACTGTTCGGCAGCGGTGGCAACCTGCGCCGTGGCGCTGCCGATTTCGCTGATAACCTCACTGATCTGATGCGCCATGTTGTCAAGATTGCGTGAGATCTCGCCAAACTCATCCTTGCCGATATAGCGGGTCCGCGCGGTCAGGTCGCGAGTGGAAAGTGCCATCAGCGTGCGGTTCACATCGACAACCGCAACCTTGATGTTGCGGATGATCACCGACGCCAGCCACAGCACCACGATCAGCATCAGGACAACGATGGCAACCGCCACGTACAGGCTGCTTTGAGCGGAGCTGCGCGCATCCGTTGCCAGGCCGACGACGTTCTGGCCAAGCTCTGCTTCTACATTGGCCATCATGTCGATACGTGCGGTGGAAAGGTTGAACCAGTCTTCCGGCTTGACGTTGAGCGGATCACCCATCGGGGTATCGAAGCCCAGACGTTGCAAGCGGGCCACTTCCAGCGAGCCCGGCTGCTGCATGACATCATTGAGTTTGGTCTTGAATACTTCAGGGGACCAGCGTTGAAAGGCTTCGAGGTAGCCGGAGAACTCTCCGAGGTTACGACTGAAGCGCGACAACAGTGGCGCATCAAAGCGGTTCTGGTTGAATGCCTGAACGAGCAGTACGCGCTCGCGACCGGCACGCTCCTTCATATCCACGAACTGGTTGAGCGAACTCAGGCCACGCAGTATTTCCGGATCTTCGATACTCGCTTCCAGCGAATAGGAGAACCCGACGAGTGTTTTGATAACGTCGGTGAACCGCGTAGAGGACTCGGTGTTGTTGATCCCCAGCGTATCGATCTTGAGGCGCAGCGCGGTCAGGTCATCCAGTGCGCGGTAGACTTTGTCGGGGCTGGGAATACCGTCGGTCGACTGGGTGCGCATCTCGCTTATCGCCTTGTCGGTTTCCTGACGAAAGGCCTTCAGCTTATCCTGCATGGACTTGCCGCCGCTGCCCAGAAACACGCCGCTGGCGCCGCGCTCACGCTGAATGGTGGTGACCACGTTACTCAGTTTCTGTGCAACCGCGGTGGCTGTCACCGCGCGCCTCATATCACCGAGATTTTCGCTTTTGTCAGCAACGAACAGACCTGCGAAGGCCAGGAAGCCCAATAGGGGGAATATTAAAATAAGCAGCAGTTTCATACTCAAAGGAGCATTTCTAAGCATTGCAGACCTCATGACATGCAGACTTTTCTATAAAGAATATCCAGGGCGTAACGTTCTGTAGCGTCGACGTTTTTTTGTCGCCAGGGACTGTTCGGTAATCAGCCTGCCGTAGCCGGTCTTGCTCCCGTATCACTGTCTCGGCTGTCTGCCGGGAAGCTTTACCCACTATTTGAATTTGTTAGTTCAAATAGCGAACTCAATAAGCACAGGGTGAGGGAAGTTTGGATCCACAAAGAAATGACCGCCTTGGGCAGTCATCGCGAGAAAAGAAATATAGAGACACCGACATTGTCACCTGTAACAGCGGTGACAATCTCAGTGGATAGAAGTTGCAACTTTTTTCTATTCAACCGATACGTTTTTATAATGTATTAACGCAGGTTGGTTTTCGCTAGCTCCAGCACTTCACTGCCGCGTCCGCTCATGATCGCGCGCATCATGTACAGGCTGAAGCCCTTGGCCTGTGCCAGCTTGATTTTCGGTGGAATGCCCAGCTCCTGCTTGGCGGTGACAACGTCGATCAGCACTGGACCGGGATGATCGAACGCCTTGCGCAAGGCGGCGGGCAGCTCTTCGGCGTTCTCGACACGCAGGCCCAGAATACCTGCGCCCAGGGCAATCCCGGCGAAGTTGGTTTCATGCAGATCAGTGCCGTGCGGCACGTAGCCGCTGGCTTTCATTTCCATGTCGACAAAGCCCAGCGAGCTGTTGTTGAACACCACCATCTTGATAGGCAGGTTCAGCTGACGAATGCTTAGCAGGTCGCCCAGCAACATCGACAGGCCGCCGTCGCCACACAGGGCGATGACCTGACGATCCGGGTGTTCAGCCTTGGCCCCCAGAGCTTGCGGCAAGGCATTGGCCATCGAGCCGTGGTTGAACGAGCCGAGCAGACTGCGCTTGCCGTTCATGTGCAGGTAGCGCGCCGCCCACAGCGTCGGCGTACCGACGTCGACGGTAAAGATCGCATCGGCATCCGCCTGCTCGTCGACCAGTCGAGTGAGGTACTGCGGGTGAATCGGCGCGCCATCCGGCGTCGGAGTGGCCAGCTCGTCCAGTTCTTCCCGGGCCTTGGCGTAATGCTTGAGGGCCTTGTCGAGGAAACGGCGATCGGTATGCGGCTTCAGTTTTGGCTGAAGCGCTTCAAGGGTTTCCCGCACCCCACCAACCAGACCCAGCGCCACCGGCGTACGGCGACCGATCTGAGTCGGATCGAGGTCTATCTGGATGATATCGGCTTTTTCAGGGTAGAAATTCCGGTACGGAAAGCTGCTGCCCAGAATCACCAGTGTGTCGCAGGACAGCATGGCATGGTAGCCGGAGCTGAAACCGATCAGGCCGGTCATGCCGACGTCGAACGGGTTGTCGTACTCAACGTGCTGCTTGCCGCGCAATGCGTGAACGATCGGCGCGCCCAGCGTATCCGCCAATGCCAGAAGCTGCTCGTGGGCCCCCTCGCAACCCGCACCGCACAGCAGCGTGACGGCTTTGGAAGCGTTGAGCATGTCGGCCATCGACTGCAGGTCGTTTTCGGCCGGCACGACCTTGGGCGCTGTGGCTTCGATCCATTTTGCCGCGACATCCGGCGCATCGCTGAGCGCCACGTCGCCCGGCAAGACAATCACCGCCACGCCTTTCTGGCTGATCGCGGCACGCATGGCGCGCTCCAGCACACGCGGGAACTGCTCGGGGTTGCTAACCAGCTCGACGAAGTGGCTGCACTCCTTGAACAGCTCCTGCGGGTGGGTTTCCTGAAAGTAATCCAGACCGATTTCCGAGGACGGAATGTGCGCAGCAATTGCCAGTACCGGCACTCGATTGCGGTGGCAGTCATACAGGCCGTTGATCAGGTGCAGGTTGCCCGGCCCGCAGCTGCCGGCGCAGACCGCCAGCTTGCCGCTGGACGCGGCCTGGGCACCGGCAGCAAAGGCTGCGACTTCTTCATGACGGGTGTGCATCCAGCGAATCGAATCGGTGCGTTCCAGGCTGTCGGTCAGGCCGTTGAGGCTGTCACCGGACACCCCCCAGATGTGCGAAACACCTGCCGCTGCGAGGGTTTGCGCGAGATGGTCGGCAATGGTCTTGGACATGCGGGGTTCCTTGTCGAGGCAATGATAATGAATTCGGTAAAACGCGCGCAGCGCTCTGCCACGCCTGTTGTGGTCGACCCGATGCATTCTCGACAGTTCAGAAAACCTGAGCCCTGTTCAGGGCTCGGTCACTCGGCCAGCGCTTTAAAAGGCTGATCAGGCGTGCGGGTTGCCCGGTGCCTTGGCGGGTGTGGCGTACTCCGGTTTGAGCTTGCCTTCGCTGTCCAGCAGCCAGGCATCGAGAATCTCCCGCACCACCGGGCCCGCTACCCGGCCACCCGCCTCGCCGTTCTCGATGGTCACCGACACGACAATCTTGGGATGGTCGGCTGGCGCAAAGCCCACGAACAAGGCGTTGTCACGGTTACGCTCCAGAGTCTTCAGACGGTTGTAGCGCTCGCCCTGCTTGATAGCCACCACCTGCGCCGTACCGCTTTTGCCGGCGATGCGGTACTGAGCGCCCTTGGCGGCATCCCGCGCAATGCCGCGCGGGTCGTGCATAACCATCTGCATGCCGGTATTGACCTGATTCCATTCGTTGGGATCGTGCAGCACGATATTTGGCATCGGATGCTCGTCAACGGGCGCCGTATCACCGACTTCCATCGCCAGGTGCGGTCGATGCCAGACACCCTTGCTGGCAATCAGTGACGTGGCCTGGGCCAGTTGCAACGGCGTGACCTGCATGTAGCCCTGGCCGATGCCGAGAATCACCGTTTCGCCAGGGAACCATGCCTGGCGACGCGTGGCCCGCTTCCATTCGCGGGACGGCATCAGCCCTGCAGACTCCTCGAACATGTCCAGCGACACCTTCTGGCCGATGCCGAACATGGTCATGTAGTCGTGCAGGCGGTCGATGCCGAGCTTGTGCGCCACGGTGTAGAAATAAGTGTCATTGGAACGCATGATCGCGGTGTCCATGTCCACCCAGCCGTCGCCACTGTGGTTCCAGTTGCGGTATTTGTGGTCGAAGTCCGGCAACTGGAAATAGCCGGGGTCGAAGACCTTTGTCGAGGCCGTCACCACGCCGCTGTCGAGACCGGCAATCGCCACTTCCGGCTTGACCGTCGAGCCCGGCGCATACAGGCCACGCAGCACACGGTTGAACAGTGGCCGATCAATGGAATCACGCAGCGCCGCGTATTGTTTGAAGCTGATGCCGGTGACGAACAGATTGGGGTCAAAGCTGGGTTTGCTGACCATCGCCAGCACGTCGCCGGTTTCCGGGTCCAGTGCGACCACCGAACCACGTCGATCACCCAGCGCGTTTTCCGCCGCAGCCTGCAAGTGCGCGTCCAGCGTGAGAGTGATGTTCTTGCCAGGCACCGGGTCAGTGTGTTTCAGCACGCGCAGCACGCGGCCCTGGGCGTTGGTTTCGACCTCTTCATAGCCTACGTGGCCGTGCAGCTCGGATTCGTAGAAGCGCTCGACACCGGTCTTGCCGATCGACTGCGTGCCGCGATATTCATTGTCAAGATGGGCCGCTTCCTTTTCGTTGATACGCCCGACGTAGCCGATCGAATGAGCGAAATGGGCGCCCAACGGATAATGGCGAACGAACTGCGCCGCCACGTCCACGCCCGGCAGCAGGTACTGATTGACCGCCAGAATGGCGATCTGCTCTTCGGTAAGTTCATAGAGCAATGTTGCCGGCTCGAACGGGTGACGAACCTGCTTAAGCTCCTTGTCGAACAGAATCCGGTCTTCATCGGGCAATTCCAGCAGGGTCATCAGCTCATCGATCACCTTGTGCCAGTCGCCAGCGCGTTCGCGGGTCAGGGTCAGGTTGAAGCTGGGACGATTGTCGGCAAGCACTTCGCCATTGCGGTCAAAGATCAAACCGCGCTCGGGCGGGATCGGCAGTACGTGAACACGGTTGTTTTCGGAAATGGTCGAGTGATAGTCGAACTCGGTAACCTGCAGGAAATACATGCGTGCGACCAGGCAGGCAGCCAGCAGGCCGACCAGCACTGCGCAGGCAATCAGACGCTGATTGACCAGCCGCGTCTCTTTTTCGTGGTCTTTCAGGGGAATGGGATTGGGCATTTCTACAGCTTCTCGGTGAAGGGCAAACGGCGCAACTGAACGTGTATATAAAGATTTCGGCGCGCACCATACCAAGAAGCGGCGGATTGCAGGCGATCAAGCCGACAATCGCAGGATGAAAATTCTGTCAGAAAAGGTTCATTCGGGCGTGGCCTGCAGTGTGTTCGACGCCTCGCGGGCCTGCATGATGCGCGGCAGATTGGTCTCGATCCAGGTAACGAGGGTTTCAACCTGCAAGGCGACCTCTTCGCCCATCGGGGTGAGCCGATATTGCACATGCGGTGGCACCACGGGCAACGACTTGCGACTGACAAAACCGTCATGCTCCAGATGCTGGAGCGTCTGCGCGAGCATTTTCTCGCTCACCCCGCCAATCTTGCGGCGTACTTCACTGAAGCGATGCATGCCGCTCCGCAACACCACCAGCACCAACACGCCCCAACGGCTGCAGACGTGATTGAGCACCACCCGCGAAGGGCAGTCAGTGGCCAGCACCTGGCCCTGACGAACCAGCGCCAATAGCGTCTCGACCGCTTCAGACTGGAGGCCTTGCGGCGTAACGCTTGATCGCGGGGCACTTGATTGCGAAGCGGATTCGCTCATGACACTTACCTTTTTGTACGTACTTACTAAAGGTAAGCATCATGACTATGCTGGCGCTTCCTTTCAACCTGATTCAAGGAATCATTCCATGATCGTTGTCACCGGTGCCACAGGCCAGCTTGGCCGCCTCGTCATTGAACAGTTGCTCAGCCGCGTACCTGCTTCGCAAATCATTGCCGCCGTGCGCAGTCCGGAAAAGGCCGCCGATCTGTCCAGGCAGGGCATTCAGGTTCGTCAGGCCGACTATTCACAGCCTGCGACACTGGACAGCGCATTTGCCGGCGCCGACAAGGTGCTGCTGATTTCGTCCAGCGAAGTGGGCCAGCGTTTGCCGCAGCACAAGGCGGTAATCGATGCAGCCAAACGTGCCGGGGTCCAGCTGCTGGCCTACACCAGTGTTCTGCATGCCGACACCTCGGCGCTGAGCCTGGCCAAAGAGCACCGCGAAACCGAAGATTACCTGCGCGCCAGTGGCCTGCCCTTCGCCTTGCTGCGCAATGGCTGGTACACCGAGAACTACACGGCGGGCATTCCCGGCGCGCTGGCGCATGGCGCGGTCATGGGCAGTGCCGATGAGGGCCGTATCAGCTCTGCTTCACGTCTGGATTACGCCGAAGCGGCCGCTGTGCTGCTGACTTCGGAAACGACACAAGCCGGTAAAGTCTATGAACTGGCAGGCGATGAGTCCTACACGCTGTCCGAATTTGCGGCGCAGTTGTCTACGCAGAGCGGCAAGTCCCTGCCTTACGTCAACCTGCCACAGGCCGAATTCGAGGCCGCGCTTATCCAGGCAGGCCTGCCGGACTTCGTGGCCCAGTTGCTGGCCGATTCCGATGCCGCTGCTGCCAAGGGCGCCCTGTTCGATGACAGTCGCCAGTTGAGCGCGCTGATCGGCCGCCCGACCACCCCGCTCTCGGCAACCATCGCCGAGACACTGAAAGGCTGAGCACAGCAAACCCGATCGAATGATTTGCAACAGTGAGGGTCCGAGTTATTACGAGGCATTAAGCCATCGCCTTATACCAAAGACCGGGAGTCTTCACATGAATAGCAAATCATTGATCGCCTGCATGACCTTGCTCGGCTGCTTTTCCGCCGTCACCCTGCCCGTTCACGCAGCAGAGACGGCGGAACCGAAAGTCAGCGAATCCAAGGACAATGTCCATGAGCTGGAAGTAGGCTCCCGCGTTCCGGAAAAATATCGCCGCAGCGATCTGGAAGTGAAGGACTGGAAAAGCAAAGGCCTGAAAGAGCCTGCGAAAGAAAGCGAATGGGTAAAAATCAACGACAAATACGTGCGTTTCCAGAAGGTTAATGGGCAAATGATGGAAATCGTGCCAATCAAGAAGTAAGGCTAAGCCTTCTTCGCCGACGCTCTGCGTGAGCATGCCCCATGCGCCGCAGAGCGCCATGCAGGGCATGTCCGGCGCAGAGCTCGTCTCGATGGTTCCTCCCGCGCAAACGCGGTCGTGGAAATGAGCAGACTCATGAAAAACCCCTTGAACACGATCGGAAATGACCGGATCAAGGTAGTGACGGCCGCGAACCGCGTATTGAATGAAATGACCCTCAATCCGGTTTAGTCTGCCCGACCCTCTGACGCATGACCGAAACCATTGCTTTTTTGTCCGCATGCCTTACAAATGCAGTGTTGTCAGCTTGTAACCTCACTGCCACCTTCTCTGCGAGCCCGCTCCATGTCCAGAACCGTCGCCATTGCCTTCGCCTGCCTGCTTTCAACCACTGCCCATGCGGCCTGCCCGGCTGCGACCCCGGTCGACACGGCGGGCTGGATCTATGAGAAGCACCAGGATTTCTATCTGAACGGCAAAGGTAGCGCTGATTATTTGTCAAAACCTCTGCTGAGCCTGCTCAAAAAGGACTGGGCGTGCCAGAACGGCGATCAATGCGCCGTGAGTGCCAACCCGTGGACCGACGCGCAGGACGGTGATGTGCAAAAGCCAGTTGACTGGAAGCTGGTGTCCAACTCGGACAAGCAGGCCGTGGTCGAAATGACCTATAACCTGGGTTACAAGGACGCCCCGCAGCAGCCGGTCACCCGCCAGACAACACGCCTGCTGCTGGCCAAAAATGCCAACAGTTGCTGGGTGCTGGAGAATGTTCAGGGGCCACAGGGCGTTGCATTGATGCAGAGCCTGGAGGAATTTCCCTACGAAGGTGATTGATCGGCCTTGAAACAATCCGCCATTCTCGGTATCACAGGCACTTGAATTTCACGAGCGAGCACCATGAATACCTTTGAGCAATCGATTATTGAGGCTGCGCAGGCCGCCACGCCCAATAACACCGATGCCGAACGCGAAGCTGCCAGAGTTGCCGCCACGCAGGCGGTGGCCGAAATCATGTCCACCCGCAGTGGGCTGGACCGCACCCTGGCACTGGCCGAGTTGCTGGACTCCTACTCGGAACACGATGATCAGGAAGACGATTAGGCTGCTCGGCACGGTGCGAAAACTGATTGGCTTGTTTATTTACCTGCGGCATTAAAGAAAGATGACCTTGCCGCCGACAACCCGACCGGGTGGATTGATAATAGTCACCCATTCATTTAGTGCGCTCGGATGCGACCTATAAGGGCACCATCCGTGCAGATCGAACAGTTGCAAGACATGCAGGCTTACATCAGGCGTACTGCCGACGACCTGGAACTTGTTTCGGCCAACCTGGCAGGACATCTCCTGTACCTCGAGCGAACTTCCCGGGCACACGAAGCGCAAGAGGTCAGTGAGCGAATCATCGGCCTGCGGGCGTCCGTGGACAGCCTGCGCGGCATATTCCGCTAAAGGCCCCTATCGGTCCCCGGCCTGCGACAACGGTCTGGCCACATCTTCCAGAGATTTGCGCTCGGCAGCCGTGCCCCATATCGATTGCACAACCGCCGCCAGCAGCATCAGCCCTGCTCCGATCAGATAGCCGATCAGCACATTGCTGCGCTCGCCGGTTTCAATCAGCTCGCCGAACAGCGTCGGGCCAATCATCCCGCCCAGCCCGGTACCGAATGCGTAAAACACCGCAATCGCCAGGGCACGAATTTCCAGTGGAAAGGTTTCGGCGACGGTCAGGTAGGCCGAGCTGGCCGCTGCCGATGCAAAGAAGAAAATCACCATCCAGGCGATGGCCTGCTGCGTGACGTCCAGCACGCCTTGCTGGAACATGTAGCCGCTGATCGCCAGCAGCACGCCCGACACGCCATAGGTGAGGCTGATCATCACCCGTCGACCGACCACGTCAAACAGTCTGCCCAGCAGCAGCGGACCGCAGAAATTGCCCAGCGCCAGTGGCAGCACGTACCAGCCGACGCGCTCGGCCGGCACATCATAGAAGTCGGTCAGCACCAGTGCGTAAGTGAAAAAAATCGCATTGTAGAAAAACGCCTGGGCGGTGAGCAGCGTCAGGCCTACCAGAGAACGCTGACGGAACGTCACCAGCAACGTTCTGGCGACCTCGCCCAGCGGCGTGTGGTCACGGGCATGCAGGCGCAGGGGTTTTCCCGACACTGCGGGCAGTACGTGGCCCTGACGCTGCAAGTCTGCTTCTATCTGCTCGACGATCTGCCTGGCCTGTTCAGCCTGGCCGTGTATCAACAGCCAGCGCGGGCTCTCTGGCAGCCACAGTCGCATCAGCAGAACCAGCAGACCCAATACCGCACCGATCCCGAAACACAGGCGCCAGCCCAGCTCGGCGCCAACCCACAGCGGGTCGAGCAAGACAATCGAGCCAATCGCACCGAGCGCAGCGCCCAACCAGAACGTGCCATTGATAGTCAGGTCGACCCACCCACGGTAGCGGGCCGGGGTAAATTCCTGAATGGTCGAATTGATTGCCGTGTATTCGCCGCCGATGCCCATGCCGGTCAGGAAGCGGAACAGCATGAAGCTCCACACACTGAAAGAAAACGCCGTGGCGGCCGTTGCGCCGACATACAGCAGCAAGGTGATGAAGAACAGCTTGCGACGCCCGAGACGGTCCGCCAGCCAGCCAAAGAACAACGCGCCCAGCACGGCACCGGCAATATAGGCGGCACCCGCCAGGCCAATGTCGCTGTTGCTGAGATTGAGCGCCGGGCTGGCTTTCAAGGCCCCGGCGACGGAGCCTGCGAGGGTGACTTCCAGACCGTCCAGCAGCCAGGTGATCCCCAGCGCAACCACCAGCAAGGTGTGGAACCGTCCCCAGGGCAGGCGGTCCAGACGCGCGGGCAAATCGGTTTCGAAGACGGTGCCTTTGTCGCTCGATGTGCTCATGTCCGGCTACCTGACGGCTGACATTGGTGTCAGGTGTGAGAGTCGCGGCAGCCGATCAAGTTCAGCTGATCCAGAACCACAGTAACGTCAGATTGGCCGCCGAGATCAGTCCGAATAGCCCCCAGGCCGCCGTTTTAACCAGACGGCTGTTGACGAACGGCCCCATCAGTTGTGGGTCACTGGTGAAACGAATCAACGGCCAGAGCGCAAAAGGCAGTTGCAGGCTCAACACCACCTGACTGAGCACCAGCATCTGCCCCACCGAGCTGTCACCCAGCCAGATCACGCCAATCAGCGCCGGAATCAATGCCAGTGCGCGGGTGATCAAGCGCCGTTGCCAGCACGGGATCTTTGCCTGCAGAAAACCTTCGAGCACCACTTGCCCGGCAATGGTGCCGGTGAAGGTCGAGCTCTGCCCCGCCGCCAGCAAGGCAATACCGAACAGCACGCTGGCGATCGCACCACCCACCAGCGGATCAAGCAGGTGATAGGCGTCCTGAATCTCGACCACCTCGGTATGCCCGGTCTTGTGAAACGCTGCAGCAGCGAGGATCAGAATCGCCGCATTGATCAGCAGCGCCAGGCTCAGCGAACCGATGGTGTCCAGCCGCGCGTAGCGAATGGCGCTGGCCTTGCTGGCCTGGTCCGAACCGTTGACCCGCGTCTGCACCACAGACGAATGCAGATAAAGGTTATGCGGCATGACGGTGGCGCCCAGAATGCCGATGGCGATGTACAGCGGCTCCTGGCTGCTCAACACATCCCAGCTCGGCTTCAGACCCGCGACGACATCCGGCCAGAATGGCTTGATCAGAAACAACTCGACGGCAAAGCAACTGGCGATGGTTGCAATCAGCCCCAGCACGATGGCTTCCAGACGACGAAAATTGGCGCCCTGCAAGGCCAGCACAATCAGCGTATCGAAAGCGGTCAGCGCCACACCGGTGGTGATGGAAACGCCGAGCAACAGATGAAACGCCAGCGCAGCGCCCAGCACTTCCGCCAGATCGGTGGCAATGATCGACAGTTCTGCCAGCAACCACTGGCCCTTGGCGACCTTGCGGCTGTAGCGTGCGGAGGACAGTTGCGCCAGATCACGGCCGGTCGCGATGCCCAGCCGCGAACAAAGGTTCTGCAAGACCATGCCCGAGAGGCTGGCCAGGACCACCACGAACAGCAGCGAATAGCCGAAGCGCGACCCGGCCTCGATGGCGGTCGCCCAGTTACCAGGATCCATATAGCCGATGGAAACCAGCAGGCCAGGCCCGACAAACAGCGTCATCTTGCGCAGCAAGGACGCGTTCGGCGGAATGGCCACACTGTCCGTGGTCGCCGAAGGGCAGAAAGGAGCGGTGGCAGTAGTGGGCAGTTTGTACGTCACGGGAACCCGGCATGCAGATAGTTAAGGCCCAATCCTAAAGTTTTGCGACACATGTTGATACATCGTTGATGGCTTCATGCCTGCTGTTTTTCGCGTACCTCCCTGCCTGACACGGTCACCGCTGCACCGTCCTCATGTTCACTTAATTCCAGCGACCTAATGGATCCGATATAAAAAGTCAAAAAAATGACCCAGTAAACAATTTTTCATCTTTTATACCCCGATAACTGCATTAAAAGACCAATGATTACAAATTGTAAGGAGTAGTATTCAGGCCTTAACAAGAACTCAGGATGGCCATCCATGACCTCATTACCTCATACCGAGGCAACCGCGAACGAGCCGTTGCGGGCAGCGTACATCTCGGCGCGTATTGACCGACTGCCTGCGGTCGCGACCATCTGGCGACTGGTCGCCCTGCTGTCCATCGCCGGCTTTTTCGAGCTCTACGACCTGTTCCAGACCGCCTACATCAGTCCCGGCCTGATTCGCGACGGGATCTTCGCCACCGGCAGTCAGGGTCTGTTCGGCTTTTCCGATCAGGCAGCCTTTGCCTCGGCAACTTTTCTGGGACTGTTTTTCGGAGCCAGCCTCGTCAGCCCGATTGCCGATCGTTACGGACGCCGCGCGATCTTCACCTTCGCGCTGATCTGGTACACCGTTGCCACCGTGATCATGGGCCTGCAGACCTCTGCGCTGGGCGTGATAGGCATGCGCTTCGTCGTGGGTATCGGCCTGGGGGTCGAGTTGGTCACCATCGACACCTACCTGTCGGAACTGGTGCCCAAGCGCATACGCAGTTCGGCGTTCGCCTTTGCCTTCTTCATTCAGTTTCTGTCAGTGCCCAGCGTCGCGCTGATGTCATGGTGGCTGGTGCCCCAGGACCCTTTCGGTTTTTCCGGCTGGCGCTGGGTAGTGATCAGCAGTGCAGTCTTCGCCCTGTTCGTCTGGTGGCTGCGCTCGGCGCTGCCGGAATCGCCGCGCTGGCTGGCACAGAAGGGACGCTTCGATGAAGCCGAGCGCATCATGGACGGCATTGAAGCACGCTGTATCAGAGACCACGGCAAGCCCTTGGATGAGCCTGAACCGGAAAACGTAGCGCTGTCAGGCAACGGTCGATTTGCCGACATGTGGCAGCCACCCTATCGTCGCCGCGCCTTGATGCTGATCGTGTTTCACGTTTTTCAGGCCATCGGTTTCTTTGGCTTCGGCAACTGGCTGCCTGCCCTGCTTTCTGGTCAGGGCCTGAGCGTCACCCATAGCCTGGCGTATGCGTTCGTGATCACGCTGGCTTATCCGCTGGGGCCGTTGCTGTTCGTGAAATTTGCCAACCGCTTCGAGAACAAATGGCAAATCGTCGGCTCCGCATTGGGCGCCATGATTTTTGGCAGCCTGTTCGCCTTTCAGAGCAGCGCGGCAGGACTGATTTTCTGCGGGATCATGATCACGTTCTGCAACGCATGGCTGAGCTTCAGCTACCACTCGTATCAGGGTGAGCTGTTCCCGACCAACATCCGCGCTCGCGCAGTGGGCTTCTGTTACTCGTTCAGCCGACTGTCAACGGTGTTCAGCAGCCTGCTGATCGGGATATTTCTCGACCACTTCGGCACGCCGGGCGTACTGGCCTTCATCGTCGGCAGCATGTTGATCGTGATCGTCACCATCGGCCGGTTCGGGCCGCGCACACGCAATCTTGCGCTGGAGCAGATCGCTCACCGCTGACGAGTGCAGAGCTGAGTGGGCTCAGGCCTGAGCCCACTCAACGTTGGTGACACCGAAGTGCTCGGCGTACGGTTTCGACACCCGCGCGACCTTCTCCAAACGGTATTTCGGTATGCGTGCGAGACCTGCGTCGACACTTGCACAGTGCCATGCTTCAGCGTTATCCATATTCTCGGTTCGTATATAAAAACTCTTGAACGAACCATTTAGCAGATAATCAATGCGGTAATGCTTTGGAAGTGCCATTGAAAGTCTGATCCTTTTTCAGCAGTGGCTTGAAGTATAGGTGACTGTATTCGTGGCAAAGAAATTCATTATTTTTTTGATGTCTGCGACCAATGAACACCTCAAGCGCAGTCCGCGCGGGGCCGGGATCTGCAACGGGTCACGCGGAGTCGCTGATACCGATCGGCAAAGAATCGCCGGAAGCGCAAGGCCTCGGCCAGATCGCGATGGGTGGCGCGGCACTCGCCAGCCATTACCGTTGCCACCGCCAGATTCCGGTCTTTGATCGAATAACGGATCAATAGCCGTCGTGTGGCGAATAGTGTCAAACAGCTGATTTTTCTGACGCCATCGGCACGGCTGAATTATCGATAGCGTTTAACTTTATTGAAGTGGCGAATGTCCGTTTTCGTTCCATAGTGCGCTCACGTTCACAGGAGCAACTATTCATGCCCGGTATTCAAGGAAGAATTCTTGAGGTTCATACACCGCTGGTTGTCGACCTCGACGGAACATTGCTGCGATCCGACATGCTGTTTGAAACCGCCGTGGCGTTTATCCGTGGTCATCCGTTAAAGCTGTTCAGTCTTTTCGCCTGGCTGCTGCAGGGCAAGGCGTCTCTCAAGCAAGGCCTGGCGCTGGGTACCGACATTGACGTTGCGTTACTGCCGTTCAACGCTGACGTCATTGATTACATTCAGACCGAGCGGCAGACCGGTAGAAGCGTGATTCTGGCCACCGCCTCGCACGAAACCCTCGCCAACCGGATCGCGGCACATCTGCAACTGTTCGATCAGGTGTGGGCCTCGGACGGTAGAACCAACCTTTCCGCGCATCGTAAACGCGATTTGCTGGTTAGCCACTATGGTGAGCAGGGCTTCGATTACATCGGCAACTCCCGGGACGATCTGTGCATCTGGGGTGTCTCACGCAAGGCCATCGTCGCCAGCCCGCTTGCCGGTGTGGAGCGCAAGGCGCGGGCACAAGGCAATGTCGAGCAGGTTATCCAATCGGTAACGTCCGGGACCAGCGCCTGGCGCAAAGCGCTGCGCCTGCACCAATGGCTGAAGAACGCGCTGATTTTTGTGCCCCTGCTGGCTGCCCATCAGGTCCAGAGCACGCAGTTGCTGCTCGACGGTTTGCTGGCCTTTCTGTGTTTCGGGCTGTGCGCATCCAGTGTATACCTGCTCAACGACCTCCTTGACCTGGCAGACGACCGCCACCACAGAAGCAAGCGCGAGCGCCCGTTCGCCAGTGGTGCGCTGTCGATAAAATCCGGCCTGCTGGTCATACTGCTGTTGCTCGCCGCAGCCTTCTCCGCTGCGGCAACAGGATTGCCGTGGCAGTTTTCGGCGGTGCTGGCAGCCTATTACCTGCTGACGCTGGTTTATTCGCTTTACCTCAAGCGCCACATGGCCGTCGACGTCATCGTTCTGGCGATGCTCTATACCACGCGCATCCTGGCCGGTGCGGCAGCGTTTCAATTGCCACTGACGTTCTGGATTCTGGCGTTTTCGATGTTTCTGTTTCTCAGCCTGGCGCTGGTCAAGCGCTATGCCGAACTGCGCGAGGCACGACTGCGCGCTGTAACAGGCAAGACGGCTGGCCGTGGTTACTACCCGGGCGATCTGGACATGATCGCCTCGTTGGGGGCCTCGTCAGGCAATCTGGCAGTGATGGTGCTGGCGCTTTACATCCATGAAGGTGCGACGGTGGCCTTGTATCAGCACCCGCACGTTATCTGGCTGGCCTGCCCATTGCTGTTGTTCTGGATCACCCGGATCTGGATGCTCACCCATCGCGGCGAAATGAACGAGGACCCGGTGGTTTTCGCGATTCGCGACCGGATCAGCCAGGGGATCGGCTTGCTGTTCCTGCTGGTGTTCTGGGTCGCAGCATGAGCGGGCCTCTCTATTCCTGGGGTCGCTACCCGCAGGTTGCCCAGCAGGGTCACGAATGTGACTCGATAAAACGCTTGCCCGCGCACATCTCGCAAACCGTTGCACACCATCACACCAGCCTGCCCTTCGGCAACGGCCGCAGCTACGGCGACAGCTGTCTGGCCAGCAGCGCTCACGTACTGGACATGCGCGGGCTGGATCGCTTCATTGCTGCCGACTGGCAGCGCGGCGTGGTGCAACTGGAAGCGGGCATGACACTGTCGCAACTGCTCGCGGCAGCGATCCCGCACGGCTGGTTTCTACCGGTCACGCCTGGCACACAGTACGTGACGATAGGCGGCGCGCTGGCCAATGATGTACACGGCAAGAACCATCATCGGCGCGGCACCTTTGGCTGTCATGTCATGCGCTTCGAGCTGATCCGTCATGACCAGCCGCCCATGGTCTGCTCGGCCGTGGACAATCCGCAGTTTTTCGCCGCCAGCATTGGCGGCCTCGGTCTGACCGGTGTTATCAGTTGGGTCGAGCTGCAACTGATGCCGATCCGCAGCAGCCAGATCGACAGTACGGCAGTGCGCTTCGCCAATCTGGCGGAGTTCTTTACGCTGTCGCACGAGCTGGATGCGCAGCATGAATACAGCGTGGCCTGGATCGACTGCCTGGCCCGTGGTGCGCATAGCGGCCGCGGGGTCTACATGGTCGGTGACCACGCCCGTTACGGGTCACTGTCGGTTGAGGCGCGCAATCGCCTGAACGTGCCGTTCACGCCTCCGGTGTCGCTGATCAACAGCCTGTCCTTGCGTGCGTTCAATTCGCTGTACTGGCACGCGCACTCAGACCTGCCGAGGCCCCGTCGCAGCGCCTGCGAGGCGTTCTTCTACCCGCTGGATCGAGTGCTGCACTGGAACCGTCTTTATGGTCGCAAGGGGTTTCAGCAATACCAGTGCGTGATTCCCGAGCACTGCGCACCCCAGGCCATGCAGCTGCTGCTCGATGCCATCGCAGCCTCGGGACAGGGGTCATTCCTCGCAGTGCTCAAGCGCTGCGGTGACATCGTCTCGCCCGGGCTGCTGTCTTTTCCGATGCAGGGCACCTCGCTGGCACTGGACTTTGCGCAAACGCGCGATCTGGCCGAGTCACTGTTCCCGCGTCTGGATGCCATTGTCCGTGACGCGGGTGGACGACTGTACCCGGCCAAGGATGCACACATGAGCGGCAGCGACTTCCGTCAGGCCTATCCGGCGTGGGAACAACTGGAAGCCCTGCGCGACCCCTCTTTGATGTCCCGCTTCTGGAAACGAGTGATGTCATGAAAAAGATTCTGATCATTGGCGCTACATCAACCATTGCCCATGCCTGCGCCCGACGCTGGGCCACGCAAGGCTGTGATTTTTTCCTGGTGGCGCGTAATACGGACAAGCTCGTGAGCAATGCCGCCGACCTCAGGGCTCGCGGTGCCGGACACGTAGACACCTATCAAATGGACGTCACGCACTTCTCGGAGCACCCGGCGATGCTGGCTGATTGTCTGGCTGTACTGCAGCAGATCGATGTCGTGCTTCTGGCTCACGGCACCTTGCCCGATCAGAAGGCCTGCGAGCAGAACGCAGGGCTGGCCGTGCAGGAATTCATCACCAATGGCGCATCGGTGATTGCCTTGCTGACCGTGTTGGCCAGGCAGTTCGAGGTTCAGCGTTGCGGCACACTGGCGGTGATTTCCTCGGTCGCGGGCGATCGCGGACGCCCTTCCAATTATCTGTACGGCTCGGCCAAGGCTGCCGTCTCGACGTTCTGCGACGGGTTACAGGCGCGGATGTTCAAGCTGGGCGTACACGTAGTGACCATAAAACCAGGCTTTGTCGACACGCCCATGACCCGGGGTCTGCCACTGCCGGCCTGGCTTGTGGCGCAACCGGAAGACGTTGCTGAACGCATCGTCAATGGCATCGCACGCCAATCAACAAGCCTTTACGCGCCGGGCTTCTGGGCATGGATCATGTGGGTGATTCGCTCGATCCCGCAGCCGTTGTTCAAAAGGCTCAACCTGTGAGCGGCTTGCTGTTGCTGTCCGGATGGCGCTATCGGGCAGTGCTTCTGTCGATCGTCGTCTCGGCCATGGGGTATCTGGGTTTCTCGCTGTGGGGCGGCTGGCAGGCGGTCAGCGCAGCCACGGGCAAGGTCGGGCTGCTCGGCATCGGCGTGGCGTTGTTGATGTCTGCAATCAACTACGCGCTGCGCTTCGTCCGCTGGCAACTCTACCTTTCAGTGTTGGGGCATTCGTTGGCCTGGCGAAAAAGCCTGCGGATCTATCTGGCTGGCTTCGCCCTGACCACGACTCCCGGCAAGGCCGGTGAAGCGCTGCGTGGGGTATTGCTCAGGCCGTTGGGCGTGCCATACCCGCAAAGCTTTGCCGCGTTTGTCAGCGAGCGTCTTTCCGATCTGCTGGCCATCGTACTGCTCACGCTGTTCGGCCTGTCGTGGTATCCGCAGGCGCAGCCGGTGATCCTGCTCGGCCTGGCACTGGTTCTGACGGGTTCGCTGGCGCTGTCTCGCCGTCACTTGCTGGAGCGTTTACAGGCTTCACTGCCCACAAAAAACACGCGCGTCAGCAGCCTGTGGCAGCAGCTGTTCAACGTGCTGCTTGCGGCTCGCCAGTGCCTGCATGGCAACGTGCTACTGACCGCCAGCCTGCTCAGTCTGCTGGCCTGGAGCGCCGAGGCACTGGCGTTTTACTGGATGCTTGGCTGGATGGGCGCACAGATCCCGCTGACCTTTGCCGTATTCACCTACGCACTGGCGATGCTAGCGGGAGCGTTGAGCTTCATGCCGGGCGGCCTGGGCAGCGCCGAAGCGGTGATGGTCGGGCTGCTGATGTTCAAGGGCATGCCGGGGGCGGATGCGGTTGCTGCCACAGTGCTGATACGTCTGGCGACCCTGTGGTTTGCGGTGGCCATCGGCGCCGTGATGCTCTCGCGCTTTACCGGCGCGAAACCCGTACCGAATCCTCAGTCTTGAGGCCATAACACAGACGCTCGACATTTTTGTTCACCTCACGGAGGAGCGGTTCAATGCCACTCGATTCGCGCACATCGATGTGTATCCCCCTGTTTTTGCTAGGTGCCGCCATCACGGCGAGCTTTCTGGCCTCCAGTGGTCCCGTGCAATGGATGGACAATGGCATGTTCCTGGCCAACGCCCATGAGGGTCTGTATTTCAGCCAGTCGCTCGGGCCACTGGAGCATCCGTTTTATCAGCTGTTCAATACGGTTTTTTTCAACCTGTTCGGTGCACGCTCGCTCAGCCTGCTGAATTCGGTGCTTCTCCTGCCGCTGGCTTGGGTCGTCTACCGATTGGCGCAGAGCGTTGGCGCGGGTGCACGCCAGGCGCTGCTCGCTGCCGCGGCGACAACACTGGCCCATGGTGTGTTCTGGGTGTCGACGAAGGCTGAGGTCTACCTGTTGCACACGCTGATCGTGCTACTGGCCTATGCGCTGTACTTCAATGACAGTCCGCTTCTGACGCCGCTGAAAAAACTCTTCGCGATTGGCGTACTCACCGGGCTGGCGGCCTCGGTTCATCAACTGACGTTCGTGGTTCTGCTGCCGCTTTACGTGCACCTGCTGTTTCAGCACAAGGCGCAAGTATTGATCACCCTGCCCGGTTTCATGCTTGGTTTCGCGGCGGCCGCTGTTGCGGTAATCAATGACCTGAACGCCGGGATGGGCCTGCTGGACATTGCGCATCGTTACATGACCGGGGCCAGCGCGACCGTTGCAGGGCCGGAGTGGGAAGGCAGTCTGTTGCGTTTCGACAAACTCCTCGAGGAGAAGAGCGCGGTAGCGCTGTTGCTGCTGTCGCTGATCGGGCCGCAAATGGCGGGGCTGCTGCTGTTTCCCAGGGGAAGCCGGCTGCGCTTGTTATGGAGCGCCGCGCTGCTGAATCTGGTGTTCGCCATTTCCTACAACGTGACCGACCGCTTTACTTTTTTTCTGCCCGGTGCAGCGATACTGACGATCCTCGGCATGATTCAGTTGCGGCGTATCCTGCCCCGCACAGCGGCACGCGGCACGTTGCTCAATCTCTCGGCATTGTCGGCACCGGCAGCCGTCCTGCTGACGTATTCACTGTACGCCAACGGGGTCATCACCCTTCCGGCGCACAAGGAGCAGCTGCCCTATCGTGACGATATTCGCTACTTCATGGTGCCCTACCTGCGCGACCGGTCCGCTGAGCATTTCGTGCGCGCCTACGAGCCGGTAGTGCCCAAAGGTGCGTTGATCATTGCCGACTGGACACCGATGGGCGCGATGCGCTCGGGGCAAGCGATCGGGCTGCTTGCCGGACGCACGCTGGCGACCTGTGATGACGACGTGGCGATTCGGGCAGCCATGCGCAGCAACGGCGTTTATCTGCCGCGGTTGAGTTATTGCGCGACTGTGGCGCAAGACCACCGACTTGAAGAACAGCCAGTGGGGTATTCATTGCACGCCAAGTGAAACGAATCATGGCTGAAGCGTTGAACGTTCATTTCATGATCCGTTTCTTCACCGTATCAAGGCTGCCAGAGCGCCTGTCCACCGCCCAGTTTGCGGTCCAGAAAACTGGCCGCACTGATCAGCGCCAGATGGCTCAGGGCCTGCGGCGTATTGCCGAGGTGATGAGCATGCGCGTCGAATTCCTCGGCGTACAAGCCCAGCGGATTGGCGTAACGCAGCAACTGCTCGAACTCCAGATGCGCCTGTTCGACCCGGCCGGCACGGGCCAGACACTCGACGTACCAGAACGAGCAGGCCACGAAGGCGCCCTCTTCACCTGCCAGACCGTCATCATGATCGTCGTCGTTGCGGTAACGGAACACCATCCCGTCACGCACCAGCGCGGCCTCGATGGCATCCAGCGTCGCCAGCCACTTGGGATCGTTGGCGCCGACGAAGCGCACCAATGGCATCAGCAACATCGAGGCATCCAGATTGCGGCTGCCCTTGTGCTGCACGAAGTGCCCCAGGTCGTCGTTCCAGAAGTTCTTCCAGATATCGTTGTGGATCTCCTCGCGCACCTTGGTCCAGCGTTCGAACGGCCCCGACAGCGAACGCTTGAAGGCCAGGCGCAGTGCCCGGTCCAGCGCTACCCAGCACATCAGCCGCGAGTGCAGGAAGTGCTGATCGCCGCCGCGCATTTCCCAGATGCCCACGTCCCGGTCGTTCCAGTGCTCGCACACATAGTCGACTTGGCGCACCACATGCTGCCAGCCGTCATGGGAGATGGCGTCGCCGTATTTGTTGGCCAGGTACACGGCGTCCATCAGCTCGCCGTAGATGTCCAGCTGAACCTGCTTGTACGCTTCGTTGCCAATACGTACCGGCTGCGCACCGCCGTAGCCGGACAGGTGATCGAGATGCTCTTCCGGCAGCTCTGCATGGCCATCCAGCGCATAGAGAATGCCGAGCTTCTCGGTCTGTTCGCAGCAGTCATCCAGTCGTCCGCGTACCCAGCTCATGAAGGCATTGGCTTCATCGGTGTAGCCCAGGCGCATGAATGCATACACGGTGAACGACGCGTCACGTATCCAGGTGTAGCGGTAATCCCAGTTGCGCTCGCCGCCCTCGGTTTCCGGCAAACCGAACGTCGCAGCGGCAACAATGCCGCCATGCTTGCGCGAGGTCAGCAGCTTGAGGGTCAGCGCCGAACGAGTGACCATTTCACGCCAGCGGCCGGTGTATTGCGATTGCCCGGACCAGCGCCGCCAGAACTTCAAGGTGTCATCGAAATAGCGCGAGCAGCGGCCAGCAGCGACATTCGAATCATCGATTCCGCCGAGAATGAACTCGATGGTCTGGCCCTTGTGCATATGAAATTCGGCAACGGCGTCGTGCTGCTCGAGACGCAACGGCGTCGTTGCCGACAAACGCATGCCCGGTTGCCCGGCGGCTTCGAAGCAGATGTCCTGACCATCGACTCGCGCAGCGGTGTCGGCACGGCTGTAATCCATGCGCACCCGGCAGCGCATGCGCAGCGTGGCCTCGCCAAAACGCACCTGAACGCGGCGCACGATACGCGGCAGATCATCCTGATCCTCGCCGATCGGCATCAGGTCGGTGACTTCCACCACCGCGTCCTCGGAAATCCAGCGGGTTTGCAGAACGTTGGTGTCCGGCAGGTAGATCTGCAGCCGCCTGGCGTCAGGCAGATCGGGCGCCAGCTGAAAGATCCCGGCGTCGGGGGTGTCCAGCAGCGCGGTAAAAATCGACGGGCTGTCGAAGTCCGGCCAGCAGCAGAAATCGATACTGCCGGTGTTGGCAATCAGCGCAGCACTGCGCATGTCGCCGATGATGCCGTGATCCTCGATACGGTTTTGCGCCTCTGCGGGAAAGTCAGCCATTGCCACGGAACTCCGGATAGAGGGTCATGCCGCCGTCGATGAACAGGGTGGTGCCGTGCACATAATCCGAGGCATCGGAAGCCAGCCAGAGCACGGCATTGGCGACGTCTTCCGGCTCGCCGATACGACCATAAGGGATCAGCTTGAGCATTTCCTTCTCGGCGTCGCCCTTGCGTGCATCGGCATTGATCGGCGTGCGGATGGCGCCCGGTGCAACGCTGTTGACGCGAATCTTCAGTTCGCCCACTTCCTGAGCGATGCTGCGCATCAACAGGTCGACGCCGCCCTTGGACGCTGCGTAATTGACGTGCCCGGCCCACGGAATCAGTTGGTGCACCGAGCTCATGTGAATGATCTTGCCCATGGCCCGTGACACTTCAGGGCGCATGCCCTGCTTGATGAACTGGCGCAATGCTGCGCGGGCGCAGAGAAACTGCCCGGTCAGGTTGACGTTGATGACGGTATTCCAGTCTTCGAGGGACATGTCGACGATCGACGCGTCCTTTTGCAAGCCGGAATTGGCGACCAGAATATCCAGCGCGCCGAAATGTTCGATGGTCTTTGCAAACAGCCGCTCGACGTCTTCTTCCTTCGAAACGTCGGCACCCACAGCCAGCGCCTTGCCCCCGGCCGCACGAATCTCTTCGGCGAGTTTCTCGGCAGGTTCAGGCTTGGAGTTGTAGTTGATCACCACGGCGGCACCGGCCTCTGCCAGCGCGCGTGCGGCACCTGCGCCCAGACCGGAACTTGCGCCGGTAACGATTGCAACTTGTTGCTTGAGTGAGATGTGCATCAATTTCAGCCTCGGAGTAAGCGTATTAGTGCTGACTGGCGAGGCTGAAATTAAGTTCAGTGCAGGTTATGGCGCAGGGTTGGGCTGCGAGGTGTGAATGGCCTCGATACCGGCGATGACCTCATCGGACAGCGTGACGTCGATGCTCTGCAGATTGATCTTCAGCTGATCGAGTTTCGTTGCGCCAATGATGTTGCTGGTCACGAACGGTCGGCTGGTCACGTAGGCCAGCGCCATCTGCGAGGGATCCAGACCATGCTCGCGAGCCAGCGCGACGTACCTGGCCGTGGCGGTGACGGCCTGCGGATTGTTGTAGCGCTGGAAACGCTCGAACAGGGTCAGACGGCCATCGGCCGGACGTGCACCGTCCAGGTACTTGCCCGCCAGCACACCGAACGCCAGCGGCGAGTACGCCAGCAGGCCGATCTGTTCGCGAATGGCGATTTCCGCCAGACCGACTTCAAACGTGCGGTTAAGCAGGTTGTAGGGATTCTGGATGGAGACGGCACGTGGCAGATCGAGGGTTTCGGCCAGGTGCAGAAAACGCTGGGTGCCCCATGGCGTTTCGTTGGACAGGCCGAAGTGACGAATCTTGCCCGCCGTGACCAGATCGCCCAGTACCGACAGGGTTTCTTCGATTTCGACGGCCTGATCATCCGGGTCGTGGGTGTAACCGAGCACGCCGAAGAAGTTGGTCTTGCGATCCGGCCAGTGCAGCTGGTACAGGTCCAGATAATCGGTGTTCAGACGCTTGAGGCTGGCTTCCAGCGCCGCAGTGATGTTCTTGCGGTCAAGGCGCGGATTGCCATCGCGGATGTGATCCATGCGACCTGGACCGGCGACCTTGCTGGCCAGTACCCAGTCGTTGCGGTCGCCGTACTTCTTGAAGTACTCGCCGATGATGCTTTCGGTCTTGGTGTAGGTCTCGCCACGCGGCGGCACCGGGTACATTTCTGCCGTGTCGAGGAAGTTGACCTTGGCATCCTTGGCCATACGAATCTGTTCGAATGCTTCATCCTGGGTGTTCTGCTCGCCCCAGGTCATGGTGCCCAGACAGATCGCGCTGACCGACAGATCGGTTTTGCCCAATTTACGAAATTGCATCGATGTCTCCGTTTGATTCAAAAAGATACAGCTTGAAACAGGGCTCCCATAAAACGCCGACTGGTCATTCACTGCAACACTTTTTATCCGGTTTTACCTAGCGATAACCCTGTGCCTGCAGATCGAACAGCGCGGCGTAGCGCCCTGCGGCGGCGATCAGGCTGTCATGATCACCGCGTTCCAGCACCCGCCCGTGCTCCAGTACCACGATGTGTTCGGCATTGCGCACGCTGGAAAAGCGATGCGATATGAGCAGCGTCATGCGCCGTTTGGCATACTCGCGAAAATGCTCGAATACCGCCGCTTCTGCGCCTGCATCCAGCGCAGCAGTCGGCTCGTCGAGAATCAGAATATCGGCGTCGCGGCGCATGTAGGCGCGTGACAGCGCGATTTTCTGCCACTGCCCGCCGGACAGTTCCTGACCTCCCGCAAACCAGCGACCCAATTGGGTGGCGTAGCCATTGTCGAGCTGTTCGATGAACTGCGCGGCCATGCCCTGCGCCGCCGCTTCGCGCCAACGGCCTTCATCATGGAAGGCCTGAGTGTCGCCGACTCCGAGGTTCTCGCCGACCAGAAACTGATAGCGAATGAAGTCCTGAAAAATCACGCCGATGCGCGATCGCAAAGCCTCTTCGTCCCACTCCTGCAGGTCGCTGCCGTCCAGCAGAATGCGGCCTTGATCAGGCTGGTAAAGACGCGTCAGCAGCTTGATCAGCGTGGTTTTCCCCGAGCCGTTCTCGCCCACCAGGGCCACGCTGCGCCCCGGCGCCAGGTGCAGATCGATGTTTTCCAGTGCCGGACGGCTGGTCCCCGGGTAGGTGAAACTGACGTTTTCGAAGCGCATGCCATCGCCGGGCTGCGCGCCCACGGTCAGGCTGCCGGCAGACGGCGTGACCGGCTGACCGAGGTAGACATACAGGTCGGCCAGATACAGGCCGTCCTCGTACAGACCACTGATGGCGCTGAGACTGCTGCTTACTGCGGCCTGACCCTGCTTGAACAGCACCAGGTACATGGTCATCTGCCCCAGGGTGATCCGCCCATGCACCGCATCGACCACCACCCAAGCGTAGGCCAGGTAAAACGCAGCCGTGCCGAGCAGGCCGAGCAGGAAGCCCCAACCATCACGGCGCACCGTCAGGCGCCGGTCTTCGGCGTACAGACGCTCGAAGGTGTCGCGGTAACGCTTGAGCAGCAGCGGCGCGAAGCCGAACAGCTTGACCTCTTTGATATAGCCCTCGTGGGAGAGCAGTGTTTCGATGTAATTCTGCCGACGGGTTTCCGGAGCGCGCCGGGTAAACAGGCGGAACGCATCGCCGGAAAAATGCGCCTCGGCAAAGAACACCGGCAACGCGCCGAGCACCAGAATCAGCAACGCCCAAGGCGAGAAATGCACCAGCAGTACGGCAAAGCTGATCAGCGAAATAAGGTTTTGCAGCAACCCCAACGACTTGGTCACCAGTGCCAGCGGCCGTGTCGAGGCTTCACGCCGGACGCGCACGAGCTTGTCGTAGAACTCGGAGTCTTCGAACTGCGACAGCGACAGGGTCTGGGCCTTCTCCAGAATCAGGGTATTGACCTTCTGCCCCAGCAGCACCCGCAGCAATGCCTGCTGCACCGAAAGCCCACGCTGTGCTGCCGCCAGCAGAGCCAGCACACCGGCTTCGAACAACACATAGCGCAACACCGGCCACAACGGCGCTTCGCCTGCGCTGGCGTGCAACTGCATGGCAGCGACCACGGCATCGACGATGCGCTGGCCGAGCCAGGCGGCCAGCGCGGGCAGCAGGCCGGCGATCAGCGTGGCGACGATCAGGCCGATGGACAGCGCTCGGGAGGTGGTCCAGACCAGATGCATGGCGCGCAAGGCCTGCTGCATGAACGAAATGAAACGCTTGAAAACCGGCATACGCTTAAAAACTCTTCAGACAGGTCGAACCCCCTTGAGGGGCGGCCATCATACGACCACAGGTTTGTTGAAAAACAGGAAACTCATCATGAAAGATACTTACAACCTGCAACGCTTTGTCGATGCCCAGCAACCGCTGTTCCAGCAGGTGCTAACGGAACTCGGAGCCGGACAGAAACGCTCCCACTGGATGTGGTTCGTATTCCCGCAGATCCAGGGGCTGGGGCGCAGCGACACGGCGCGACACTACGCAGTCACCGATCTCGATGAAGCGCGGGCTTACCTGCAACACCCCGTGCTGGGCCCGCGCCTGGAACAGTGCGCCGGCATCATTGCGCCTCAGGTAGAACGTTCGGCGCGACAGATCTTCAGTTCGCCGGATGACATGAAACTGCATTCGAGCATGACCCTGTTCAGCATCGCAGCACCTGAGCGGCCTGTGTTTCAAAAGGTGCTGGATACGTTTTTCGGGGGCGAGCGGGATGCAATGACGGTGAACCTCCTGTCACGATGATTCGACTTCACTTGGGCGCACGCTGCACGCAGCGTTCGCGTCGGTCGTCGACGCGCTCGGCAAACCAGGCGGTAGTAAGGTTGCGGGTGATTTTCGGACTTTTCAGGGTGATGCCGGGCAGGATGGCTCTGGGCAAAGGCTTGCCCGCCGCCCTGTCCGCCAGGGCGAAGACCTTGCTGTACAGATCGGTTTCCTCGAACTCCAGCGTATCGCCCTGCTTGAGCTGGTTCCATATCTGCGACTTGTTCATCCCCAGCCGATCACCGAGGGTGCGCACCGCCAGCTCGGTGGAGCCTGGCGAGGTGGAGTCAAAGCGGATCAGGTCGCCATCCAGCGCCAGCTCGATCCCGGTTGCCCGACTCACGGCATTCTGGAACGCAGCATTGCGGCTGGCGTACCAGCCGGCATTGAAGTCGGCAAAGCGGTACAGCGACTCGGTGTAGTTGACCGGGTAGCCCAATAGGTGGGCGATACCGAAGTACATGCCACCACGGCGGGTGAAGACTTCGCGACGGATCGAACCATCGACTGTGTAGGGATAATCCTCGGCGTGTTTCTCGGCAAAGGCGATGCTGACCTGCATCGGCCCGCCGGTCTTGACCGGGTTGAAGTTGCCGAACAACGCCTGACCCAGCGGCACCATGCCGATGAAGTCATCAAAGATCGCGCTGAGGTCTTTCTCGGTGCGCGCAGAATCAAGGCGTTTGCCGTAAGTCTTGCCGTCCGGCGAGCGCACGCGCAGCGCCGTGGCGATCAGCGCATCGGGAATGTGCAGCCGCGCGGCGCGGCGGTTGATTTCAGCGCGGGCGATGTGGCCCATGCCCGGCACTGCAGGATCGACTTGAAAGGTCGACTCCTGCTCGGTAACGGCCATCACCGAACACAGGTTTTCGGTGGTCAGCGGGATTTTCTGCGCGGCAAACGCGGCATGAATATCCGTGGCCCATGCCTGGCGATCCGTGACATTTACCGGCATCAGGCGCACGATCCGCGCGCGCGCCTGTTCAGGCGTCAACTCGGGTTCCAGAACCCGTTGCGTGCCGCAGCCTGCCAGCACCAGCAGCCCGACGCTCAGCATGAGCGATTTGCATAGCCTTCTATTCAATCCATGACTCCTGTCTGGTTCGCGCTTCGACGCGCGGTTCACTTCAGAAGGCTTTTTACCTCAAAAGACCGACCAGTCGACCCTCGCGCTGAGTTTTTCCAGCGCAGCCATACCGACAAGGGAATTGCCCGCTGCGTTCAACTCCGGGGACCACACACAGACCGAAGCACGCTCGGGCACGATCGCAACGATACCACCGCCTACCCCGCTCTTGCCCGGCAGGCCTACGCGATAGGCGAAGTTGCCGGCCTCGTCGTACAAGCCGCTGGTGGCCATGATCGAGTTGACCTGGGTGGCTTGCCGCGCAGTGAGGACCTGCTCGCCGCTGTGCGCGCAAAAGCCCTGATGCGCCAGGAAGCCGAATGCCTTGGCCAGATCGATGCAGTTCATGCTCAGCGCACAATGGTGGAAGTAGCTGCGCAGCACGTCTTCCACATCGCCGTGGAAATTGTCGAAGGACTTCATCAGATAGGCCGCCGCGGCATTGCGCGAACGGTGCTGGTATTCGGAGTCGGCGACTTTGGAGTCGGAAGTGATCGCCCGATTGCCGCACAGGCGTCGAACGAAGTCGCGCATCGACAGCGACGGTGCTGCAAACCGCGCCTGATTGATGTCGCAGATCACCAGCGCACCGGCATTGATGAACGGGTTGCGTGGCCTGCCCTGCTCGAATTCCAGCTGCACCAGCGAGTTGAACGGCTGGCCGGAAGGCTCGTGCCCGAGGCGCTGCCAGATCTCCTCGCCCGAGTGATTGATGGCTTGCACCAGGCTGAACACCTTGGAAATGCTCTGTATCGAAAACGCCGTTTCGGCGTCGCCGGCGCTGAACACCTGGCCATCGTTGCCGTACACCGCGATGCCCAGTTGATCAGGCCGGACCTCGCCTAGTGCCGGGATGTAATCGGCAACCTTGCCCTGACCAAGCAAGGGTCTTACTTCATCGAGGATTTCGTTCAGCAGGTCTTGCATGTGTGCGCCCCTTGTTTTGGCTGCGCACACTACACCAACCTCAAGCGCCTCGCATCACTGCGTTGCAGGCTCAGGTCCTGTAGTCGGTGTCATTACGCTCCAGCTCGCGAATCAGGGCATTCCAGTGCCGTGCGACACCCGGCGCATGGCCGTCCTTGATGGCCTTTGCCTGCTGCTCCACCTTGGCAATCACCTCGCGCGGCGGAAACACCAGTTCGGCGTTACCCGCCGACTGCGCTGCAATCTGAATGTTGCAGGCGTACTCGAGGGCATGAAGCTGCTGAAACGCATGCTCGACACTCACCCCGCCAGTCAGCAACCCGTGGTTACGCAGGATCATCACGCTCTTGTCACCCAGGTCCGCTACCAGCCGTTCGCGTTCGCTCAAGTCCAGCGCAATACCTTCATAGCCGTGGTAAGCCACCCGGCCGGAGAAGGCAATCGAGTGCTGGGAGATGGGCAGCAGGCCGTCCTTCTGGGCCGACACGGCGATACCGTCACGGGTGTGAGTGTGCAGCACCGCCTGCAGGTCGTGGCGCGCTGCATGAATGGCGCTGTGAATCACGTAACCGGCGTAGTTGATACCCAGCCCGGTGGGGTCATCGACAATCGTCCCGTCAATATCGACCTTGACCAGGTTGGACGCGGTGATTTCATCGAACAACAGCCCGAACGCGTTGATCAGAAAGTGCTCGTCCGGGCCCGGCACACGTGCCGAGAAGTGCGTATAGATATGATCGGTCCAACGCTTGAGCGCCGCCAGCCGATAGGCTGCCGCCAGCTTGACCCGGACGTCCCATTCCTCCGGCGACACTCTGTCGCGCACGCTGCCGCCACCCGACTGCGTCGTACCTGACTGGACTGGCAAAGCGCTGACGTTGCTCATGGTATTGCTCCTGGATGACTGCTGACTGATCAACAAGACTAGGCGTATGGCAATCCAATTAAAAAGCACATTTACTTCTAAGCTAATTATAAAAAATCAGAATATTAAAACCTGCTTGGTCATCTGCTTTGCGCGTGTGCACGACGGTCTATGATTATTCCTAAAGGCTATTTAAATAACTTTTTGTATAGCGACATGCTCCAGAGCATTCTAAATCCCCGCTGGAGCATCGCACGCCGAAGACTGCAAGATTTCTGCCCCGTATCAGCTGCCTCACAGCGGCCGACGCTCTGCGTAACACGGCGGTTCCGGGATGTCAGGTGGATTGAGGTCCGACTCAGGTCACCTTTTCGCCCCTCGGCGAGTCACTTTGATGGGGCCAAAGTGACCAAAGCCCCTGGCTCCGTTTCCGGCCCGACTTCGTCGGGTTCCTTCGACCTGTCACTGATCCGGGGGTCGCCGCAACGGGCCCTCCATGGCCCGGTGCGGCTTGCTCGGCGTCCTGCCGAGCATCCCCCGGATCAGCGTCAGGACTCAGCCGTCACTTACGTCGCAATTTGCGTTGTCAGTGCCATCGCGCCAAAAAAGCGCTTTCGTTTATGTGCAGTGCCCAGGAGCAAGGCATAGCGTCGTGTTGCAGCGTCACGAGCTTTATACAAACTCAACGCATTGGAACGACAGTCAGCGGCAAATCGCGCTACCAGTTATACGTGACCTTGCCGTAGTAATAAGCGCCGCTGTACCCGTAGGGTGAGAACGTGCTGTAGGCCAGGTTGCCGCCGCTGGAGGAGAAGTCGTTGAGCTTCTCCGGGTATTTGTCGGTGACGTTGTCGCCGCCCAGGGTGAAGACCCAGCTCTTGAGCTTGTAGTCGACCGCCAGGTCCAGCAGCCAGGCGGCGCTGAAGGTCTGGTCGTTGACCTTGTCGGCCTGATAGCTGGTGAACTCGCCGTAGCGGACCAGGTTGGAGTGCAACGCCCAGTTACCGAACGTCAGGTCATTGCCCAGTGTCAGTTTGTGTTGTGGCGTGGTGTCGCCCAGCAAACCGATGCGTTCCCTGCGGTCTACCCGTACCAGATTCACCCCCAACTGATCGAGAATCGTCGGGTTGGCCTTCACGTCGGTGACTTTGGTGTGGTTGTAGTTGTAACCCACCGTGCTGTTCCAGCGCACGCCGTTGTCGAACTGATAGCGGTAACTGGCGACCAGATCGACGCCATCGGTGCTGGTGTCCGTGGCGTTGGTGAAATAGCGGGCACTGGTGTAGTTGATATCGCCTACGCCATTGCTGCGCAGGTAATTGATGGCGGTGTCATTGAGCACCAGATTGGAAGACAGCGAGATACGGTCCTGAATGTCGATGCGATAGACGTCGGCAGTCAAGGTCAGGCTGTTCAGCGGCTGGAGTACCAGGCCAAGGCTGTAGTTACGGGACTTTTCCGGTTTGAGGTCTTCGGCGCCCAACAGTTGTGCAACGTTACTGCCGGCCGGAAACGTGCCCGCTTCCTGGAGGGTGTTGCCAATCAGCTGCGACGACGTGAAGGCAAAATTCTGCTGCGCCAGCGAAGGCGCGCGGAAGCCTGTCGATACGCTGCCTCGCAAGGCCACCTGCGGAGTGAAATCGTAGCGCGCCGAGAGTGAACCGCTGACATTGGAGCCGAAATCGCTGTAGTCCTCGTGGCGAACGGCCGCCGACACGCCCAGTTTCTCGGTCAGATTGGTTTCCAGGTCCAGATACTGGGCGAAGTTGTGTCGCGAGTAACTGCCGGCATCCGCCGCACGGAAACCGCCCAGCCCGGAACTGCCGGTCTGGAAATACGACTCCGCTTGCCCTGCCTCGATCTGATAGCCCTGACGCAGGTATTCCGCGCCAAACGCAACCGATACCGGGTAAGGCAACCACGCTGTATTGAATTCTCTGGACAGATCGAGGCTCAGTTGCTTCTGATCATTGGTCAGCGTGCCGTTGTAGAACGAGCGCGGCGTGTTCAGTCCCAATGAGGTGTTGATGGTTTTGGTGCGCAGCTCATAGGAGTTTTTGCCATAGTTGGCGGACACGTCGTAGTGCCAGTCATACGCCAGCTCTCCGCGCAGGCCCGCGACCAGCGAGATGTCTTCGAGCGTGCCATTGATCAGCGGCAGATAGCCGTTGGGATAAATCGCCGCAATGTTATTCGAGGCATTGCTCGGCCGATAAAATCCGGCGGTTTCGCCACGCCTCTTGCTGTAGCCCCCGAAGCTATAGAACTCCGCCGCATCATTGAAGCTGTATTCAGCGTTGTACTGCAGCTTGCCCTCGTGCGTCTGTGGCTCGCCCTGGCGAAACACCTGCTGACCGTAAGTGGTGGACCCGACACTGGACGCTCGAAAGTCGTCACCGGCACGGTTGGTGTAGTCATTGTTGGCACCTTCACCGGAAAGGTTGAACGTGCCATTGTCGCCTAAAGCAAAACCGGTATTGCCCGACACCTGGCGCTGGATCCCGTCGCCCTTCTTGTATTGGCCGTACTGGCTGGAAATCGACCCGCCGTGGTCGGCGCTTTTGAGAATGATGTTGATCACCCCGGCGATGGCATCGGACCCGTAACGTGCCGACGCACCGTCGCGCAGGACTTCGATATGGTCGATGGCCGACAGCGGGATGGCATTCAGGTCGGCAGGTGCCGAACCGCGTCCGACCGCCCCGCCCAGATTGACGAAGGCGGATGTATGGCGGCGCTTGCCATTGACCAGCACCAGCACCTGATCCGGCGACAGGCCGCGCAGTTGCGCCGGACGCGTCAGCTCCGCACCGTCCACCAGGCTCGGCCGGGGGAAATTGATCGAAGGGATCAAACGTGCCAGCACGGTGCCCAGTTCGCTGGAGCCGGAACTGCGCAGGCTGTCACCGGAAATCACATCGATAGGCGACAGCGAGGCGCTGGCGGTACGCTCCTGCGCACGGGTGCCGGTCACGATCACTGTACCCAGGGTGGACGCACCCTGAGTGTTTGCTTCATCTGTCGCTTCTGCGGCGAATGCACTTGCACTGATGCCCGCGACGCTCAGCAAATTGGCTGAAAAAATCGCCGTGGCCAATACACTGCGTTTGAAATTCCCCATACCACTACCCCTTGAAAATCCCTGATCCAGAAACTCTGTTCTGGTTACAACGAGCGATCCGTGCGGCGGACGGTGGCGATCATTACGGTGTCTGATTAATGTTCCGGTAGTCCGATGCGATATAGCTTAATGACATTGATTTAAATATTTAAATATCAATAACGAATAAGCATCTGCATTTGTGTCAGTACTGAAAAATGCCTGCGATGCAGACAAAAAAAGGCCGCACCTGCCTGAGGATGCGGCCCGAAACTGTTGAAACTGTAGGTGGTATGAATCTTTTACCTGGCAGTGATTACCGACAATTTGGTAATCCCGGCACGTTCGATGGAGGCCATGGCGCGCGCGACTTCCCCGTAGTTGACGCCATTGTCCGCCTGCAATTGCACGCGCACGTCAGGGGCCTTGTCCCTGGCCGCCTTCAGGTTGCTTTCCAGCAAGTCCGGCTGGATTTCGTCCTTGTTGATGAACAGCTTGCCCTGCCCGTCGATGCTCACCACCAATGGGTCTTTCTGTTCCACTGGCGCGACCGATTCGGTCTTGGGCAGGTTGATCGGGATCGAGTTTGTCAATAGCGGCGCGGTAACGATGAACACCACCAGCAGCACCAGCATCACGTCTACCAGCGGCGTGACGTTGATCTCGCTCAGCACTTCATCGGTGTCTTGCGTGGAAAAAGCCATCTCAGGAGGCCTCCTGCACTTTCTGCCCGGCGTGTGCGCCTGCAGCGCCGGACTTCAATACCGGATGCAGCAGCACACGGAAGGCACTCTTCTGCGCCAGGCTATAGAAGTCATGGGCAAAGTCATCCAGATCGGCAGCCGTCAGTTTCAGGCGTCGCAGAAAGTAGTTGTAGACCAGCACTGCAGGCACTGCGACGGCAATGCCGACACCGGTTGCCACCAGCGCCGCGCCGATCGGCCCGGCCACCGTTTCCAGGCTCGCGGAACCGGCCGCACTGATGCCCTTGAGGGCCGACATGATGCCCCAGACCGTACCGAACAGACCGATGAAAGGCGAAGTGCTGCCGATGCTGGCGAGGATGGCCAGACCGGTTTCCAGCGAGCGGCGCTCGCGGACGATCTGCTGACGCAGGGCGCGCTCAAGGCGGTCCTGATGGTTGATGGACTGACTGAGGTCATGGGCCTGCGCGCCATCCGCCACCTGAATGGCGGCGTAACCGGCCAGCGCGACCCGAGCGGCAGCGCCCGGTTGCTCGTGGGCCAGTTGCGCGGCTGAATCCAGGCTCGATGCCGCCCAGAACTGCTTGTGGAACTTGCGATCCTGAGACTTCAGGCGCGAAAACTGCACGCCCTTGAGCAGGGCCAGGCCCCAGGTCGCGACGGAAAAAATGACCAGCAGCCAGATGACCGCGTGTTCGATGGATTCAAAAGGCGAAGCAATCAGGTTCATGGCGCAGCTCTCTCTATGAACAAAGTCTGAACAAGGCATGGGTTGTGTCGCGATGCGCCTTTGGTTCAGGTAGCTCGCCAGGTCATTCGAATAGCCGGGTTTGATCGTGAAACGTTATTTGATCTTGAAGCCTCATTTGATCTTGAAATCAATGGGCACGCTGACCCAGCCATCCTGGGCGACATCGCCCTGCTTGGCCGGAACGAAACTCCAGCGTTTCACCGCCGCCAGCGCGGCGTCGTCGAGCTGGTCGCGGCCACTGCTCTTCTGTATCTGAATCTCGCCGGGTTTGCCGCTGGCCAATACATGTACGCGCAACAGCACAGTGCCTTCCCAGCCACGACGCATGGCCAGCGATGGGTATTCCGGGGCCGGGTTGCGCAGGTAACCCGCG
Organism: Pseudomonas sp. P135; assembly: GCF_020312125.1. NCBI lineage: Bacteria > Pseudomonadati > Pseudomonadota > Gammaproteobacteria > Pseudomonadales > Pseudomonadaceae > Pseudomonas > Pseudomonas sp. P135. Next base: position 441,950 of record NZ_JAGPYR010000005.1, read on the forward strand.
CTGGCCGAGGCCGGGGTCACCGGCTTTGGTGCGGGCGCTGCCGGTGGCGCAGGCGCGGCGATAGGGGCTGCAGGTACAGGAGGTGCGGGTGGCTGCTCAACCGGTTTGGCCACTGGTTTTACAGCTGGCTTGAACACCGGTTTGGGCGGCTGTGGCTTGGGCTTGGGAATCGGTTTGGGCGGTGGTGGTTTGACTGCCAGTTCGTCCTCGACCGGAGGCGGCGGCTCGACCACCGGCTGCACGACAGGCTCGGGCGTTGGCGGCGGTGTTTCCACAACCGGTGGCGCAGGCTGGGAAAACTCGATGGTCATCGGCGGAATTTCAGGTGGCACCACCGGCAACGCTGGCGTCGGGTTCTGGCTCAGCCAGTAAATGATCGCGCCATGGAACACCAGCGCCAGCGCACCGAGCAAAATGGCTTCGCGCCGCCCCAGAATCGGCTTGGGGGTGCTTTGCAGCCGCGCTAACGCCAGCGGCGCACGGAAAGGACGCCCAAGATCGACCAGGTCGCCACTCGGCGTCTGGCGCCAGGGCACGTCATGTGCACTGGCTGCGGTCTGGACATTGCCCATTGATACACTCCTGCATTTTCATGATAAAAATCCAGGTTCTGTTGGTATCAGTCACCTTCCTAAGGCCGAAGTGGCGAGGCAATCATCGCCGAAAAAGGCTTGTTCCTGAAAAGAATATTTGGTTCGTCGGTTAGATCTTAAATACATATAAAGACCTGATTGACTGCTTTCTTGGACTCGGTCGGAATGCGGCATGAGTGTACGGAAAAGACTAGGGTGCCGACGTTCCGCGTCAGCTCTTGAATGTGCAGTGCGGCGCAGAGTTGTGACGCGGAGCGTCACGAAAGGCATTCCCACGCCGGTGGACTGCCCCCAAGAAGTTGGACACCAATCCGACCTAATGGGGGTGTTCAAATGGCCAAGTATTCAGAGCAATTCAAACTCACCGTCGTCAAAGCGTACCTTGAAGGCAATATCGGCTTTCGTAAGGTGGCCAGTCAGTTCTCGATCGATTTCAGCCTGCTTCGACGCTGGGTCGCCAATTACAAGAGCCATGGGCACACA